>JAFSIZ010000125.1 GCA_017439555.1 Oscillospiraceae bacterium | reverse complement strand
CGATGCCAGCGAAATTCTTTATACAGAAGGTTATACAGATCACTTTTCAGATTGCAAAGCAAACGGAGTGGATATGGTAGCATTCAAAATCCCTAAACTTTCACCCGAAATTATAGATCCTGTTATTGAGGTTATTTTAAATTAGATGCTTACTGAATTGCGAGAATGTACATCTATTTTGTAGCCGAAAGCCAAAAGTACAAGGCGCACAGTGTGTGCCTTGTTCTTTTTTCTATATTCTGAGCAGGAAGCGACACTGCCGTTAATTCAGTTTGCGAAGTAAACCTGTAGGGTGACGCTTCCAAGCGCTTGCAGCGTGAGATGAAGAGAGAAAAAATGCCGGCGGTTGACAAGTGAGGCTCGGGTGAGCCGATGCTTTGTTTTTGCTTAAAGCACAATAATGGCGTGACGATTGTTATTTGATTTTTTATATGATATAATAATTTTTACAAGATAAAATAATTTTTGTCGGAAGAATATGATTTAAAGGGTTAGAAGGAGGAACTATATGATAAAGCATCCATTTCCACCGCTTTATAATGAAAATTCCAGAATTTTAATCCTGGGAAGCTTTCCGTCTGTCAAGTCGAGAGCTGAACTCTTTTTTTATGGTCATCCGCAGAATAGATTCTGGAAGGTTATTGCTGCCATATTTGACAGTAAGGTTCCGGAAAATGTCGAGGAAAAGAGACGATTGCTGCTTGATAACGGTGTTGCGCTGTGGGATGTCATTGCTGAGTGTGAGATTACGGGAAGTGCTGACAGTACTATAAAAAGTGTTGTAGCAAATGATTTGACTGAGATTTTGGATTCGGCAGAGATAGAACAAATTTTTGTGAATGGAAAGACGGCAGAGAAATATTTTCGGAGATATATCGAAAAAGAAATCTGCAGAAAAGCGATATGTCTGCCGTCTACATCGCCTGCCAATGCGGCATTTTCTCTGGATCGGTTGATCGATGAGTGGCGTGCTGCAATAAAAGGTTGAGAAGCAAAAATAAGATTTAAAAATTATGCCCTGACATTTTTTATTATTTTATGAGCTTTGAATTTTGAAAGAGGATGATGGTAATGACAGAACGTCTTTATGAGAAAGATGCATATTGCCGCGAATTTGATGCGGTTGTAATCTCTTGTGAGGAGAAGAACGGAGCTTTTTGGGTTGCGCTTGACAGAACGGCGTTTTTTCCGGAAGGTGGCGGCCAATATGCGGATTGTGGTAAAATAGACGAAACAGATGTACTGGATGTTCAGATATGCGACGGTGTTATAGTACATAAAGTTGCAGGCGAGATTCAGCGTGGTGCAACGGTTAAATGTACGTTGGATTGGGAGCTTCGCTTCAGCCGGATGCAGCGCCATTCCGGGGAGCATATCCTTTCGGGGCTGGTTCATTCCCTTTTCGGATACAATAATGTCGGTTTTCATATGAGTGAACCGGAAATGACCGTTGCTTTTGATGGAGTGCTCTCACAGGCGGATATAGAAAAGGTTGAGAAGCTCGTTAACCTTACAGTTTGGAAAAATCTTGCGATTACCATATCTTATCCGTCTGATGATGAGGCAAAAGAGATTGAATACAGGAGCAAACTTGATAATATTGAAAATCTGCGTCTTGTGACGATTGAAGGGACAGATTGCTGTGCCTGCTGTGCTCCACATGTTTTGAGAACCGGAGAGATAGGTCTGGTCAAGATTATTGATGCTACGCCAAACAAAGGAGGAACTCGCCTGACTGTACTTGCCGGTTATGAAGCATTAAACGATTATTCTGCGCTCAACCGTGCAAATAAGCATATGATGAAGATTCTGTCTGTACCGAGAAACGATGTTAGCGTGGCTGCAGAAAGGCAGACTGAGCTCATAAGCTCGCTCAGATATGAGAATCAGGAGCTTTTAAAGCGTGTTGCCTGGAGTGAGCTTTCTCCGATCAGAATAAACAACTGCGCCGTGGCTTTTTCGGAAAAACTTTCATATGAAGAGTTGCGCCATTGTGCCAATATGCTTTCTGCGGAAGGTGCGGAGCTTTGTATGCTGTTTTCGACAGACGACAATGAGAATTATATATATGTAATCAGCAGCGCAGAACGCGATACAAAGCCGATTGTCAAAGCATTGAATGAGAACTTCGGCGGCAAAGGTGGCGGCAAACCAAACTATGCACAGGGTAAAATCGTTTCCGATTCAAAAGAAAAAATCATAGCTTTTGCAGAAGAAACATTAAAATAACATAACTGAAGGCTGCTTCATTCTGAAGCGGCCTTTATGCGCGTATTGACAAAATTTTCACATCTATGTATAATAAAATTCAAGGAGGTGTTGCAAATGAGAAAAGAAAAATGGTTACTTGATGAAATAGAGAAATGGCAGACAGAGGAGATAATCAGCCCCGAGAGCGCGGAAATACTCAAAACGCGATATGCTCCGAAAAAGAAAATCAATCTTCTGATTGTTTTGTTTTCGATAATCGGGACACTGTTTGTCGGGATGGGGGTTGTCCTTGTCGGTGCGCATAATCTTTGGTATAAGCTTCCGATTGCAGCGAGAACAGCGATAGGCTTTCTTCCACTTGTAGCATCTCAGGTGCTCGTTTTATATGTATACTTGAAAAAACGGGACAGCATAGCCTTCTGTGAGGGAGCGGCAATCCTCAATATGGCAGGAGTGTTTTCTTCTGTTGCGATTGTCGGCCAGATATTCCATCTGCCGAGCGATTTTACGAATTATATCCTTCTTTGCGGTGTGCTGGCTCTTCCGTCTATGTTGATATTGAATGCGATTGCGCCGCTCGGGATATATTTCTGGACAGTGTTGAATGGTGGCCTTTGTTTTGACAGTTTATGGGAAACACCGTTGTCAACGGCTCTGTATGTTGTCGGAGCATTGTTTGCAATATATAACTTCCGCGCAGAAAACGGAAGAGCGGTATATGTTGCATGGATCTCTGTGATATCGGGGTTTATTCTCGTTTGGGTTACTTCTCTTCTTGAAGATTTCGATGTATTCATCTCGCTTTTTGCGTATTTTGCTTTGTTGGGATCTGCGTCTGTCCTATGGGAAAGAGCAGGGCGTTCCCTTGAAATTTCGGGAACGGCAGGAACTCTCATTGTTATGCTGTTTGCAACATATGAGGGATGGTGGCTGTCTTCGATAAAATCGGATATAACCATTGCTGTGCTGACGCTTGCTTTTCTTGCATTGGCAATAGGAATTCTGATAAAAAAACAGAGGGTGGTTCCGGCAGCATTAGCTGCGTTTGCGGCATTGCTCCTGCGCGCAATATGGGCTTTGGTTGGGCTTAACAGTGAGCCGTTTTCTGTTGTATTCATGATTGTGGCGAATGTCATTCTTCTTGCTGTGGGTGTCTATTATATCTGGGCAGGAGCAAGAAAGGTCAGCTTGCTTTATGCCAATGTCGGTATGATAACAGTCTGCACATTGATAATTATGAGGTTTTTCGACAGCGAAATGTCACTTGGAATCAGAGGTGTAGTTTTCATCCTTCTCGGTATCGGCTTTCTCGGTTTCAATTCATATCTGGTAAGGATGCGGAAAAAGGCAAAGGAGGAAAAATGATGAAGAAGATTTTGCTTCCTGTTTTGATTCTTGCATTGGTTATACAGCTTTTTGTTCCGTCATATATGATATGGCAGAGATATGACGTGCTGAAAAGCGGAACAGAGGTGAAGTTTGATATTGGCCTCTTCGATCCGTATGATGCGTTTCGCGGAAGATATGTCAGCATCCGTGTCGAGGATGCAATTGCTACATCTTTTGTTCGCGGGCGATATGGTATTCTTGAGATTGATGAAAATGGGTTTGCGAAGATTTCGCGCGTTGAGAGTGAACCGCCCAAGGAAGGTTTATACCTCATAAGCTCAGAAGAAAATTATTTCAGTTTTCCTCATAACAGATATTATATGGAGGAAACGCTTGCACCGGAGGCAGAAAAGGTAATCGGAGCTTCGGCTGAGGCGTATATTACAGTCAGAATCAAGAATGGCAAATCGGTTATTTCAGGTATGTATATAGGTGATGTTCCGATAGAAGAATATCTGACAGAATAAGAAAAACACCGTTTATTGAAATTTTCAATAAACGGTGTAGTTTTATCCGTGCATATCTCCCGATAAAAACTCATTCGGAGTTACGCCCATATGTTTCTTGAAAAGCCTGTATCCATATGACAGGTCTATTATACCGACGTTTGCACAGGCGGTTTTGAATGACAAATCCTGATTCCTTATAAGCTCTGCAATCTTTTTCGCCTTTTCGTTGTTTATATATTGCTTTATTGGAATACCTGCAGTTGCCTTGAAGACGTGGTTGATATAGCTCGGAGTGAGGTTCAGCGCATCGCCTATGTCTGAGAGTGATATATTGTCGCTGATGTTTTTCGCTATATATCTTTTGACCTTATAAGTGATATTTGATGCGGGGGAATGTTGCTTTCTCTGATTTTTTCGCGCAAGAGCATCGAGACTTTGCATAATTCCGAGAAATTTTATCGAACCGGAAAGGCTGTTTTCGCTGCGCGAGACTCCAAGATCTGAAACTATGGAAAAAAGCTCTTTTTTTATAGCTTCGGTTTCCTGACACGGCAGAGTGACAAACGGGAGCAAGAGACCGTGACCGCGCGGAACAGGTTTGTCTCCGGTGATGAGCGTAAAGCCATAGTCAAAAGCAACCTGCACGGTGCAGTGTGATTGAGGAAGATTATCAATGGATTTCAAAGTGAACGGGAGATGTCTGAAGAGGACAAAGATGCTTCCTTCAGGTGCATAGATTTTTTCACCGTAAAGCTCGGCGACAATACCGCCGGATTTTACATAGACTATCTCAAAGCTTTTCTTGTGACCACGGTATGAAAAAGAATATTCGTCTGTGTAGAAGTGATGGGCAAAACCGATTTTCGGAATGCTATTGAATTTTAAAAAAGCTGAAAACATCGGAACATCTCCTTTTGTTTTTATCAATGATAGCATAAAATAGCTGTTTTGTCCATAATTCTGTGATTTGTGAATTGAACGGAATTCTACTGTTTGCTATATTAAAACAAAAACAGAGGAGTGATTTAATATGAGCAGAAAAGCATATTTCTATATTGATGACACAATTTGGGTGCTCCGTGACCTCACAAGGACAAGACCGGAATCGATGTTTGACACGCCGCTTCTCAAAGTGTTGAAGGCCGCTCACGATAAATACGGCTTGAAGGTTCAGCTCAATCTTTTCTATCGGACCGATTCGTTTTACGGCAACGATGAATTTTCATTGTCCGACGTGACAGATGCATACAGATCCGAATGGGAAGCATCTTCCGATTGGCTCAAGCTTGCATTTCACGCAAAAGAGGAATTTCCAGACTATCCCCATGTAAATGCGCGGTACAGCGATGTCTATGATCTCTTTAAGCAGATTGAGAGCGAGGTTTTCCGCTTTGCAGGAGAAAAATCCTTCACCTACGGAATATGTCCGCATTGGGTGCCTGTCAGCGAAGCCGGTGTGCGAGCGCTTTATGATTGCGGCGTAAGAATTATGGATGTGACGGTCGGTGATGTTGAGGAATATAACGGAGATCCGGCTTCCTTGCCATATGGTCATGCGGCGAGGCTTCTTAACAACCGTCAGCCCGAAACAAGGGTGTTCACGAGAGAATCTCGCGATGTTGCAATATTGAGATCTGTTTGTGCTTATAATCATTTCACAAAAGAACAGAACACAGTGCTCAATACCCTCGATACGATTTTGGATGAAAAGACGGGAATGCGCTTCAAGCCATATGGCTTGACCTGTATAAATCTTCTTGGATATGATGAGCTTGAGGAGGAGTTCGGAAGGTTTCTCGGAAACGAGTATATCGGAATCTGTGATCACGAGCAGTATTTCTATGAGGATTATTTCGCATATCAGCCTGATTATGCGGAAAAGATTTATAAAATGAGTGAAATCCTGACTGAAAACGGTTTCGAATTTATCTTTGCAGAGGATTTGATCAAATAGATATAAAAGACAATTTTCGCTTTGCGGAAATTGTCTTTTATATTTTGATGTGTTATAATGTGCTTGGTAACAAATGTCTGTTTTTATGAAAATGACGAGATGTGATTCAGCTTTTTGAAGCAAAGGACAAAAAACTCTCCGATACAGTGTGTTCGAGTGGAAAAAGCCTATGGAGCTCAAAGGATATACACCTTTAGAAAGGCAGAAAGATGAATAATACAAAAAGAAAAATCTCAATAATCGCGATTGTCGCCACGTGCTGTCTCGTTATGGCTGCGATTGACGGAATAATACAGCCGGGATATGCTGTTAAATCCGCTGTGAAAATTGTTATGTTTCTCGCCTTTCCGCTGATTTACTCAGCTGTTGATAAGGAGATTGAAATAAAAAGTCTGTTTGCAGGAAACAAAAAAGGATTCAGGACTGCTTTTTGTCTTTGTTTTGCTGTTTTTGCGATCATCCTCGCCGCATATTACCTTTTGAAAAATGTGTTTGATTTTTCGATGATAACAGGCGCGCTGACAGGAGATGTCGGGGTGAACCGTGACAATTTTGTTTTTGTGGCAACATATATATCATTTGTAAATTCGTTGCTTGAAGAATTTTTCTTCCGTGGGTTTGCATTTCTGACGCTTTCAAAGGTATCTTCAAAACGGTTTGCATATCTTTTCAGCGCAGGTGCATTTGCCTTGTATCATATAGCAATGATGACGGGCTGGTTTTCTCCGGTAGTGTTTGTTCTTGCGCTTGTCGGTCTTTTTGCAGGCGGAGTAATATTCAACTATCTCAATGACAAGAGCGGAAATATATATACATCGTGGCTTGTGCATATGTTTGCGAACTTTGCAATAAACACAATCGGATTTATTTTATTCGGGATAATATAAAAGAAGGGAAGATAAAAAATGCAATTAAGATTTCCAGGAGGAAGAGGTAAAGCACTTACTCTGAGCTATGACGATGGGGTTGTTCAGGACATAAGGCTCATTGGGATTATGGACAAATATGGGCTCAAGGGTACATTTAACATAAACTCCGCAGCATATTTGCCGGAGGATGCTGTGCGAGAGAGATTTTATGGCAGGATGAAACTGAGTGAAGCGAAAAAACTTTACATAGGTTCGGGCCATGAGGTTGCTGTCCATGCGTATACACATCCGTTTCTCGAGAAGCTTGATTCGACAGAGGTTTTGTCGGAAATCATTGAAGACAGAAGGGCAATCGAAAGAGACTATGGCACAATAGCGAGAGGTATGGCATATCCGTTTGGAACATATAGCGAACAGGTGGTTGATATTCTCGATAAATGCCATATCGCCTATGCAAGGACGACAAAAGCCACATTCAGGTTTGATCTGCCTGAAAACTGGCTTACGCTTCATCCGACCTGCCATCACAATTATGAAAATCTTCCGCTTCTTGCGCAAAGCTTTGTCGAAAAACAGAACAAGTGGGGAACTCCTGAGCTGTTCTATCTTTGGGGTCACAGCTATGAATTTGACAATGACGACAACTGGGATGTGATAGAAAGGTTTGCAGAGCAAACAGGCGGTCATGATGAAATATGGTATGCAACGAATATAGAGATATACGAATATGTGAAGGCATATGAACGCCTGGAGATGAGCTTTGACAAAAAGCTTTTCAGGAATCCGTCTGCAGTTGATGTCTGGTTTGAGCATCGCAAAGAGGTTTATTGCGTGCCGGCGGGAAAAGGGCTTGAAATATAAAGGTGACAGAGCGGAATGTCGCAAAGATTTCAACAATAAAATTTACAAAACATACATTGTATTTTTTGAGATTGAGTGATATAATGCTAATAACAGAATGTTTCTGATTAACTTTAAAGGAGGTTAAAAATTATGATGGATAAAAAGGTAAGAGATCTCATTAACCAGCAGATAAATAAAGAGTTCTATTCTGCATATCTCTATCTCGATTTTTCCAACTATTTTGAGGAGAGAGGTCTGGACGGTTTTGCAAACTGGTATTATATTCAGGCTCAGGAAGAGCGCGATCACGCGATGCTGTTCTATCAGTATCTGCAGAACAACAATGAGAGAGTAACTCTCGAGGCTATTGCAAAGCCCGATAGAGTGCTTGACAGTGATATGAGCGTGCTTAAAGCAGGTCTTGAGCACGAGGAATATGTCACATCATTGATTAATGATATCTATGCAGCTGCATATGAGGTAAAGGATTTCCGCGCGATGCAGTTCCTTGACTGGTTCGTTAAAGAACAGGGAGAAGAGGAAGAGAACGCAAACGATCTCATCACGAAAATGGAGCTTTTCGGATCGGATCCGAAGAGTCTCTATATGCTCAACAGCGAGCTCAAAGCTCGCGTGTATGCCGCACCGTCACTTGTGCTGTAATGAAAAGGAGAAATCACATTGCTGTGATTTCTCCTTTTGTTTAAACAGTCAGATTAATTCCGTGTAAACAATTGGGAAATATTAAAAAAGTGATTGCGAAATATATTTAAAAGTGGTACAATAGGCAATACAAATTATTATTTGTAAGGGGAGTCTTGTTTGAATATAATTGTTGTCGGTTGCGGAAAGGTCGGTACAACGCTTGTAAAAGAGCTTGCCGCAGAAAAACACAGTATAGTGGTAATAGATACAGATCCCGAAAAGCTTGAGGAGATCGGAAACACCCTGGATGTAATGTGTGTTGAGGGACACGGTGAATCGGCGTCTGTGCTGAGAGAGGCAGAGGTGGATGATTGCGATCTGCTGATTGCAATGACGCGCTCGGATGAGATAAATCTTCTCAGTTGTCTTATCGCAAAAAAGCTCGGTGCAAAAAACACGATTGCGCGAGTTCGCAATCCCATATACGCAGATGGTATAAACCTGATAAAAGACGATCTCGGCTTGAGTCTTGCAATCAATCCTGAGCTTGCCGCAGCAAACGAAATTTCAAGACTTCTGAGATTTCCCTCGGCAATACAGGTTGAAACCTTCGCAAAGGGCCGCGTTGAAATTATGAAATATGCGATCCCCGAAGGCTCTGTGCTTGACGAGCTCCGCATCCATCAGCTTCGCACCCACCTCAAAACAACGGTGTTTATCTGTGCTGTTGAAAGAGGAGATGAGGTCTTTGTTCCGACGGGTGATTTCATCCTTCGCGAGGGTGACATAATCTCGTTTGTTGCGCCGATCAAAGTCGCGAATGATTTTTTTGCAAAGGTTGGTGCCGTTGCATCAAAGATAAAAAATGTCGTGATTCTCGGCGGCGGAAGAATAACCTATTACCTCACGAAAAAGCTTCTTGAATCCGGTCTTCGCGTGAAGATAATCGAAATAGACAAAGAACGTTGTGAGGAGCTCAGCGAGCTTTTGCCGGATGCTATGATAATAAACGGAGACGGCACAAATAACCATGTTCTCCACGAAGAGCGCATCGAAAACGCTGATGCCGTGCTCAGCCTCACAGGCGTGGATGAGCAGAACGTGCTTATGTCGATATACGCACACCAGCAGGTTCCGGATGCGAAGATAATAACAAAGATAAAACATTTTGATTTCGATGATGTGCTGAGAGGAATGCCGATAGGCAGCGTTGTCTATCCGAAACACATCACTGCAGACTATATTCTCAGATATGTCCGCGTGATGCAGAATTCTTGGGAAGCAAGCATGGAATCGCTTCATCGCATTGTTGATGACAGAGTCGAGGCCCTTGAGTTCAGAATACGCCAGCAATCCGAGATTCTCGGGGTGACCTTTGCAGACCTCAACATCAGAAAGGGTACGCTTGTCGCTTGTATAACGAGAAACGGTGAAACCTTTACCCCGGGCGGTAAGGACAGCATTCAGCTCGGAGATACGGTTATAGTTGTTACGACTCACAAGGGAATAAGCAGACTCGAACAGATATTGGATAGCGAGATGGGGATATAAATGAATTTTAAATTGGTTTTTAAGCTCAACGGCTATATTCTTCTTTTTGATGCAATAGCTATGCTTCTGCCGGGGCTTGTGGCGCTTTGTTATCAGGAAAGAGCGGGGTTTGCGTTTCTTCCTGTGATATTGCTCTGTCTTGCTGTCGGAATTCCGCTTATATGTTTGCGGCCGAAGAATAAAGAGCTATATGCAAGAGAAGGTCTTGCGACTGTTGCGATAGCCTGGGTTATAATGAGCATCATCGGCGCTTTGCCGTTCTTCTTTTCACGCGAGATTCCGAATTTTGTCGATTGTATATTTGAGACCGCATCGGGTTTTACGACCACGGGTGCAACAATTCTGCGCGATGTTGAGAAACTGAGTCACTGTATGCTTTTCTGGCGAAGCTTCACTCATTGGATAGGCGGAATGGGCGTTCTTATGTTCGTGATGGCAATCGCTCCGCTTGCGGGCGGAAATAATATGCAGCTTATGCGCGCTGAGTCTCCGGGACCAAAGGTGGAAAAAATTCTTCCGAAGGCGGGAATGACGGCGAAAGCGCTTTATGGGATTTATATAGGTTTGACGGTGCTGCAGATCGTCTTTCTTCTCATTGGAAGAATGCCGCTTTTTGACGCGGTGACGACCGCATTCGGAACTGCGGGAACGGGCGGATTCGGAATAAGGAACACAAGCATTGGCGGATATGGTGAGTATATTCAGGGTGTTGTGACCGTGTTTATGCTGCTGTTTTCCGTTAACTTTACAATATATTTTCTCTTGATTGCAGGCAAGTTCAAATCAATTTGGAAAAATGAAGAGCTTCGGATGTTCGCAGTTGTCGTTATCACCTCGATTCTGTTTATAACGCTAAATAACTTCAAATTGTTTGGCGGCTTTTTTGAAGCTCTGCACCATTCTGCATTTACAGTAGCATCTATAATCTCAACCTCCGGATTTTCAACGGTTGACTTCAATCTTTGGCCGGCGTTTTCAAAAACAATACTTGTTCTGCTTATGTTCATAGGTGCTTGCGCAGGCTCAACGGGAGGAGGAATCAAGGTCTCCCGAATTCTGATTTTGCTCAAATCCCTCAGTCGCGAATTTATGACGTTGATTCATCCGCGAAGTGTCAAAACGATAAACGTCAGCGGCAAAAAGGTGGACGATGACACCGTAAAGCATATTAATGCTTTTATGATGTGCTATGTCCTGATTTTTGCGGCATCCGTCATTCTCATCTCGCTAGACGGATACAGCTTTGAGACAAACGTAACAGCTGTTGCCGCAACGCTCAATAACGTAGGTCCGGGGCTTGATGTTGTCGGCCCTGCAGGAAACTTTGCGGATTTCTCGATTCTTTCAAAGATAGTTTTCATAATAAATATGATTTGCGGAAGGCTTGAGCTCTTCCCGGTCATAATTCTGTTCCTTCCGCAGACATGGAAGAAAAATTGAATAAAGAAACCGCAGAAATTCCGATTTTGGAATTTCTGCGGTTTCTTTATTCATTCGGGAGATTGGCACAGCTTTCAATTAAAGCTGCAAAATGTTTTTTTTGCTCATCGGAAAGTCTGCGAAGATCTTTTAAAAGTTTCATTTCAAATGATGTTGGGGTATCCGGAATGTTTGAAATATTATCGGTACGTCCAACGAGGTAATCGATTGAAACATTAAAATAATCTGCAAGTCGGATCAGAGTATCAATGTCCGGTTCTATGTTATGGTTTTCATATTTGTTTATTGATTGCTGGCTTACCATTAATATTTCCGATAGTTTTTGCTGACTTATTCCTGCATTGTTACGCAAAAGTTTGAGATTTTTAACCATTTTTATTCACCTCTCACTTTATATTTTAACAACTATATTATACTTCAAGAAAAAACTTATTAGTTGTTATTGACAACAACTTTAAGGTGTGGTAAAATGTGTTTGTTACAAAATTCGACAAAGGGGGGAGAAAAATGGAAGTAGGAATGGTCTTTTTGGTAATTCTGTCGTTTGTGCTTATTGGTTTTGGAATTTACGGATACAATAAAAGAGAGGCTTTGTATGCAGAATATGCCGAGTATTTCGGCCCTGTGAAGGCTTGGTTCTTTATAACATGTACTGTAAGCGGAACCTGGGCTGCGATTTGCGGTATTTTATCATTGTTTGTTGAAAGTATCAATCCGGAGATTACAGGTCTCATTGTTGGTCTTGTATTCCTTGCAATCGGCGTTTTGATTGGATTTTTGGCGCAGAAGAAGGCAAACGAGAACGGAGACGGAAACGTTATATGGCCGATGTTCGTAGCCGGATTCGGAACTTTCTGGAAAATAGAATGGACTATATTCAAGTTCGTTTGTTTCTATTGGATCATCGACTATATAATTCATCGCGAAGACTGAGTTAACACCTTACACGACCGTATATGATTACGGTCGTTTGGTTTAGGAGGGGAATTTTATGACAAATGAAATGCTTATGGAACGAAAATCAAAAATCTGGGAAATGATAGCAGATGACCGCGATTATGAAGCTTTTGGGGCAGCAAGGCAGCTCGACAGCGATGCGCCGGATAGCGTCAATTATATATTGGGCTTCTGCTATGGCCATGGTATGGGTACTGAGGCTGATCCGGAAAAGGCGATAGCTTATTTAAAACGAGCTGTACATACGGAAGAAGATCCGAGTGATGTAGCTGAGTCATGGATTTTAGGTGGCGTTCTTTATATGTCAGCAGAAATGTATGAAGAAGCTGATAATTGGTTTTCAGAAGCAGAGAAGATGGGAAAGAAGGAAGCAACGGCATATCTTGGAATGGTGTACGCTTTGGCCGGTATAGATATGCGCAATGCAGCTTGTGCAACGTTGGATTCACAGGAATATGCGGCAACCAATGAATTGGCGGTTGATTTTATTTCACATTCAATGCAAAAGTATTTTAAATGTCTTGGTGATGCTCCGGAAGAAATGAGTAAGGCACATTGTGTGATGCTTGCACGCATGGCGGAAATGATGGTAAATATGGCGTGTCGGGGAGAGCTTGCGGTTGAACTTACAGACGCGGAAGGGATTGCAGGGCATCTCAGCAACGCTGTGAGAATAGGGCAAAGCAAAGCAGCCGGGAAGGATAGGGAAGAGTGGTTTGAGATTGCGGTTGATGCATGTGAAGGAATTGAGCGCTCCGGGCAGCCTGCTATAGCTGAGCTTATCCGAAGCTTATGTAATTTATACGTTTCGCGGCACACTCATTCAGCGGAGGCCTATTTCCGTGCAGATTGGCACTTCAAACGCGCACAGTGTTTTCTGAGTAAGCTGGATGAGGAAGAACGTGAAGATATTATGAGCACGTTTGGTGATGTATATAATGAGTATGCCGCTATGATGAAGAAATATGGGCGTACCGTTGAAAATATGATGAGAAATGGCAGACATCCTGATATTTCGGTCTCATATGCTCCGGGAGAAGCTCCTGATGTTATGTCTTGTCAGTCATACAAGGAAGCACTGATTGCCCTACATAATACTCCGCCTAAAGCGGCCTCGGGTATAGATGGGATTATCAGCAAAATTATGCGCTTTTTCGGGAAGGAATGAAAAATATAATATGGGAATTATTGTTTTAGCTGTCATAATTTTCATTTTGTGGAAATGGAGAGGTTTGCGGGCATATATTGCGGCATCATTGTGTCTGATTGGTATAGGTGCTGCAATTGCAGGATGCATTATGGAGGATCATTTCTTTTTGCTTCCGGGCATAATTATGACCGTGATTGGGGGTTTGATTGCTTTTCTTTCGGTCATACGCCATGAAAAGTCACAGTGGTTTTATGACACGGTACATTTTTTGATATACGGTTTTTGGCTCTTTGTAAGATTTTTTGCCGTATGTCTGATAATCGGACTTCCACTATTGGCGCTCTTCAATTCGTTATGTGAAGATTGGGAGGAAGTAGTTGTTGTTGATTCGTATGGAAGAGATACGGGCAGAAGGGCAACGATAAACTCCAAAGGCGAGGACGTCTACGGAAACAGATATACAAAAAGAGATTAATGTCAGTAAAGCTCTTGATCCGATTTCGGATTAAGAGCTTTTTGCATTCAAAAAGAACTTGTGATATAATAAATTCAATTGATAATAGGTAACTGCTTGGTTTTTCTGAAAGTATACAGATAAGGTGGAGTAAGTGTAATGAAAACAATAAAGCCGGATGTAAATTCAGAGGAATACAGAAACGCAATTTCTGTTGAACGAATGCGTCTCAGCGATAAATATACGATTGAAAATCTTATTGAGAGCAAAGAGCTTATGCATAGGGCGGCTCTTGGGATATATGATTCGGTCGAGTGGTCGGATAAACGGGCGGCAATAGTTTGTGGAAGCGGTAATAATGGCGGAGACGGTTATGCTCTTGCCGGTATAATCGCAGAGAATGGCGGCTCTGCCGTCATATTCCGTATTGGTGAGCGGTTTTCCGATGATGGGAGATATTATTACGAGAAGGCGTGTGAGCTCGGCGTTGAGGATAGGCTGTTTGATGAGGATACAAGCTTTGACGGCTTTGATATCATAGTTGATTGCATACTGGGGACAGGCTTTCGCGGAAAGCCTGAAGGCCTTGTTGCTGCTGCAATAAACAGGATAAACGATTCAGGTGCATATAAGGTTTGTGCCGATATCAACAGCGGAATGAACGGAGATACCGGAGAAGCTCTTTTGGCGGTGAAATCTGATATCACAGTTTCAATCGGATATTATAAAAAAGGAATGTTTTTAAAGGATGCACCGCGCCTGATAAGCAATCTGGTAAACATTGATATCGGGATAGTTCTGATATGAAGGAAAGGTGAAGAATTTTGGAAAATCTCAAAATATATGATGTAAGGGTAGAACCCGGCGACAGCGCGTTTCTCATTGATGACGGAAAAACCGCAATAATGTATGACTCCGGCTTTGCATTTACCGGCTATAGGGTTGCAGACAAAATAAAGCAGATACTCGCATCAAGGCCGCTCGACTATATTTTTCTCACACATTCCCATTACGATCATGCACTCGGCTCGGTTTATGCAAAGAAATATTGGCCGTCTGCAAAGGTGGTTGCAGGTGAATATGCAACAAAGATTTTTGCGAAGCCGACGGCAAAAGCGGTTATGCGTGAGCTTGACCGAAAGTTTGCAGATACCTGCGGTGTGGGAGATTATGAAGACTTGATAGACGAGCTTGGAGTTGATATTCCCGTAGCGGACGGCGACGTTATAAGAGCGGGTGATATGGAATTTCGTGCGCTCAATCTTCCGGGACATACGCGCTGCTCGGTCGGTTATTATTGCGAGGAGAAAAAGCTGCTTTTGGGATGCGAAAGCATCGGGGTGTTCAATGGTGAGGATGACGTCGTGCCGTCATATCTTGTGGGATATCAGATGTCTCTTGATTCAATAGAATGTGTTGAACGGCTCGGCGTTGAGAATATTCTGATTCCGCATTTCGGGCTCCTTGATAAGGAGAAAACACGGTTTTATCTGAGACGGGCAAAGGAGAGTGCGAGAGAGACCGCAGAGCAGATTGTCGGTATGCTTCGGCGCGGCAGCTCAAAAGAAGAAATTGCCGCAGCTTTTGAGGAAAAGTTTTATCACGGCTATGTAAAGATAATTTATCCGATAGATGCAATGAAGCTCAACACCGGAATAATGATTGATTTGCTTGCACGTGAATTCGGGATTGATTATTGACAAAATAAAAAAAGAATGATACTATTTAGAAAAATACATAAAAGGAGCCAATAATATGAAATTTTGTTCAAATTGCGGTAAGGAAATTTCAGATGCAGCGGCGATTTGTATCAATTGCGGAGCTGAGGTAAAACCCGAAACTGAGACTGTAGATAAGGCGAATACAGCACTCGTTGTTGTCAGTGTTTTATTTCCGATTGTCGGTCTTATTCTTGGCGCAGTTCAGCGCAAGACGAGCCCGAATGCAGCAAAGACATATGCAACAGCGGCTATTATTGCCTGGGCTGTATCCTTTGCTATCGGATTTTTCATTGGCCTTGTGGGCTGAATTGGGTGAATTGAATGAGAAAACGTCCGGGAAGAAAATCCCGGACGTTTTTGTCGTTTGATGCTTAGTTGCCTATCAGTTGCCGCAATCGGAAAAACACTTTATAAGGCATGCGGTTGAAGTTACGGTAAGAGCGAAAAAGAAAAGGAGCAGCCCTGCGATGATTGCCCCGATAATACTTGTGGCAGCAAAGGTTATTGCCAGTAGCACAACTGATGTGAGCACAGTGCCCAGAATGCCTGTGAGCAATGAAGCGAGAGAAGAACACAGACACCTGCTTGTCCTTGGTTGATTGATTGCCGAAACAACATACGTCACGGCAAGATAAACAACGGCAATTCCGAAAAGTACCCACAGAAAAGCAGGGGTGACGGTTATGGTGCCGGTAATTGTGAGAAGAGCGGTTATGATGCCGATAATTACGCTTGCGATGACAGCAAGCAGTGTGCAGCCGAATCTGCATCCGCAACCGGAATCAGTCATTGATATCACCTCCGGTTTATAATATGCGGACGAGTGGGTGATTGTTAACGAAAAATGCTGTTGTGTTAATCACAGGTAGATGATATAATATACATAACTTTAGAAAAAAGGAGAATTATTATGATAAGGACAAAAAAACAGCTTAATATAACAACAGAAGAGAATAATCAGGGCATTACGAAAATGTATCTTTCAAACCTTGCCGATTTCGAGGGCAAGAACGGAAAGCTTCGCACATTTGCGCTTGCCGAGCTCAAGCCGGGCGAGGAGGTTGAGTTCCACATCCACGAGGGAGAGTGTGAGCAATATTATATCATTTCGGGCGAAGGTGAATATAACGACAACGGAAAAATTGTCGGTGTCAATGCAGGCGACGTGACCTTCACGCCGTCCGGAGAGGGGCACGGTATTAAAAATACAGGAAGCGAAATGCTGAGCTTCATTGCGCTCATTATTATTGATTGAGAGGGAAGTCTATGCAATATTTCATATTGTTTTTAGAGGGAATTATAACATTTATTTCTCCTTGCATCTTGCCTATGCTGCCTGTATATATTTCCTATTTTGCAGGAGGAGAAGAGAGAAAGTTGCAAAAGACGCTTTGTAACGCTCTCGGATTTGTGCTGGGTTTCACTTTTGTGTTCGTGCTTATGGGTGCGCTTGCAGGTACGGTCGGCAGTTTTATTGCAACACATCGCAGCCTTGTGAATATAATTACAGGCGTTGTTGTAATCCTGTTCGGTTTAAGCTTTGTCGGTGTTCTTAGGTTGAACTTCTTCCGCGGAACAAGCTTTTCTGTGGATGGCAGAAATATGGGATTTTTTTCTGCAGTGCTGTTTGGTATTGTTTTTTCTGTCGGATGGACACCCTGTGTCGGGGCTTTTCTCGGCTCGGCGCTTATGCTTGCATCGCGTGAGGGACAGGCGCTTACCGGAATATTTATGCTGCTTGTATATTCGGTAGGTCTCGGTATTCCGTTTGTAATAAGCGCTGTGCTGATAGACAAGCTTAAAAGCACGTTCGATTTTATAAAACGTAATTATAAGATAATAAATATGATAAGCGGAGGGCTTCTGGTTGCGCTCGGTGTTCTGATGGCAACCGGGCTGCTTGACAGACTCCTCGCGCTGCTCAGTTGAGGTGAACGATATGAAAAAGACAATAATCTGGGTTGTGAGCATTCTTGTGCTGATATTTCTGATGATAGGTGCGGTTTTTCTTTATGAAAAGCTGAGTGAAGAATATGCTCCGCAAACAGATGTCACAGACAACGGTGAGGCTGTGAGCTATAAAGCTCCTGATTTTGAAGTTGTAGACGAAAACGGAAATACTGTAAGATTGTCCGATTTTTTCGGAAAGCCGATAGTTTTGAATTTCTGGGCAAGCTGGTGTCCTCCGTGTAAAGCTGAAATGCCGGAGTTTGATGAGATATATAAGCAATGTGGGGATGAAATATGCTTTCTTATGGTCAACTCAATAGGCGGAAGGGAAACTCTCGAAACGGCAAAGAGCTTTCTTGCAAGCACAAGCTATACCTTCCCGGTATACTTTGACACGAAATACGATGCGGCAATGACCTATGGAATAAGCTCGCTTCCGACAACGATTTTTATAGACAAAGACGGAAATCTCGTGACTTATGCAAATGGCGCGATTGACGGAGCCACACTCCTTAAAGGCATTGAAATGATAAAGGAATAGGTGAAGGGGTGCAAAAAGGCAGAATGAATTTTTAAATTCAGTTTTTCGCCGCCAGGCCTGAATATTTTCAGGAAAGGATGCTGTTGCGCTCTATCTTTCTGATGGAGTATCAGATGCGCTATGGATTCTGCTTGATAGCGCCATAGCGGTATATCGGGACTTCATATAACAAAAACAACGCTCGCGGCTTTATTTGCCGGAGCGTTGTTTACTTTAAATGCAATATGCAACAGCGGCCATACGCTTTGCAGATTCTGCGAGAGAACGCAGGTATGCGTATTCATTTACAGAATGAATATTGCCACCCTCGACACCGAGTGAATCTATTGAAGGAACCCCGAAATGCGAGAGATCTGCGGAATCTGCGCCGCCGGTTCCGCTTTTCGGAGAAAGAACGGGCAGACCGTTTTTCTCGTATATTCCGTTCATTTTGTCAAGAAGAGCGAAGTTTTCATCGCGCTTTTCCATAGCGACGCGATAGCTTGCGAGGCGCACTGTGCATTGTGTTCCTTCGATAAATGATTTTTCGGCAAGCTCTGAAACCAGCTTTTCTGCCTGCTTCATCTCTTCTGTTGTGGAAAATCTGATATCAGCGGTGAAGCTGCATTTTGCAGGTACGGTGTTTTCAGCAGTGCCGCCGTTTATGAGGCCGCAGTTGCAGGTAAGCCCATCAGGATCCTTTAGTTTTTCGAGCTCAAGGATTTTGTATGCCGCTTCCGCGATTGCGCTTGCTCCGCTATAACAGATAGAGGAATGTACGGCCTCTCCCGTTATCTCAAAGTCATATTTGTGTATGCCTTTTCGGATAAGCGTTGCAAAGCCGGGAATATATCCTTCACCGTTGAGAAAGGCAACTGCATCCTTTGATTGTTCACACATATAACTGACCGTATTTTTCTTGCTGCTCCTGCTTCCGTTCTCCTCATCGCTCTGAAGAATCAGTTTGACAGGGCGTGCGTTGAATCCGCATTCTTCAAGCGCGACCATAGCGAGAAAGGCTGCAACAGCGCCGCCCTTACAGTCTGTAACGCCGGGGCCGTATATCTTTTCATCGTCACAGCGCGTGGGCGGGTTGCCGAAGAGGCCGATCGGATGAACAGTGTCGAGATGTGATGAGAAAACGATTGGGGATGCGGTTGAATCGGAGTTCAAAGTTATGCAGACAACATTGCCGGAAACATCCTCTTCGTGAACGTCGATTCTCCAGCCACGTTTGCGCGCTTTTTCGATGAAATATTCTCCGCAGCGGTCGACATTTTCTTTGCAATCGGTTGGGCTTTCGATATTGCAAACATCTATCCAGAAACGTATATATTCATCGTTCAATTTGTCGATTGTTTCGAATAGCTTTTTGCATTCCATAGCTGATTTCCGCTCCTTAAAGTTTATAAAAGAAGTATAGCACAAAAATCATTTTTTGCATACTGTCTTTTTTGATTTTTATATGTTATACTTAGATTCAACATAAGTGGAGGTGAAGGCGATGCCTGAGCATAAAATAGCGCCTGTGGCATATATCCATACAGATCTGAAAGAGAAATTCGGGATTCCGCGACAGAGCGGACTTGTTGGTGAGCTGGAAGCAAGAATTGTGTTTGTTCCTGAGTATCGCAATCCTGATGCTCTGCGCGGAATAGAGGGGTTCTCTCGCTTGTGGCTGTTGTTCGATTTCTCGGAAGCTCATCGCGATGAATGGTCGCCGACGGTTCGTCCACCGCGTCTTGGCGGAAATGAAAGGGTTGGAGTGTTTGCAAGCCGTTCTCCGTTCCGCCCGAACAATATAGGACTGTCGTGTGTTGTGCTTGATAGGGTAGAACACACGGATGATGATGGCGATGTGCTCATAGTAAAGGGGGTTGATCTTCTCGATATGACGCCGATATATGATATAAAGCCATATTTGCCATATGCAGACAGCTATCCTGACGCACGTGCAGGCTATACCGACGAGCGTGAAAGAGTACGTCTTGAGGTTGAGTATTCCGACGAGGCTATCAGTGTTGTGCCTGAGAATAAGCGTGCTGCGCTTATAGGCTGCATCGCAGAGGATCCGCGCCCTTCCTATCAGAAGGACGAAACGCGCGTATACAGTATGCGCTTTGCCGGCTTTGATGTGCATTTTACCGTGTCGGGAAAATGCGCGAGGATAACTTCGATTGATGTTGAAAAATGATTCACACAACTTCGTGAAATCCGCGCCCCGATATTTCGCTGGTATTGTTGATTATAATAAACGCCTTTTCATCGAGGTTTTTGACGAATTTCTTGAGCAAAACTGCCTGTTTTCGAGTGAGGGCAACAAGAAGAACCGATTTCTGATCTCCGAGATAAGCGCCGGAATATGAATTGCTGACCGTTGCGGTTTTCCGAAGTGTATGTGTTATGAAATCGCATATTGCGCGCTCATATTCCGGTGAGGTTATAACAGTGCAATATTTTGAAAGATTGATGCTCTCAAGCACATTGTTCACAAATAAGAGCTTTGATGCAAAGCCGATGAGAGAGAATAACCAAGTCTCGATGCCGAATACGAACGCGGTCAGCATAACTATTATGAAATCTGCAAAAAACAGCGCCGTCGATATATTTATCGAGGCGTATTTTTTTATAATCATCGCGATAATGTCCGTGCCTCCGGTCGATGCGTCTGCGTTGAACAGAAGCGCACTTCCGATTGCCGGGAACAGGATCGCGAAAATAAGCTCAAGTATGGGTTGAGAGGTCAGCGGGGATGAGATCGGTATGATATTTTCAAGGATATAGACTGAAATTGAAAGAAGCATGCTGCAGTATGCTGTCTTGAATCCAAAATCACGCCCTATGAAGATGAAGCCGAGGACAAGCAGCGCGAGGTTTATTATAAGAACAAAGCTGCCGGCTGAGAGATGTGGCGAAACAGCGCCGAGGATGACGGAAATACCGCTTACTCCGCCTGTACAGAAATTGTTTGGGAATTTAAAAAAATATACACCCATTGCAACAATCAAGGTGCCCAGTGTCAGAAAAGAAAACTCTTTCAGCTTACCAGCCATTTTATCCACCTCCGGAACAACAGCCATTATAGGTTAAAAATGGCAACAAGTAAAACATTTTTACTGTTTAGGTTGACACAACTGAATGGTTGTGCTAAAATGCTGATAAGATTGTTCAGGCGGTGTTTTTTATGATAAACTTTTTGAATCTCAGATATTTTGTGCGTGTTGCGGAGGAGCGCAATATGACGCGCGTTGCTGAGCAGGAGCACATTTCACAGCAGTCGCTCAGCAACCACATAAAAAAGATAGAACAGCATTACGGCGTTCAGCTTTTCGACCGCACGGGAGGTCTCACGCTTACCTATGCAGGAGAGCAGATATATAATTATGCTGTGCGCGTTTTATCCCTTCAGAGCGATATGGAGAGCGAAATACGCGATATGACCAACACAGAACAGGGAACATTGCGAATCGGGATTTCCTATACAAGAGGCTCTGCGTTTCTGCCTGAGATACTGCCTGAATTCAGCAAAAGAAATCCATATGTGAAAATAGATGTTGTCGAGAATAATTCTCAGGTGCTCGAGGAATATCTTCTTCGCGGTCATATAGATTTATATATCGGAGCAAATCTTCGCCCGACAGCTGAGATAAAGACGGCAGAGCTGATGCGCGAAAAGCATTTCCTCGTTGTTCCCAAGGATATTGCGGCGCTCCACGGAGAGAAGGCGGAGCTTTCGGAATATGTCAAAGAGCCGTTTTTGCTCCTGTCAAAGGGGAATCGTATCCGTGATATGTTTGATGAATATCTTCGCAGAGAAAATATTTCAGTCAATACGCGCCTTGAGGGAGAAAACATCGAAACGCTGTTTGCGCTGTCCTGCAAGGGAATGGGAATAACCGTGTATCCGGAGATGTTTCTCAGAATCCACGGAGGGGCAGAGCTTCTCGTGAATTCTCCAATAAGGCTTTTTTCGTTGGACAGCGATATTTTCGACAGTGTTCTATATGTCGCATACCACGAAGGAAAGTATCTTTCAAACGCTGCAAAATGCTTCATAGAGCTGGCAAAAGAAAAAAGTGAATGATTTTTGAAAAAAAGTGTTGCATTCCTGACTTTAGTGTGCTATACTGTCGAAGTAAATATTGCCCGGTGAAACTTTCAGAATCGGAAGAGACTGAAAGCGGAGGGGACTCTGGAGAATCTCTTAAATGAGTGCCGAAGGTGTAAGGCGTTGTGAAAGCAGCGTTGAATCTCTCAGGCAAAAGAACAGAGAAAAGCACAGCAATCTTTTTTGTTTTGTTGTGTGTTTTTCAGAGTTATCGCCAGGCGATAACTTTTTTTATTTTTTAAGGAGGAAAAACTCATGCAGGCATTTCTCGATTCACTTCTCGCGCTGGTCCAGAAGGCAAACGGTTTCCTTGCGGACTACATTCTCATCATTCTGCTCGTCGGAGCAGGTCTATTCTTCACAATCAAAACGCGCTTTGTTCAGGTGCGTTGCTTTGGTGAAGGAATGAAACGTGTTTTCGGAAACATCAAGCTTTTCGGAAACAAAGACGGCAGCGGTCTCACATCCTTCCAGGCTCTTGCGACAGCTATCGCGGCACAGGTCGGAACAGGTAACATAGTCGGTGCTTCCGGTGCAATACTCGTCGGCGGCCCGGGTGCTATCTTCTGGATGTGGATAATCGCATTCCTCGGTATGGCGACGATCTATGCAGAAGCTGTTCTCGCTCAGGAGACGCGCACAACAGACGCAGCCGGTGAGATCCACGGCGGACCTGTCTACTACATAAAGAAAGCATTCCCGAACGGATTCGGAACATTCCTTGCCATCTTCTTTGCTGTTGCAATAACTGTGGCTCTCGGCTTCTTCGGCTCGATGGTTCAGTCAAACTCAATCGCAGAATCCTGCTATACGGCATTTAAGATTGACGGTTGGATAATCGGTCTCATAGTTGCAGCGGTTTCGGCATTCATCTTCATCGGCGGTGTCAAGAGACTTGCATCCGTTACAGAGAAGCTTGTTCCGATTATGGCGGTGCTCTTCCTTCTCGGAGGTCTTGTTGTTCTTATAGCGCGTATCAAATACATTCCGGAAACAATTGCTGTAATCTTCAAATATGCATTTACTCCGGATGCGCTCATCGGCGGTGGCATCGGTTACGCACTCAAGACAGCAATCAGCCAGGGTGCAAAGCGCGGTCTCTTCTCCAACGAAGCAGGTATGGGTTCGACACCTCATGCTCATGCAATGGCAGATGTTGAAAAGCCTCACGATCAGGGCTGTGTTGCTATGGTAGGTGTCTTTATCGACACATTTGTCGTTCTCACAATGACAGCACTCGTTGTTATATCAACACTTTATGTTGGCGACGGTCCTTTGGCAGGCCTTGTGGGTGATGCATATACAGCAGCCACATCCGGTGCAGATGCTATTGTTGTTAAAACAAGCGCAATGCAGATGGCTATGGGAAAAGTTTTCGGAACGAGCTTTGGTAACATCTTTGTTGCAATATGCCTTCTCTTCTTCGCATATTCGACAATCATCGGCTGGAACTTCTTCGGTAAGATCAACGTTCAGTATCTCACAAAGAACAGCAAGATTGCAGTCGTTATCTATTCTGTAATTGCTATAGTATTCATTTTCCTCGGGGCTCTTCTTTCAAACGACCTCGTATGGGAGCTTACAGACTTCTTCAACTATCTGATGGTTATCCCGAACGTAATTGCTCTTGTAGCGCTTTGGAAGGTTGTTGCAAACGCAGCTAAGAAATAACAGTTAAAAATCCCGAATGCCGGAGGAAATCGGTATCCGGGATTTTTCTTAATAATTGCTATTGGCAAATTTATATTTTTATGATATA
This sequence comes from Oscillospiraceae bacterium, assembly GCA_017439555.1. GTDB lineage: Bacteria > Bacillota > Clostridia > Oscillospirales > JAAYXM01 > SIG480. The sequence goes on along the minus strand of JAFSIZ010000125.1, from coordinate 14,645 downwards.
CTATAGCTTATTATAATAAAAAGGAGTTTTATCATGACGGAAATTATTGTGTTTGCTATCTACCTGATCGGCATGTTGGGGATAGGCGTGTTCTTTTTCTTTAAAGACCGCAACGGCGGTGAAAAGACATTCTTCCTTGGCGGCAGACAGATGGGGCCTTGGGTTTCTGCCCTTTCGGCCGGTGCATCTGATATGAGCGCCTGGGTGCTTATGGGCTTGCCTGCGTCCATATATGCGGCGGGTCTCGGGCAAGTGTGGATTTCTGCAGGTCTTGCTATCGGATATACGATAAGCTGGCTTGTGCAGGCTCCTCGCCTTCGTAAGTTTTCTATTGTTGCAAATGATTCTATCACAATCCCACAATATCTCACAAACAGATTTCTTTCAAAGTCGCGCGCGCTGCAGATTCTCTGTGCAATAGTATTCCTTGTTGCATACACGGTCTACTGTGCATCGAGCGTCAAGGCTTGCGGAACTCTCTTCCATACGGTTTTGGGCATTGATGCGACGGTTGCAATGTACATAGCGGCTGCAATTATCATTGGATACACTTTCCTCGGAGGCTTCTCGGCTGTTTGCTGGACTGACTTCTTCCAGGGACTTCTCATTCTTGGTGCAATGTTTATCGCCCCGATTTTTGCTGCTTTCGTTCTTGATGCGCCCACAATGTCTGCAAATCTTGCGACACTTGAGCCGAACTTCTGGAATCCGATTGCGAGCTGGAAAGAGATTGTTTCCGGTCTTGCATGGGGACTTGGTTATTTTGGTATGCCACACATAATAATCAGATATATGTCGCTCCGCTCGCAGAAAGAGCTTAAAAAGTCGGCGAAAATCGGAATTTCATGGACTGTTCTTATTGTTATATTTGCTGCTCTCATCGGAATTATCGGAAGACTTTTCCTTGGATATAGCGAGACAATTCACAGCGATGGACTTGTCTTCATAGAAATGGTAAGAAAAATCTTCCCGCCGATTCTTTCCGGAGTTCTCCTCTCGGCCATTCTTGCTGCTTCGATGAGCACAGCTGACAGCCAGCTTCTTGCTGCGTCATCTGCTTTTGCAAGTGATGTATACAAGCCTGTTCTCAGAAAAAACAAGGCCGGAGACAAAGAGTTGCTTTGGGTTGGCAGATTTGTTGTTCTTGGAGTTGCAATTGTTGCGTTAATGATTGCGGCAAATCCGGGCTCAGCTTCGATTATGGGTCTTGTTGAAAATGCGTGGGGTATTTTTGGCGCGGCATTCGGGCCGACGATTATCCTGTCACTCTTCTGGAAAAGATTTAATTTTGCAGGAGCGATTGCAGGTATCCTGAGCGGCGCAGTTGTTGATATTGGCTGGCTCATATTCCTTAAGGATTTGGGAATTTATGAAATCCTTCCGGGATTTGTTGCAGGTCTTGTGGCTGCGGTTGTTGTAACCTTAATGACAAAGAAGCCGTCTGAAGAAGTCGAAAAGCTTTTCGATACAGCGGTTGCATACGACGAATAAATAAAAAATGCCTCCGGACTTTTTACTCCGGAGGCATTTTTTAACAGTCATTCAGCTCTGCTGATTCGATTGAAGAAACAGAAACCTCATAAGCGGTTTTTCTGATCTCTTCGCCGTCTATGACCTTTATGTATTCGCGGCTTTGAACTCTGCCGAGTACGCTTATAATGTCGCCTGTGTGGAAGGTTTCCGCTATTCTTGCATTCCTGCCCCAGGCGATGAGCGGAAGATAATCCGAGCGGCCGTATTTTCTGTTTATCGCAAGCATGACATCACAGATTTCTCGTCCGAGCGGAGTTTTCCTATAAGTAGGTTCCTTGCATATTGCGCCGGTGAGTGAAAGTGAGTTTTCGAATATTTCATCCGGCGAGAGGGTGATTTCCTTGATAAAGGCGGAAATGATGAGTCTGTTGCCGCTTTCCGTCTTTTTGTTGAAGGAGCGAAGCTCGCAATGTGTTTCGATATAGCAACCGAGGGAAAGGTCAATGTCTCTGAGCAGGGGTTCGCTGATAATCATATTTATTACGTCAAGTGTACCTGAAAGCCGCTTTGTTTCAAGTTTGAAACCAAAGAAGCGGCAGCCGTGTGACTCGTGTGAGTATTCAGCGGCAGAGGCCACACGTCCGCTGAGATATAAAATATTAGAAGCACTTTCCATTTTATCCACCTCATATCGTAAATCTTATTACAGTTTATTTGCGCGATGGCGGATATATGACAAGCAACCGCAAGTTTTCAAATAGCAGAAAGCTCTTCGGGAGAAACGCCGAGAACAAGCAAAGTGCTGATTATTCCGAGCGCCTTCTCCGGTTCTGCGCACAATCCGGATCTGATAATAAATTCCTGCTCGCCGATCGTTTTACCGCAGACGGTTGTGTATTTCCGCTGAATTGCGACGCTCATACAGTTTTGCGTGATGCTTGATGCGGTAACTGTATTTTTGGGGAGAAGCCCATAGCTTATAACGTTTTTGCCAAGCTCTCCCGAAATTTCGTTCAGATCCAGGCAATCGGGAACAATAATATGCTTTGCGGCGATGGTGAGCCCTGCAACGCAGGCGGATGGCGTGATGAGTGCAACATCATATTTCAGATCGCTGCTATGAAATCTGATGGCCGTGTCCGTCTTTCCCAATTTGGATGCGAGCTGCTTCAGTGTAATGGCGGTATCGGTGTCAGCTGTGCAGATTCCGATATAAATCATAAAATCCCCTCTTGCATATTTATTTTCTTATGTGTTATGATTAGTTATATTTTAAATTTTATCCGAAAACTGCGGAGGTAATGTAAAATGTCTGAACCGATGAAGAGATGCGAAATCGAAGAAAAATATAAATGGAAGCTCGAGGATATATTTCCCTGTGAAGAAGAATGGGAAGCTATGTTTGAAAAAGTGAAGAAAAGAGCGCAAGGCTTTGCGGAAAGGAGCGGCAAATGCGCAGAAAGCGCGAAGCAGCTGCTTTCGTCGTTGCAGGAGCTTGATGAAATAGGTGAGGCGCTTTTGTCTGTGATTGCCTATGCATCGATGCGCCGTGATGAGGATAACGGAATCTCAAAGCATCGTGCAATGGCAGACCGCGCGAATGATCTCGCCAGCGAGGTTATGGGGCTCTGCTCGTTTTTTGAGCCGGAGCTGATTGCGGCAGGCAGAGAGAAAATAGACAGCTTTATCGGGCTGCTTCCGCAGCTTTTGGTCTACAATCAGTTTTTTGACAATTTGTTCCGCGAAGCGGAGCACATTCTCGACAGCAAAAGCGAAATGCTTCTTGCGATGTCTTCGCCTATGAGTGAGACCGGCCACGATGTTTTTTCCGCAATGAACAATGCGGATATTCGCTTTGGAGAAATCGTTGGCGAAGACGGTGAGAAAGAAGAGCTTACCCACAGCAGATATGCGCTCTTTATGGAAAGCGAAAACCGCGATGTAAGGCGAAATGCATATAATGCGATGTATGAGCAATATAAAAAATATAAAAACACCTTTGCTGCAATGTATGCCGGCAACGTCAAAAGTGATTTGTTTTATGCAAAGGTGCGCGGCTTTACATCTTCTCTTGCGATGAAGCTTTCAGACAGTGCAGTTTCGGAAGCTGTCTATTCAAGGCTCATCGATGATGTTAATGAGGGCCTTTGCGTGCTCGGTGAATATCTCAGGCTGAGAAAGGATGCGCTCGGCGTTGCGGAGCTTTGTATGTATGACCTCTATACGCCGATCGTTTCCGAGGACAGAGAAAACATACCGTATGAAGAGGCTTGTGAGCTTGTGCTTGCGGCAGTTGCGCCTCTTGGTGAGGAATATGTGAGCGATATGCGACGGGCATTTTCAGAGCGGTGGGTTGATGTATATGAAAACCGCGGAAAGACCTCGGGAGCATATTCCTGGGGCGATAATACGAATCATCCGTTTGTGCTTATGAATTATCAGGGAACGATTGAGGATGTGTTCACTCTTGCTCATGAGATGGGACACGCGATGCATTCCTTCTACACGAATAAAACACAGCCGCCGGTATATCGCGACTATAAAATATTCGTGGCAGAGGTGGCAAGCACAGTGAATGAAAATCTGCTGCTTGAATATCTGCTGCGAGATGCAACAGGGGTGAGACGCGCATATCTGCTCGGAAGAAAAGCTGAGGCGATAAGAACAACGTTCTATCGTCAGACGATGTTTGCCGAGTTTGAGAAATGTGCCCACGCTTTATATATGAACGGAACACCGCTTACAGCTGAACAGCTGTGTGAAAGCTATGGCGAGATAAACAGAAAATATTATGGAGCAGAAGCTGTTTGCGATGAAAATATTTCATATGAATGGGCAAGAATTCCGCATTTCTACACAAGCTTTTACGTATATCAGTATGCGACGGGCTTTGCTGCGGCGACGAGGTTCAAGGAGCTTATAATAAACAGCCGCGAATGTGCGGAACGTTATCTTGAATTTTTGCGCGGCGGAAATTCCGATTATCCGCTGAGTCTTCTCAAAAAGGCAGGGGTAGACCTTGAAACGAGCGATGCCGCAAAGAGTGTCATTGCAGATCTTCGCTCTGCGGTAGATGAACTCAAAACGCTTTTGGACAAATAGAGCATCACCGATAAAACCGTTTCCGCGTAATATGAAGTAAAAGGCGTGAGAAGGGCGGTGTGAGTCGATGTGCCAAAGAAGCGGTAGCATATATGTGATATGTGCAATAGCTCTGGCTGCAGGTATTCTCTTTGGTGTGGCATTTCCGTCCGGCCTTCTTGTGTTTGTGCTGTGCATATTGCTTATAGCGATAGGCGTGCTTATGCTGTTGTGACGGAGGTGGGAGACGTGAAAATAGTTGTTGTAAAAGCCCCGAAGTCCCTTGCAGGGATTCTGAAGAAAATGTTTGGTATAAAGTAAAAAACACAGCGCGGAGAGGCTTTCTCTGCGCTGTGTTTTCCGTCTTTGCAATATTCCGGAAAGCGGATTTGAATTATATAAAAACAATTTACAAATGCAGAGAATAGTGCTAAAATATAAAATGTAAAATATAAGGAGGCGTATATCTATGAATACACATAAGATAGCAGTCATCGCAGGTGACGGAATAGGCCCTGAGGTTATTGCGGAAGGAATCAGAGTCCTCAATAAAGCGGCAGAGCTTGACGGAAACTTTGCGTTTGAATTTACACACTTTCCCTGGGGATGTGAATACTATAAAGAAACAGGACGTATGATGGCGGAGGATGGCATTGAACAGCTTTCGAAGTTTGATGCAATTTTTCTCGGTGCAGTCGGAGCTCCCGGTGTTCCGGATCACATCTCACTCTGGGAGCTTCTGCTTATAATCAGAAAGCGTTTTGACCAATATATCAATCTTCGCCCCGTGAAGCTTCTGGAGGGCGCGCCGTGTCCGCTCAAGGATGTGGCAAAGGAAGATGTTGATATGATATTTGTACGCGAGAATACCGAGGGTGAATATGCAGGCAGCGGCAGCTGGCTTTTCAAAGGAAAACCAAATGAAGTTGTCATTCAGGACGGCGTATTCTCAAGAGCGGGATGTGAACGTGTAATCCGCTATGCCTATGAGCTTGCAAGAGAGCAGAAAAAGACATTGACAAGCATAAGTAAGGGCAATGCGCTCAACTATTCTATGGTATTCTGGGATCAGATTTTTGAAGAGGTCGGAAGGGAATACCCGGATGTCAAGACATATTCATATCTTGTTGATGCGGCAAGTATGTTTATGATTAAAGACCCGAAACGCTTTGAGGTTGTCGTAACATCAAACCTTTTCGGCGATATCCTGACAGACCTCGGCGCTGCAATCGCCGGAGGTATGGGGCTTGCCGCAGGTGCAAACCTGAACCCGGAACGCACATTCCCGTCAATGTTTGAGCCGATTCACGGTTCAGCCCCCGATATTGCAGGGCAAGGAAAATCGAATCCGCTTGCAACAGTATGGTCGGCGAGCCAGATGCTTGAATTCTTTGGGCATAAAGAATGGGCAGATCGCCTGATAGATTGCATCGAAGAAGTTTTGACAGAGGAAAAAGTGCTTACCCCCGATCTCGGAGGAAGTGCAACAACATCGCAGGTGGGCGATGAAATACTCAATAAAATGGTTGCCGGAAGATAATTTTTGCGGAGAGAAGAATCCGGGTGCTTTATGCATCCGGATTCTTGTTTTATTTACTGGAAATTTAAAAAGATATGTGTTATACTATAATAGTGAAATTATCAAAGTTTTTTGAGAGGTTACATATATGGCACAGAAGAGTAAGAAAACTTCAACAGCTTCAAAAAAGAAGACAACGGCAACCGAAAAAAAGAAGCAGACAACAACGCGCATCACGCAGAAGCGACGCGCTCAGCTCAATCAGCGCTGGGCGTTCCTTGTGTTGTTTTGCGCACTGCTTACGTTCCTTGCTTTGTTCAGGGTGGATGCAGGTGTCATAAACTTTATCGGAAACGTTCTGCTTGGTGGAATAGGAATAGGCTTCTATGTATTCCCATTTGCGCTTATTCTTGTGGCTGTTCTCCTGTTCATCAGTCGCGGAAAACCTGTCAGATGGCGTGTTGTCAGTGCGTTTCTGATTCCATATGCATTTGCTGGGCTCATACATGCGTTTGTTGGAACAGAAGAGCTTGCATGGGCGGAGATGGTAAAATCCTGCGGTGGAGTTCTTGCAGGTTATCCGACGGCACTTCTGGTAAAATGGATAAGTCCGGTGGCAACTGTCGTTCTTTTTCTTATAGCATTGGTGTTTCTTGTTTTCACGGCATTCGATCTCAGTGTTATGGCTGTGTATGATGCAATCAAGGGCTTGATTCTCGGAATGCACCACGAGGTTGAATATGAGGAAGAGGATGAGGTCTTGCCTGTTGAGGAAAAGAAGCCTGAACCGCCGAAGCCTCCTCGACGCAGGCGCACGCAGATTGATATTCCTTTGGATGATGACCCTCCTGCAGAGCCACCGGTTCGGGAAGAAAAGACTTCCGGTTCGTTTGAACTCGCACCGGCAGGCGTGAAGACGCCGGCAGAGATTCTTGAAGAAGAGTTTTTGGAGACTAAGCCTGCGGAAATCGAAGAAGTGACGGAGAATAGTGATGAGGAAACGCAGGAGGAAGTGCGCATAAACGAAGAAAACTTCACTCAGGATGTGTTGGCAGCAATTGAAGAAAGCGAGAGAAAAGAGCTTGAAAAGCGCGATGAGGTAATATCAAACGCTGATGGCTTTGCTGTTCCTCCTCAGAGTGAGGAAGCAGAAAATAAAACGCTCTATTCATATCCGCCGTTGTCACTTCTCAATCCGCCGTCTGCGGAGAAAACGACATCTGCCTCTGCAGAGCTGCAGAGCGTCGGAATACGTCTGAGTGAAACTAGAAAGAGCTTCGGAATTGACATAAAGGTTGTAAACATAGTCCGAGGCCCGTCTGTAACACGCTTTGAGGTCAAACTTGATGCAGGTGTAAAGCTGTCAAGGCTTACAAATCTGGCTGACGATATCGCACTCTCTCTTGGAGTTACAGGAGTATTTATCGCTCCTGTTCCGAGTAAATCCCTTATCGGTATCGAAGTGCCGAACAAGACGGTTCAGGTTGTAAATATTTCAGAGGTTATCGCATCTGATGAATTTACAAAGAACGACAGTAACGTTGCTTTTGCTCTCGGTAAGGATATTACGGGCAAATGTATAATATCGGACATTGCAAAGCTTCCGCATATGCTTATAGCAGGTACAACGGGTTCAGGTAAATCTGTATGTGTCAATTCGCTTATAATAAGTCTTCTCTATCGCTCATCTCCTGAGCAGGTCCGTCTTATAATGGTTGACCCGAAGGTGGTTGAGCTCAGTATCTACAATGGCATACCGCATCTTCTCATTCCTGTTGTTACCGATCCGAAAAAGGCGGCAGGTGCGCTTCAATGGGCGGTTATTGAAATGATGAGAAGATATGACCTGTTCGCAAAGAACGGAGTCCGAAATATGGAAGGCTACAACAAAGCTGTAGCAAAGTCCGGCGATGCTGAGCCGATGCCGAATATCGTCATTGTCATAGACGAGCTTTCAGACCTTATGACGGTTGCGAAAAAGGATGTTGAAGCTTCTATCCTTCGCTTGACGCAGATGGCGCGAGCTGCAGGAATGCATCTTATAATAGCGACCCAGCGCCCGTCCGCAGACGTTATAACAGGTGTTATAAAGGCAAACGTCCCGTCGCGAATAGCATTCGCGGTTTCTTCCAAGCTTGAATCAAACATCATTCTCGGCAGGGCCGGTGCAGAGGCACTTATCGGTAAAGGTGATATGATGTATGAGCCGATAGGTGCAGGAAAAGCAACGCGTGTTCAGGGCTGCTTCATTTCCTCCGATGAGGTTGAAGCTGTTGTGAATTTCGTCAAGCAGGGCGGAAATGCAGAATATTCACAGGATATTATCGATCAGATTGAAAAGCAGGTTGAGCAGAATGAGGGCGCAGCCGAAGGCGGAGCATTCGCAGGTGATGACGATGCCGACGAAATGCTTATGGCGGCAATTGATGTTGTGGTTGAATCCGGGCAGGCATCAACCTCAATGCTTCAGAGACGGTTGAAGCTCGGCTATTCGCGTGCGGCGCGAATTATTGACCAGATGGAAGAGCGCGGAATAGTCGGAGAGTTTGAAGGCTCAAAGCCAAGAAAAATTCTTATAACAAGAGATGAATGGCGCGAGATGAAAATGCGCAGAGAGGAAATGTAACACGCTTTATGGGAAACGATTTTTTGCCGATTTGCAAAGCGGATATGGAAAAACGCGGATGGGATTTCTATGATTTCCTGTATATAACGGGAGATGCGTATGTTGACCACCCGAGCTTCGGCGTGGCTGTAATATCGCGTGTGCTTGAAGCTGCAGGCTATCGCGTGGCAATTCTTTCTCAGCCCGATTGGAAGGATGTTGAGGCGTTCCGTGCGCTTGGCAAGCCGCGCCTTGGAATCCTCGTGACGGGCGGTAATATTGATTCTATGGTCGCTCATTATACAGTTGCAAAGCATCGCCGCCGCCGTGATGACTATACGCCCGGCGGAGTGATGGGGAAGCGGCCCGATCGCGCAATGACGACATATTGCAGAATGGCGAGACGTGCATATCCCGATCTCCCGATAGCGGCAGGAGGGCTTGAAGCCTCACTGCGCAGGTTTGCTCATTATGACTATTGGGATGATACGGTGCGCCGTTCTGAGCTTATCGAATCCGGTGCAGACCTGCTTATGTTCGGTATGGGGGAGGATACGATAGTTCAGCTTGCAGATGCGCTGAATGAAGGCGTGGCGATAGCGGATATAAAAAACATCCGCGGTACGGTATATAAATCCGCTACAATGGACGATTGCATATATCCGTTTGTCACAGTGCCGTCATATGACGAGGTGAAGAAGGATAAGAGAAAATATGCAATAGCTTCAAAAACAGAGCAGGACGAGCAGGATGCCGTTCGAGGACGTGCTGTAGTGCAGAAACACGGAGATGTGTTTGTTGTGCAGACTCCGCCTCAATATCCGATAAGCACAGCGCGGTTTGATGAGGTCTATGAGCTGCCGTATATGAGAGATTATCATCCTTCTTATGAAAAGCTCGGTGGCGTGAAGGCTATAGAAGAGGTCAAGTTTTCTATAATCCATAACCGCGGCTGTTTCGGCGGATGTAATTTTTGCTCTCTTGCATTTCATCAGGGCAGAATGATAAGCACCAGAAGCCACGATTCTGTTGTTGATGAAGCAAAAAAACTAACTCAGATGAGCGATTTCAAAGGCTATATCCACGATGTCGGCGGCCCGACAGCGAATTTCAGAGCGCCGTCCTGTCCTGAGCAGAAGGAGCGCGGAATGTGCAAAAAGAACTGCCTCGCTCCGCGTCCGTGTAAAAATCTGAGAGTTGACCACAATGATTACATCGAGCTTCTCCGAAAGCTGCGTGAGCTACCGAAGGTAAAACGTGTGTTCATTCGTTCGGGCGTAAGGTTTGATTATGTTATGGCGGATAAGAATGATGAGTTTTTCCATGAGCTTGTAAAATATCATGTAAGCGGTCAGCTCAAGGTTGCTCCGGAGCATTCGTGTGACAGCGTGCTGAAATATATGAATAAGCCTCATTTCGATGTCTACCGCCGCTTCTATAAAAAGTTCTTTGAGCTTGATGAAAAATATAATAAAAACCAGTTCCTTGTGCCCTATTTAATTTCATCACATCCTGGATGCACACTGCGCGATGCAGTCGGGCTTGCGGAATATCTCAACAGCATCGGACATATGCCGGAGCAGGTTCAGGATTTCTATCCGACTCCGGGCACAATCGCAACGTGTATGTATTATACGGGGCTTGATCCGAACACTATGGAAAGCGTTTATGTTCCGAGGGATCCATCGGAAAAGGCAATGCAGCGCGCTTTGCTTCAATGGCGCAGGCCGGAATGCCGTGCGCTCGTTAAAGAGGCGCTGAAAAAGGCAGGAAGAGAGGATCTTATCGGAAACGCCAAGCGTTGCCTGATTCATCCGGATAAACCGAGCGGTGCTCGCAGAAAAGCTCCGGATGCATCCCGTCCGTTCGAGCGTGGAAGCGACAGGCGGAAAGGCAGGGGCAGAAGATGATTATTCTCGGAATAGACCCGGGGTATGCAATTGTCGGCTACGGTGTGCTTGATACAAACGGAATGAAACCGCTTGCATATGGCGTTATCCGCACAGAAGCAGGAATACCTATTGAAGACAGACTCGCGGAAATTTATGACAATATGACAGAGCTTCTCCGTACCTTCAGGCCGGATCACGTGGCGATTGAAAAGCTTTATTTCAATACAAATGAAAAGACTGCAATAAATGTTTCTCAGGCAAGAGGTGTGATTGTTCTTGCGTGTGTGAAGTGTGGTGTGAAGGTGCACGAGTATACACCGCTTCAGGTTAAAATGTCTGTTGTCGGCTATGGCAGGGCAGAGAAGCAACAGATAATGGATATGACGAAACGCCTTCTCGGGCTGAAAAAAATACCGCGTCCGGACGATGCGGCAGATGCGCTTGCAATCGCGTTGTGTCATGCTAACACAACGGGAAGTTTGCTTATGAATTTGTAATATGGAGTGAAAGATATGTTTAGCTATTTAAACGGAACGGTTGCGGAGCTTGAACCGAATCTCGTTGTTATTGATGTGGGCGGTGTCGGTTTTGCGTGCAACGCATCACTCAACACAGTTGCAAAGCTGAAGGTTGGCGTTTCCGCAAAGCTTCACACTCATCTCAATGTCCGTGAAGATGCACTTGAGCTTTTTTGCTTCTACGATAAGGACGAGCTCGTCACCTTCAAGCTTTTGACATCGATTTCTGGTGTCGGGCCGAAGGTCGCGCTGTCGATCCTTTCTGCCGTCACGCCTTCCGAGCTTGCTCTTGCCGTGACAACAGGCGATGACAAACCGATCCTCGCGGCAAGCGGTGTCGGGAAAAAGCTTGCAGGAAGAATAATTCTTGAGCTCAAGGATAAGATTGCAAAGAGCAGCATAGATGTCAGCGAGATTACTCGCGGCGCCTATGTTCCGCAAACCTCCGGTGCAGATGGTGAGGCGGCTGAGGCTCTTTCGGCGCTCGGTTATGGAAAAGACGAAATCGGTGCGGCGCTTCGCGGTGTCGATACATCGGGTATGTCTGTGGAAGATATTATCAAGCTTGCGCTTGCGCGGCTTATGAGATAGAAAGCGAGGGAGAGTTATGAGTATCGAATTCAACAGCCCGTCTGCTGAGGAGTATGCAGAAGACGAACGTATGGTGTCGTCAATGCTCACCAACAGGGATGAGCACGAAAATACGCTCAGGCCGAAGACCCTTGCGGAATATACGGGGCAGGACAAGGTCAAGGATCAGCTCAAAGTGTATATAGAAGCAGCCAGAAGCCGCAGTGAATCGCTTGATCACGTTCTTCTCTATGGTCCTCCGGGGCTTGGAAAGACGACACTTGCCACAATAATTGCAAACGAGATGGGCGTCAACATACGCACGACCTCAGGGCCGGCAATTGAAAAAACAGGAGATCTTGCAGCTCTGCTCACGAGCCTTAACGAAGGGGATATTCTCTTTATAGACGAGATTCATAGGCTCAACCGCAGTATTGAGGAAATTCTCTATCCTGCGATGGAGGATTATGCGCTTGATATAATCATAGGTAAGGGGCCATCAGCAAGAAGTGTGAGATTGGGGCTTCATAAGTTCACTCTTATCGGTGCAACAACACGGGCAGGTCAGCTTACCTCTCCGCTGCGTGACCGCTTCGGCGTCATTATGAGGCTGGAGCTGTATACTCCGGAGGAGCTTTCCGGTATTGTCAAGCGCAACGCTGACATCCTTGGGATAAGAGCGGATGATTCCGGTGCCGCAGAGATTGCGAGGAGAAGCCGTGGCACACCGCGTATTGCAAACAGAATACTCAAGCGCGTTAGGGATTTCGCGGAAGTAAGAGCGGACGGCGAAATAACACGTGAGGTTGCGGATATGGCGCTCTCGGCTCTGGAAATAGATGAGATAGGCCTGGATATGACAGACAGGCGCGTTATCGAAAGCATAATCTATAATTTTGCCGGAGGTCCTGTCGGGCTCGACACACTTGCGGCGACAATAGGTGAAGAGGCGGTCACAATCGAAGATGTTGTGGAGCCATATCTTATGCAGCTCGGCTTTTTGAGCAGAACACCGCGTGGAAGATGCGTGACACAGAAGGCTTATGAGCATCTGAATATTCCGTTTGACGGGCAGATTTCGCTGTAGAGGCGATGGGCTGTAACAGAAAAGCTTTTTAAAGCAGGTGCTGTTCCCGACAGTGGGGATAAAGAGCTGACACGTTACATTGCGGCAGTTGCAAAAGTAAGAAAAGAAACTAAAAAATAAACATTTTGTCGTTTCTGATAAAAAAATATTAAAAAAATATCAAACTTTTGTAATTTTTACTTGACATTTTGAAAAAGCTCGTTTATAATACAAGATGATAATAAATCAATTGGTGGTTCCTGTTTTGCAGATTTTTGAAGGTTTAAAAGACGAAGAGCTGATAACCCTTATCCGCGGCGGAGATATTCGCGCGGAAGAGTTCCTGATACTGAGATATTCATCTTATGTGCGAAGCATCGCAAGGTCATATTTTCTGGCCGGCGGTGATGCCGAAGATCTTATTCAGGAGGGAATGATAGGAGTTATCAAAGCGATTGCAGAGTTTGATGCAGCGCGCCACGTCTCCTTTAAAACCTTTGCCGTATATTGCATCCGCAACAGAATATATTCGGCAATACGCAATTCGATGCGCGGCAAGCATTCTCCGCTCAACAACTATGTATCGATGGCGAGCTGTGAGAATATAGGAATCTATGTTGAAAATGCAGCATTCACTTCGGATATAGCGCTTGATCCTGTGGAAAAGGTTATAAATGAAGAAACCTGCAACGAGCTTTTGAAAGCGGTTTCAGAGTTGCTGTCGAAGTTTGAAAGAAACGTGTTGGAGCTTTATCTCGAAGGTCTTTCCTATGCTGAGATTTCAGAAAAGCTCTCAAAGCCGCAGAAGTCAGTTGATAACGCGGTTCAGAGAATACGGCGCAAGATTGCGCAGTATCTCGAAAAACAAGGCGACAACGGGTAAAACCGTTTAGCAATATATTACAAATGCCCAAGTAGCTTAACAACTAAACAGAGCGCAAACATTGAGGTGTCGGTGAAAGTCCGTCCTGGGGCAAGTCTTAAGTCAAAGAGAGGGTATCAAAATGTACGAAGACAAGACATTAAAGTGCAAAGAATGCGGAGCAGATTTCGTATTCACAGCAGGCGAGCAGGAGTTCTACGCAGAGCGCGGATTCCAGAATGAGCCGCAGCGTTGTAAGGCATGCCGCGACGCTCGTAAGGCTGCAAGCCGCGGTCCGAGAGAATACTTCACAGCTGTATGCGCAGCATGCGGCGGCGAAGCAAAGGTTCCGTTCGAGCCGAAGACTGATCGTCCTGTATACTGCAGCGATTGCTTTGCAAAGATGCGCCAGGAAGATAATCAGTAATAAACGCAAAAAAAGAGAGACCTTCATCGAAGGTCTCTTTTTTTGTTGCGCGTATTCACAAAAAATGATATAATAAATTAAATTATAGTTTGGTGGGAATCGATATGTTCTATAAAATGATAGAGAACAAGTGCAAAGATTGGTATAGTTCAGAGCAATGCACTGTTTGTAATTTAATTGAATACATAGAGAAAACCGGGCAAATGCGCGATGCTCAGATTGAAGCTATCAAGGTGTATCTGTTCCTCAAAATTGCTTGCGAATGCAAACCGTTGGAAAATTTATTCAAGCAAGGTGTTTTCAACAGCATTGACTTAGACACCGTTGAGTTGTCCGCTGCTGCTCGTGATTTTTTGGAACAAAATCCCACTGCTACGGCTTTGTTCGAGTATTCTCTCTTGAAAAACGATAAAGGCGAACAAGTTTCCCAGAAGCTCGAGAAACAAATCAAGAAAGATCCGTCAAGTATTGATTATGACGGATTCTTTCGTGCTGCTTTTTATGGTGTTTCGTATACCGATTATCTCTTCAGCTTACCGATGGGTGCAGGAAAAACATACTTAATGGCGGCCTTCATTTATCTTGATTTATATTTTGCTGTAAATGAACCGCAAAACCCCGCTTTTGCTCAT
>JAFSIZ010000124.1 GCA_017439555.1 Oscillospiraceae bacterium | reverse complement strand
TGCGTTTGAGAGTAGTGTAATTTCATATAGCAGTCAAACATTTTTTTGACGGATTCTCATATTCGGTAAGTTTGAGAGTAGTGTAATTTCATATAGCAGTCAAACTCTCCTGAAGAAGTGGGAACTCGATGCACGGTTTGAGAGTAGTGTAATTTCATATAGCAGTCAAACCATTTTAAAATTTCAATGTTGCCGCATACCGTTTGAGAGTAGTGTAATTTCATATAGCAGTCAAACCAAAAACTGTTGACAAAGACAAAAAAAGGTGTTTGAGAGTAGTGTAATTTCATATAGCAGTCAAACCGGCGCTTACCCGTCTTTTGCTCGGTTATCGTTTGAGAGTAGTGTAATTTCATATAGCAGTCAACCTTTTTGAGTTCGCGTCCCCTTGATACTATTGTTTGAGAGTAGTGTAATTTCACAAGAGAATATCATATGTAAAGCAGAGCCTCCGAAGGGTTATTTCCCTTCGGAGGTTGTTTTTGCATCGCCTGTCGCCGGGTTGTCGATGAGCCTGCCGTCTTCGTGAAACCTCGAGCCGTGACACGGGCAATCCCAGCTATGCTCCGCCCTGTTGTATCTGAGCGCACAGCCGAGATGCGGACAGCGCGGTGCTCGCGGCGTCAGCAGGTTTACGCCCGATTCAAAACCGTTTACAAAAAGCTGTGGCTTCAACATATTGCGCTGCGGCGAGAAAACAGCGGCACACTCATTCTCCCTTCCGAGCACCTCATCACAAAGCAATTGCGCCGCCACCATAGACGAAGTCATCCCCCATTTATTGAACCCGGTCGCAACATACAGCTCCGGTGTTTTCGCAGAATATCTGCCTATATAGGGCATCCCGTCAAGGCTCATACAATCCTGCGCCGCCCATTCACAGTGCAACACGCTCCCGGGATAATGCTCATTTGCAAAGCTGCGAAGCTCTGCCCAGCCTCCGCCCTGCTTCCCTGTTCGGTGACCTCCACCGCCGATAAGCAGCATATCTTTATATTGTCGGAATGACATCCCCCTTTTGTCCTCATCGACATACATTCCCTCAACTCTTGCCACGTTTTCATATGCAGAGACATATGACCGATGTTGAAAGAGCTTTAAAAAATAACTCCCGTGTTTGTTTATAAACGGAAAATGCGTCACAACGATTATCTTCTCTGCGCGGATTTTCCCCTCGTCAGCTATCGCCATATGCGGCGCAATATCACGGATGAACGTATTTTCAAATATGTTGAGCCCCTTTGCGATGTGCGCAATAAATTTCAGCGGATTACACTGCGCCTGATTATCAAAACGCACCGCGCCTGCCGTTTTAAAAGGCAGCTCGTGTGTCTCCGAAAGCTCCGCACCAAAGCCGAGCCGCTCAAGCGCCTCTGCCTCAGCCTCCAGCCGCGCCCTGTCACGCAGTGAATAGGTATACGCCGATTTCTTTTCAAAATCGCAATCAACGCCGCGGCACAGCGTTTCATATTCCCTGATCGCCCGCTCGTTTGCATCAAGATACATTTTCGCCCTTTCACGTCCGATGCCCTTTAAAAGCTTTGCATATATCAGCCCGTGCTGCGAGGTTATCTTTGCTGTCGTGTTCCCTGTCACCCCCGAAGCGATGCCTCGCCCCTCCGCGAGAATATAATCTACACCTGCATCTTTCAGGAGCTTGGCGCACAGGATTCCGCAAAGCCCTCCGCCGATAATCAGCACGTCACACCGCCGCTCCCCTTGCAGCTTCTCAAACCGCGGAAGCTTCGTTCCGTCACACCATATTGATTTGTGCATAATATCACCTCATAATTTTTTCTTTAATAATTGATATTATCTGCAGATGTTGGTAAAATAAATGTATCAGCCTGAATAAAAGGAGAAATATTTATGAAATATGATTTTTGCTATTATAACCCGACAAGAATTCACTTCGGAAAGAGCGCGCTTGATAACCTCGGCGCAGAGCTTTCAAGCTATGGCGACAACATCCTTCTGATGTATGGGCGCGGCTCTGTCAAGGCGACCGGGCTTTATGATGAAATAATGGCTATTCTCAAAGCTTCCGGCAAGAAGGTCACAGAGCTTTCGGGAATCAAATCAAACCCGACATACGCACAGCTTCAAGAGGGCGCAAGGCTCGTCCGCGAAAATGATATAGATTTCATACTCGCCGTCGGCGGTGGTTCGGTCATCGACTGTGCGAAGGGTGTCTCCGTTGCCGCATACTGCGAGGGCGATGCGTGGGAACGCTTCTGGATAAACGGAGAAGAGCCGACAGAGAGAATTATTCCGGTCGGTTCGGTGCTCACAATGGCAGGCACGGCATCGGAAATGAACGGCGGCTCGGTTATCACAAACGAGGAGGTTATGCTCAAAAACGGCAAGGTCTTCGGCCCTGCGGTTTATCCGAAGTTCTCGATCCTCAACCCCGAATATACCTTCACCGTCCCGAAAAATCAGATGGTCAGCGGAATTTACGATGTATTCTCCCATCTCTGCGAGCAGTATTTCTCGGGCGATGACGACAACACAACGGACTATCTTATCGAGGGTGTCCTCGCATCGCTCATAACTGCGGCAAGAGCGGCACTCAAAAATCCCGAGGACTACGAGGCGCGAAGCAACATTATGTGGTGCGCAACGCTCGGCCTCAACACGGTCACGGGTCTTTCAAAGACTCAGGACTGGGAAGTGCATATGATTGAGCATCAGGTCGGCGCATATACCGATTGCCCACACGGACTCGGTCTTGCTGTCGTTTCGATCCCCTATTATAAGCATATATATAAATATGGAATCGACAAATTCGTCCGCTTTGCAAAGAACGTCTGGAATATCGACACCGACAATATGACGAAGGACGAAGCCGCACTTGCAGGCATTGAAGCGCTCTCCGCGTTCATCCGTGAGCTCGGCATTCCGCAGACACTCCGCGAGCTCGGCGCAACGGAAGAAATGCTCCCGAAAATCGCAAACTCCACCGTCCTCGGCGGCGGCTACAAGCAAGTAACGGCAGACGATGTATTGGCGATATTGAAAGAGGCGTTTTAGAGAATTTGCAAAAGAAATTTTTGCCTTCCCCTTGAGGGGAAGGTGCCGTAGCATAGCGGAGGCGGATGAGGTGGTCGCCTTTTCACCTGCAATGGATTGTCATCATAACGGACACGCTTGTGTCCTACACCTCATCAGTCGCGTTCCACGCGCCAGCTTCCCCTCAAGGGGAAGCCTTTTGATAAATCATTGAATATATAACGAAACCCACAGTTTTGTTCAAACTGCGGGTTTTTGTTGCGAAAATTGCTGTATAATGTTATAATAAGTTGAATAATTATATTTTGGGGGATTCACTTCAATGGCTGTTAATAATGCTAATATAGGCTTTGAAAAAGAAATCTGGGATGCAGCGTGTGTTCTTTGGGGACATATTCCGGCAGCAGAATACAGAAAGGTAATTGTAGGCCTTATCTTCTTGCGCTATATATCAAGTGCCTTTGAGAAAAGGTATCAGGAGTTAGTTGAGGAAGGCTATGGTTTTGAAGATGATAGAGATGCATACATAGAGGAAAATATCTTCTTTGTTCCGGAGGTGTCAAGATGGAGTACCATAGCATCAGCAGCACATACACCTGAGATAGGTACAGTTATAGATAATGCTATGCGTGCGATTGAAGCAGAAAATTCAAGTCTTAAAAATGTTCTGCCAAAGAATTATGCAAGTCCAGACCTTGACAAGAGAGTTCTGGGTGATGTTGTTGACCTGTTTACTAATATGGATATGGGTGATACAGAAGAAAGCAAGGACTTACTTGGTAGAACCTATGAGTTCTGTATAGCACAGTTTGCAGCATATGAAGGTGTTAAAGGCGGTGAGTTCTATACACCATCAAGTATAGTTAAAACTATTGTAGAGATATTAAAGCCTTTTGATAATTGTAGAGTGTATGAC
>JAFSIZ010000123.1 GCA_017439555.1 Oscillospiraceae bacterium | reverse complement strand
CCGAACCGCTCTCAAAGTGGGATGAATATGTCGCAACAATCAACGAAATGGGCGCGGATAAGCTTCTTGCAGCGTATGAAAGTGCATATAACAGAGTAAAATGAAAAATTGCTCTGCTTGAGCTACGGTTTAAAAATGCAAATTTTGGCAGAGAAAATAAAAAATCCCGAAGACAGCCCTTGAAAGGCTTGTCTTGCGGGATTTTTTCGTCTATATGCATTTTCAAAATGTCAAAAAAGTGTTAAAGCATGTCACAAAAGTGCAAAGACATTTTGTTACATAAGTGTTAAACTAAGGTCGGAGTAAATTAGAAGACGATTTCCTTACTGCTTCGTTCGGTTGCCTTGCGGTATTCGCTGGGAGAAACGCCCACGGCATTTGAGAATACGCGGCTGAAGTAATGCTCGGTGCTGAAGCCGCAGTATGCTGCGATTTCGTTTACCGGCATATTAGTCGTTGCAAGAAGTGTTTTTGCTTTGTTAAGGCGAAGCTCATTGATGTATTTGTTTGGCGTTGTTCCGAATTTTTCTTTAAATACGCGGTAAAAATGCCGCCTTTCAAAATTAGACACTGCAACAAGATCTTCTACAGAAATTTCTTTTGAAAAGTTGTTGTAAATGAAGTTTGCAACGCGGTCAATTTCAGTATCGCTCATCGCACTTACAGGCTGGTCGCCCTCGGTGGCGGCAGAGAAGAGAATCGGCGCGGCGTCAAGCGCGGAAGACAAAAATAGCTCAAGATATGCATTTGCGCGAAGATGTGAAAATTGCGTCCCTATTGAAAATTCATATGCCGATTGGCTCAGGAGCTGCTTGCAGGAAACTATATCACGAGGATAAATTTCAGAAGGAAGCTCTTTCAGAATTTCATCCAGAACGGGATTAAGGGTTTTGAAATAGAAGATTACATATTGCGTGCTTTTGGTATTTGCGCAGGTGTGGAGAACACCGGGCGGTGTTATATAAACATGCTCAGGCTTAAAGGGATAAGCCTCGTCGCCGACAATCAGCTTTCCGATTGAGTTCTGCGTGAAAATAAGCTGATAAAAATCATTATGAGTATGCGGAGACGGTGTCATAATGCTGTTTATGGGAGACTGCCACTTTCCGACCTTGAGTATTTCAACAGACATTAAATTTCCCTCCTTGTGTTTATCTTATGCTACGGCTTGATTTTAGCATACGTTGAAGAATAAATCAATATCAATTTTTGAATATTGGTTTTTATATATAAGCAAAAATTATGAAATTCGGAAGGAGAAAACAAAATGAAGAAAAGATTTACAAAAGCGTTGTCATTGCTTATTGCAGTGATGCTCGTAATCGGCATTATGCCGACTGCATTCGCCGGAGATACAGACCTTGAGCCGTCGGGTGTGAAGATTGTGTATGATTTATATGAAAATACAGACGTTACAGGTCAGACAACGATAACCGGAGTTAAGTTTCCTGCAACAAAAGGATTTTGGGCGTTTGAAAAACAAAGTGCATCTTTCAATATAAATCGCAACAATAACAATGGATTGGAAGTTGTAACAACGGTAGGTGCATGGTGGTCAATAAGAGTATATGTTCCGAAAATGGGCTCTTATAAGTTGAGCCTTAACCATTCTTTGCGTTCAAACGCAGGAATAAGTGAAATCTATTTCGGAAAAGCTTCTAAAACTGCGGATGTTATAGTAGGAGAAACGGCTCTTCCAAAACAAATTGATTTCGGTACTACATCGAGCACACCAGAGTATGGAAAGGTTTCTGAAGCTGGAAATGTAAATGTTGCAGAACCAGGAGAATACATTATTGTATTTAAATCAGTAGCGAAGGGAGCTGGAAACGGAACACGTCAGTATTTTAGGCAAGTCATTCTTGACGGTTGCGAATCCGGAACTGAAGTTGCAGGCGTTATCGGCTCGGTAAAGTTTGGCGGAAATGATTCAATGAAAGCCGGAGATAACGCGGAGCTTTCTGTGACGGCATATGATGGAATTGTAGCAACTGCGCTTACAACGGATTCTGTAATATACGAAAGTTCTGATGATGCAATTCTCTCCATTGACGGAGCAACAGCGACAGCACATAAAGCGGGAACGGTTACTGTCACTGCAAATGCAGAAGGTTGGGGAAATCCGGTAGAAACAACTGTTACGGTAAATCCTGCGGTGCCGTATTCGGATGCTACTGTTAAATACAGTGTTGAGCTTGATTCTTACGATGCGGGAAATACTATGACTGCAGTGAAATTTGCTGAAACAAGCGGCTTTTGGGCATTTGAAGATATGTATGGCGAACCGCCTATAACCAGAAATACCAACTACGGAATTCAAGTGATTCCTAATGCAGGGAACTGGTGGGCAATGAGAATCTATGTACCTAAAGCAGGTTCTTACGATTTAAAATTCAATCATGGTGTGAATACATCTGCAGGTGTTGCATTTGTGTATTTTGGATCTGCTGCAAGCGGAACTTCGGCTGTAAATATTGCAAATGGAGAAAAAGTAGGCGGAATTAATTTCCATGCTGATTCATCTTCGCCTACCCTTAGAGAAACGCTTGTAGGCACAGTTGAAGTCGATGAGCCCGGTGAATATATTTTAGTATTGAAAAGGCCACCGAACGCTGATGCTTCTGCTTTTGCCGGATATGAAATAACAACCGGAAGACAGTATTTCAAAGAAGTCATCCTTGACGGTTGCACGGGCGATGAAAAAACATACGTTCCGATGCTCAACGTTTCCGCAACACCGGACACTATTACAGTCGGAGATACAGCAACAGTAACAGCAACCGCAACGCTTATGAGCGATGGTGTTAAAGCTGCAAATGCTGAGATATCCTACGCAACAAATGATATCGTATCAATCGAAGGAACAACCGTAACCGGCGTTTCCGACGGTATTGCAACTGTAACGGCAACAGCAACGGTTGGTGATGTGTCCTCCTCCCGCTCTGTCAACATCACGGTAAATAACAAGGCAATCAGTGATGGCTTTAACGCAGAAGATGATGTTGAAACTTACGCTCCGTCCGTTATTGCCTATACCTACAAGGATGGGCAGAGTGCGGTTCTTGAAAATACGGAAACCGATACGTATATAACCGATAACGGAGATGGAACTTATCTCCTTTTCGCGCCTGCCGATGAGGGTGCTTACAAATTCCTTTACTGGGTAAAGGGGCTTGAAACAAAGAAAAGAGTTATTTCCACCTCACGCAGCTTTACCTATAGCGCAACAAAGGATAACAGCCACCTCATCGCAGTTTATGAAAACACTGCGGATCAAGCGAAAGCAAAGGCAGAGTTCTATAACGCAAATATGCAGCTTATAGACAGCAATAATACAGGTGTTGTCCCTGCGCTTCCCGTGCTTGCGGGATATGGCGAAGCAATCGCATGGGTTGTAGAAGACGGCACGGAATATACAACAGTAGGAGCGAGCGCAGTACTCAAAGCAAACGGAACAACAATGTTCATTGCAAAATATAAGGATGAAGCAGAGCTTGACCCGATAAGCATTACTGCAACAGGTGCAACGGTAAGTAACCCGTCTCCCGCTTACGGAGATGTGGTAACCGTTACCGCAAATGCAGATTCGGAAGGCAGCGTGTTCCAATACTTCACAAAAAACGGTGAGGTTGTATGTCTTGACAGAAGCTACACCTTCAATGCATATAAAACTTGTGAAATCGTTGCGGTTTACGGTGCAAAGAAACCGACGTTTATCGGAAGCACAAGAAAGATTTTCCTCGATACATTCAATATAGCAGATGAAAACGGACTTATGGCAGAGTTTATCGGTTTTGAAAACGATACGGTTGTTGAAAAGGGTATTATGCTCGGAACGCGCAAAATGCCGATGGTAACGGATAATTCCCAGTTTACAATTATTGCCGACGAAGAAGGCACATACAAAGGTTATGCAATTCTCCGCGATGGTGAAAGCTATATAATCATCACCGACGGCGAATACACAAAATAATAGGAAATATTTACATATAGCGGAGAGCACATCCTCTCCGCTATAATAAGAATGAGGAAAGGAGCTAAGCTTATGAAACGAATATTATCTTTAATTATCGCATTTGCATTAATAACAGGGATGTTGCCTGCGGTATCGGCAAATACAACGCTTGAACCATCGGATGTCAGGATTGTGTATGATATCGGCGCATTTGGGAAAAATGTAGAAAATCAGGACTTTATTACGACAAACGGTTTCTGGGATTATGAAACGCGTGAGGCAGGAAGCTTTGCGTTTAATGACAACAGCAAGAGCAAGCTTCAAATAAACATAGGTACAAATGCGTGGTGGGCAATAAGAGTGTATGTGCCAAAAGCAGGTTCATATACGCTGAAAATGAACAAATCCACGAATCCCTATGGCGGAAAGACAAAGGTGTATTTCGGTAAAGCAACGGAGGGAACATCGGCAATTCTTGGAAAAACAGAAGTCGGTGTTGCGGATTTCACAAACAGTGAAGCAACCGGTAATACAACAAGCACTTTGGCTGTAGAGGACATCGGAACGGTTGATGTTCACGAAGCGGGCGAGTATATTATGATTTTCTATTCTTATGAAAAAGGAAGTATGAATAATGCCCGCCAGTATTTCAACGAAATTATTCTTGACGGCGGACCGGGCACAGCTCTGATGTCGGCAACTTTAAAAACTCCGTCGGTAAGAATAGAAGAGGGTAAGAGTGCGCAAATTGAAATAGATAAGGTGTATATGAGTAGCGGGGAAGCATATACAGGAGCTCCTGAATTGGGAACTCCGGTAAGCTCTGATCCTTCTATTGTTTCGGTATCTTCCGACTGGAAGATAAAGGGCGAAAAAACGGGCGAAAATGTGTCGGTGCGCTTTCCGGTTACCGTTGAGGGCGTAACTGTATACGCTGAGGCGAAGGTCACGGTTACCGAGTCCACTTCGCTCCCTCTTTCGGATATCAGCATAAGCTATGATTTGCGCGGAACGCTTCCTTCGGGCGCAGATGTGTTCGGTATGAAGTATAAGGACACAAAAGGCTTCTGGGAATATGGCAAATCAAATTATTATGTGGGAGAGGGAGACAGCGTTTCACGTCTGCGTACAAACTCAAAGCTCGGCATTGAAGGTCAGCCGAATGCCATAGGCTCGTGGTTTGCAATAAAGCTTTATGTTCCGTCCGGCGGAAGCTACGCTCTTTCGCTTAAGCATTCCGCGGCAACAAACGGCGGTTCGGCGAATGTATATTTTGTTTCTGCCGAAGCAGAAGAAAATCAGCTTATGACGGAAGAAACAAAGGTTGGAAGTGTAAGCTTTTACGCCTCCGCTTCAAAATACGGAACAGAAGTGACCCCTATGTCGGATGTTTCTGTAAAAACACCGGGAGAATATTACATAATAATTGAAGCAACGGCAAAAGGAGACGGCGCGGGAACGGGAACCGGTCTGCGTATGTATCCTACGGTAGTTGAGCTTAAAGGCGGAACCGGCAGTGCGCTGATGCATACCGGAATGAGTGCAGAACGCGAGAAGATATATATAAACAGTTCTGCGGCAGTAACCATTGACGATATCTATAAAAACGACGGAAGTAAGGTTTCTCTTGCCGGGGCAGATGTGGTTTATACCTCGGGCAATACAGCTGTGGCAACGGTGGATTCGAAGACCGGGATTGTAACCGGTGTTTCCGAGGGTGATGCAGAAATAACGGCTGATATAAAGCTTAAAGACGGCACGGAGATAAGTGTAAAGATATCCGTATCGGTAGTTGTTCCGCCGGATATTGAATCGGTAACCGCTTCTGTTGCAAGTGCGGAAATAGAAGAATTTTCAACCTCACAGATTTTTGTTTCGGGAAAAAATGTTGATGGGTCCGATGTTCAGACGGAAATGACCGAAATTTTGTATGAAAGTGATAATACTGCAACTGCAGCTGTCGATGAAAACGGTGTAATTCTTGCAAAATCACAGGGGACGGCAAACATCACGGTAAGCGTAACGCAAAACAATATCACAAAATACGATACGCTTGAGATAACGGTTATCCCGTCAAAGGATGAAGAAAATTCAATGCCGCTTTCAAATGAGACAGAATATTACGATTTTCTCGGAAGCTTTGAGTCGAACACCTGTATAACAACTCTTACTAAAGAGCAGACAGGGAACTGGGTGTTTGAAGGCTTTGACGGCGGAATGGTCAACAACACATCAACTTCCCGAGTGCGTATATACGGGAAGCTCGGTATTCAGGCACAGCCAAACAGTATAGGTTCAATTTGGGCACTGCGGCTCAGTGTTCCGAAAACGGGGAGATATGCAACAACGCTTGATTACAGTGCAAGTGCCAACGGCGGTATTGCGGAGTTGTTCATTGTCCCGGCAACCGAGGAAAAGGCAAACTGGACAAAGGCTTCTTACAGCATAGGTAAGGTCGACTTTTATAAATCGGCAACAACGTATAATCTCAGCACAAATTTGTCTGATGTTGAGCTTGAGCAAGACGGAGATTATCTTCTTGTATTCAAGTCGGTGTCCAACGGAACAGGAAGTGGCCGCCAGCAATTCCCGCGCGGCTTCACGCTTGACGGCACCGGTGTTGCAAGCTACATTGACGCGTTTTTGGAAGAAAGCACGGTTGACGTAGGGAATACTACCCGTATGCTTTATCGCGTAAAGCTTTCCGACGGCACATGGCTTCGCGATAAGAGCGGGATTGTGTTTACTTCATCGAATACCAACATAGCAACGGTTTCATCGGACGGGACGGTGAAAGGCGTCGGCGAAGGAAATGCAGATTTAACCGTAACGGTTAAGCGTGCAGGGAAAAAGGTGTCGAGCACCGTTACGGTATCTGTCGTTGACAAAACAGCACCGCAAAGCATGCTTCTCCGTGCTCCGGCAACCGTTTACGTTGACGGAAAGGGAAGCTTTATTCAGCGCGCCATAATGGCAAGCACCGGTAAAATCACACTTGATGCAACAGAAGTCGATTATGAGATTATCGGCGGTGATGGCAAAGTTGAAATTAGTCTTGACGGAATAATTACCGGTATAGAACCTGGTTTGGTTACTGTTCGCGCGACGACAACTTTCCGTGATACTTACATAGAAAGTAATGAGGTAACGGTTGAAGTTCTTCCGAAGACGCAGAAAACAGAACCGACGTTGTTTACTTACGAAATGCGCGAAAACGCGCAGGAAAACATAGCAAAGTACGACTGGGCAAAGGAAGAGCTTGAGCTTTACTGGGATGATGCCGAAAGCTTTTTGTCCATTCCTGAAAAAATGTATAATCTTATGCTTGCTGAAGGTGTTCCGAGAGCAAGATATTGCGCAATGAACGCTAATGACCCGACGTATTCAAGCTGCAAATACTGCGGTGTTGACTTGGTTCAGGCGTTTGGTACGGAGTATTTCAAGGTGGATGCAATCGCGCGTCCGTGGAAGGTTCAGTGTCAGAGCTGTAAGCGCATATTCCCAAGTAACGATTTTGAAAGCCTTTATGAGCTTGGGCTTAATGAAAAGGGTGCATATGACAGAATACGGGCACTTGAAGAAAATGGAATTCTCTGCGGACGAGGGGAAAGGGTAGACGGCATATATGTTGCAAAACCGGAATATGCGGACAATCCCTACGGCTACGGCGACCCGAAGGGGTATCTCTATAACGAGCTTTATAAAGAACTTTACGAAACTGGAAAAGACCCTGTTTCGGGGAAAACGATAACCCACGCGTGGGGGGATTTCACGATTGATGTTGACAATGACGGAACTCCCGATCCCGGTTACTTCTGGGGCGTTGATGACGGCTACGGATATTACACAGGCGAGACCTACGGGAACGGAACACCTGTTGTGCATCCGTATGTTGCAAATTATGTTTGTATGGGAGCAACAACAAAGGCATACACCTCGCTGATGGATCTAATGTATGCATATATGTATACAGATGATATCCGCTACGGACGTCTCGCGGCGGTGATGCTTGACAGAATGGCAGATAATCTTCCTGAAATGTCGTCCGGTCAGTATCCGTTTCTTGTAACGGATGGCGGTGCGGGAATCGGTAAGATTCAGGGTGCACTTAACGATTGTACGATTCTCCGTATATATGCACAGGCATGTGATATTCTTTATCCGCTTATTGACGATCCGCAGGTCATTGAGTATTTAAGCGCAAAGGCAGAAAAATACAATCTTGATAATCCGAAGCTTTCCGGAAGTGATATCTGGTCTAACTGGGAGGACGGCATTCTACGCGAGATTTACCGCTCGTGCCTTAACACAAAGCTTCGCGGCGGCTTCGGACACAAGCACGAGGCTCTTGCAACCGCGGCAGTCGTTCTTGATTCTATGCCTGAAACCGAAGAAATGCTTGACTGGTTGTTTGCTCCGGGCTTTGAGGATAAAGCAAATCTTTACTGCAATGGCGGTAACACAAATGTTGAGCTTGTGGGAACACTTGACCGTGACGGCTTTGCAAACCACGGCTCACCAAACTACAACTCGACATGGATAGACTTTTTGATGTATGTCCAGAACGCGCTTGATGATTACGATAGATACAATAAATACGATTTGTTTGATAATCCGAAATTCGCAAAGATGTTTACTGTATTTACTCCGTTTACGCTCGTTTCAAAATACACCGCGCAGATAGGTGACTCTGGCAGTACCGGTTCGCAGACATTTGAATGCCCGGATATGGAAAATCTCGTATACGCATATGAAAAGCTCGGAGACGTAAATATCGCAAAGCTTTTATATCTGCAGAACGGAATGACAACTGAAGGAATCCATGCCGACATTTGCGTTAAAGACCCCGAAGCAATTGCGGATGAAATCGAAGAAATAATTGAGCGCGAGGGACCGTATCTCGAAAGCGAAATGCTGACCGGCGCAGGCTTTGCAATTCTGCGTGACGGTGAGATGATAAAATCTGCCGGCACGAATGCAACATATGATTCTCAGCGTGATTTCTGGATGTATTTCGGCCGCACCGAGGGGCACGGACATATGGGCAGCTTAAACCTCGGTGTTGAGGCATACGGATATAACTTTGCGCCGGATTTCGGTTATCCGGAAGGTGCAAACAATTCGCCGAAGCGCCGTTGGATGGACGGAACTCTTGCACATAATACGGTTACCGTGAATACAAAGAATCAGCTTGAAACCGTGAATTCTACCAATCCGCTTCACTTTGATGCGGGTGAAAATGTTGGTGTTATGGATGTTGATTCCTCCGAGGTTTATGCGGAAACTAAGGTGTACCGCCGTACTCTCGTTTCGGTAAAGGTTAATGATGAGGTTTCATACGGGGTAGACTTCTTTAAGGTTCTCGGCGGAAATGACCAGATTTATTCCTTCCGCGCCCATTCCGATGAGATTTATGAAACGGAAGGACTAACCATTACAAAGCAGGCAGATGAAAACGGAAATTATATCGGCTCCTATGCCGGTGAGGATGTAGAGTATGGCGAGGATCCGGGATATGTCGAAACGGGAACAGCAAAGTATCCGATAGGCTTTCCGTTTTTGAAAAACATCCGCCGTGCAAACAACGTAAGTGGAAGCTTTGCAGTAGACTTTAAGATAAAAGACTTCCGGAAGGTGCTTCCGTATAATATGAATCTTCATCTTCGTATGACGGCGCTAAATGATTTTGTAACCGATGAAGTTGCAATAACTTCGGCATACGTTCCGAGAAGACTTGATGCAGCGAAGTATTACGACACCCTTGAACAGGTTCTTATTCGCCGCAAAGGAAGCGGAACGCTTAATTCCTTGTTCACCACAGTTTATGAACCGTATAAGGATGCAAGATACATAGCGTCGATTGAGGCGCTTCCGATAACGCCGGTTGACGGCGACCTTTCCGCTGTTGACGCGGCAAAGGCAGTCAAGGTAACTCATACAAGCGGAAGGATAGATTATATCGCATACGCCACAGATGAAAAGCGCTCGTATACGATATATGACGAAAGTGTAGGACGTACTCTTGAGTTCACAGGATTTGTAGGAGTTCTTTCGTATAAGGATAATGAGCTTATCTATTCCT
>JAFSIZ010000122.1 GCA_017439555.1 Oscillospiraceae bacterium | reverse complement strand
GCTCGTTTTAAGGGGGTTTTTCAAGGGGGGAAATCGAAATCCCCCCTTGAATTCGTTTTGCTTCTTTGCCGAAAAGCAAAGAAGATACGTGTCTTTTATAAATCAACAACATACGTTGTTGTATATGAGATAACGTTTAACCACCTCATCACCGCCTGCGGCGGAGCTTCCCCTCAAGGGGAAGCCTTTGGGTTAGTGTGCTACGCTACTTTTGACACAAAGGGGAGGCTTTTTAGGGGCATCGCCATTAATAGCGCAAGCCGAAAAGCAAAGAAGATACGTGTCCTTTATAAATTAACAACATACGTTCAGGAACAGAACATCAGCCGAGAACATATTCCTTCTCATAAATGCGCGCGAATATATTGAGATATTTATCCTCACCGACTACGCAGACATAATATTCCGGCTCGCCGTTCGGGTCAAATTCTTCGCCGTGTGTGAGCAGATAGCTCCGCAGCGCTTTCTTCTCCTCGGGCGAGGATATCACCTTGTGGTCGGCAAAATCCGATACCTTCGGGCTTTCCTTTGCATATGCCGCCTCAATTATCCTTGTATCAACATCCTCGATTTCCGGCACTTCCATATATTTGTCCCAGCTCGATTTTTCGATGATCATAAAATCAGACGAGATTGAAAGCAGGATATCTTCATATCCGTTTGCGCAAAGCCACGCAACGGTTTTCTCAAAGTTTGCGTTGATGCTGATCTGTTTTCTTTCCTCTGTATACTCATCTCCGTATAAGTGATGCCTGAAGCCGACGGCTTTTGAAAATCCGTTGAACAGATATTCATAGTAGCTCATATTTTTCACATCGTCGCGGATGCAGGAGAGAAGCTCGCG
This sequence comes from Oscillospiraceae bacterium, assembly GCA_017439555.1. Taxonomy (GTDB): domain Bacteria; phylum Bacillota; class Clostridia; order Oscillospirales; family JAAYXM01; genus SIG480. The sequence continues at coordinate 9,097 of JAFSIZ010000122.1, read as the reverse complement.
CCTTTGCGCCTGCGAAAGCTCGTTTATGTCATAGTGATTGATATCAACAGCTGTGATGGCGTTTTCATCGACGCTGAATATATCAATAAACGATTCGCGAAATCCCTCTGCTTCAAAAATGCTGCTGAAGTGCATATAATATGTATTCTTATCGACGTCATATGAGCGCTCAAGCTCTTTGCCGCCTTTGAGCTTATATCTTATATATATTGAATACGTGCGCGCCGCATCACTGTTGCGGACTGTATAACGCATCTCCGGAGCTGCCAGCTCTCTGTGCATATTGACGGCATATTCAACAACCGCAGGCGATGATGAGAATTTAGCTTCATTACCATAAGGGCGATAATCCTCGACAGTGACCGCCTCAACCTCGCTGATTTCCGGAACACGCCCTTCAAAGCCGAAGAACGGTGTACCTGCAAAGACAAACACAGTAAGTGCAACGGCGGCAAGCACTCCGAGATATCCCTTATATGCTCCGAACACGCGGAAGCTCTTTCTGAGCATCATTTCAAGCGCGAAATAGACAACAGCGCCGACGATTATCGCAAGAACTGCCGGGAGTGCAGGTGCTTCATGTACGCCGAGGCATCCGATGCCGCAGGCGCCGAGCGTGCAGATAAAGGAAATCAGATATTTGAATATCGGGTTGAGCACACTGTATGCCGCAACATCTTCGGCCGTTTCCGTCCTGCGCTTGCGATAGAGAAGCCACGCGAATATATAGAACGCAATCGCAAAGAGCATAAATACAGTAAACCCTATCCAGTCAAACGGCAAAAGCTCGCCCGTCTGGCGGAGAAAATGCGCCGGCCTGTTCATTATGTAAGTAACAAAATTCCAGCTGTTTACCGTGTTCATCAATATATTTGAATTAACATAGCCATAGAGAAACGGCTCTGCGAGCAGCGTAAAACAGCCTGTGAAAATCGGCGCAATCAGATGGATAAGGATATTGAGGCCGATTGCCGCAAAGGTATTTCCCGTCAGGAAAGCGACGAAGGTTGCCGCCGAGAACATCAGGAACAGCCCCAGCAGGTTATAGCCTGTCCATATAGCGACACCTGTAAGATTAAACAATTCGCTATATCCACACAAAGATATAACAGAGAGTATAATTCCATTGAGGGTAACAGGCGCAAACATCAGCGTAAACGCCGCCGCAAGTGTCGAGATATAGTTGGCTGTTCTCGATACAGGCAGGCTATGGATAAAGATCGTCGTGCGCTTTGAATGAACGAATCTGAAAACGAGAAGCGCCGCAGCCGTCGGCACAACTATTGTGAAAAACAGCGGAAATATCAGAAATTCATCCGCAAGCAGCATCGCATTCACATAATCGTTGAGGCGATAGCTGTTTTCGGGATTTACCGAGCTGAGAATCGGGAGCCCTGTACACATAAACAGAGCTATCGCATAGAGCACAGCACCCCAGATAAAGCGGCGCACCGTGGATTTATAGATGCCCTTGTTAAACAATGATGTTTTTGAAGTCATATCCCAAACCTCCCAACTCATAAATGAAAACTTCTTCAAGCGTCAGGCTTATTCTCTCACAGAGAGCCGGAGAGAGAACCGAGAACCGCGCATCATATTCAGCCGCTTCTCCGCGGATGATAAGGCTGTATACAGAGCCTGTGTTTGATATGTGCAGTATTGAAGGCTCGTTGCGCAGCTTTTCTGCATCCTCATCGCTTAGCACAAGCTGATATTTATGGACATTTCCTTTGAGATCGGAAAGCTCTTTTTCGAGAATCATACGCCCCTCGTGGATTATTCCGACCCAATCGCAGATGTCCTCAAGCTCGCGCAGGTTGTGCGATGAGACAAGCACGGTCATCTCCCTGTCTGCAACGTCTGCAATGACGAGAGAGAGCACCTGTTTTCTCATAACAGGATCGAGCCCATCGAGCGGCTCATCGAGAATGAGCACATCGGGCATCGCTGACAGGGAGAGCCAGAAGGCGACCTGCTTTTTCATTCCCTTTGAAAACTTGCGTATCTGCCTCTTTTCATCGAGATTGAATATTCCCTTTATCGCCTGATAGCGCTCCTCGCTCCAGGACGGATAGATATCGCGATAGAACCTCGCCATTTCCCTGACGGAGAACGTGCTGAAATAGAACCAATCATCTGAGATGTTGAGCACTGTCCTCTTTACGCTCTCGTTCTCAAAAACAGGCTCACCGTTTATCGTGATACTTCCGGAGCGCGGAGTCAGCACACCGTTTATATGATTTATTATTGTCGTCTTTCCTGCGCCGTTCGGGCCGATAAGCCCATAGATTGTGCCGCGGCGCACGTGCATCGATATGTCGTCCAGAACCTTGAATTCATCGAAATATTTGGTGACGTTTTCAACCTTGATCACAGCTGTTCCTCCTTTTCACTGTATATTTTTTCTATGATTTTGCAAAGCTCGCTCTTGTCTGTACCAAGAAAGCAGAGCTCACGTATAGCGGCGCGAAGCTCACCGATAAGTGCCTCTTTTCTCGCATCGCCTATCTTCTCTGCCGCATTTGCGACAAAATTACCCTTTCCCTTTATGCTGTAAATAAACCCGTCCTGTTCAAGCTGTTTATATGCGCGCTGCACAGTGTTCGGGTTGACGGTGAGGCTGATTGAAAGCTCTCTCACGCTCGGCAGCTGCTCATCAGGCTTAAGGATGCCGTTTATGATGTGCTGCTTTATCTCCTCCTCAATCTGCTCGTGCAGGGTTTTTCCGCTCTTATAGTCCGGATGTATCATTTCTTCACCTCCTCGCCCAACTGTATTAGTTGTATTAATACAGTTAATATAGCATACGCAGGATATATTTGTCAATAGGTCAGATTAAAATTGTTCCAAAAGGTGCCCGATCACGTTCATTGCAGAAGGCAGAAAGCAGCTCGTGCATCGAAAACGCGCCTTTGCCGACAGGCAAAAATAAGCGCGGTATCATCCTTTATGTATACGGTTATTTCGAGCTTTCCCGGCGGCGTCTCACCGCAGGCAGAAAAAGCAATCTTTGCAAGCTCCTTTGCCTGCGTTTTTTCAAGCTCTGATTTTGTAACCACTGCGACGACCGCATCATTTGCAATCCTTTGTGCTTTCATTTTCAAAACCTCCGTAATATTTTTGTGAACTTATTATAAACCCTGTGTTTTCAAAATAAAATGCAAAACATTTACCAGTCGTCAAACGCCGTAAACCCTTGACATTTCCGCGCAAATACGATAAAATTTTATGTTATAATGATATAATAATATAATTATGTAAAAAGGCAGTGATACAATGGAAAAAATTACAGCACCGCGCGGAACGAAGGACGTTCTCCCCGAGGAATCGCGCGCCTGGCAGATTCTTGAAGAAAAACTTCGCAGCCTCGCTCATCGCTTCGGCTATCGTGAAATACGCTTCCCGACATTTGAGGATGTCGCGCTGTTTGATCGCGGCGTCGGCGACACGACAGACGTCGTACAGAAGGAAATGTATGATTTCTATGACAAGGGCGACCGCCACATTGCTCTCCGCCCCGAGGGAACGGCGAGCGTTGTGCGCTCATTCATCGAAAACTCGCTCCACGCAAAGGGGCTTCCGCTCAAGGTTTATTATATCGCGCCGAACTTCCGCTATGAAAAGCCTCAGGCAGGAAGACTTCGCGAGCATCATCAGTTCGGAGTTGAGTGCTTCGGCGCATATGACGCAACGGCAGATGCAGAGGTTATCTCGCTCGGCGCAACGCTTCTCCGCGAGCTCGGAATCACCGACACTGAGCTTCACCTCAATTCCTGCGGCTGCAAGGAATGCCGCAAGAGCTATCACGCAGCTCTCAAGGAATATTTCTCAACAAGAAGATCGGAGCTTTGCGACACCTGTAACGACAGGCTCGACCGCAATCCGATGAGAATACTCGACTGTAAATCTGAAATATGCAAGGCAATTTCAAAGGATGCTCCCAAGATAACAGACTTCCTCTGCGACGATTGCCGCGCTCATTTCGACAAGCTCCGCGCATATCTCGACGAAACGGGCATTTCCTATACGCTCGACCCGATGCTCGTCCGCGGACTCGACTATTATACAAACACAGTCTTTGAATTTGTTTCGGGTAAACTCGGCGCACAGTCGACAGTTCTCGGCGGCGGCAGATACAACGGCCTTGTCGAGAGCCTCGGCGGACCTGCAACGGCAGGCCTCGGCTTCGGCTGCGGAATAGAGCGCCTGCTTCTCACGCTCGAAGCAGAAGGAAAGCTTCAGGACGAGCGCCTTGTTCCCGAGGTGTTCATCGCACACGCAGAGGAGCGCGCGGAAATCGTTTCCCACAAGCTCGTCTATGACCTTCGCGCACTCGGCGTATGGGCAGAGCGCGACACGACAGGACGCTCACTCAAGGCACAGATGAAATATGCAGGAAAAATCGGCGCGAAATACTCCGCTGTTATCGGCGGCAGTGAGATCGACGAGGGAAAGATTACAATTAAAAATATGGACAGCGGAGAAACACAGGAATGTGCGCTTTCCGCTGATGATATCAAAGCTAAAATCGGAGGCTGAAGGAAAATGGAAAACATCACAGGAATGAAAAGAACAAAATATTGCGGCGACTTCCGCGCTGGGCATATCGGTGAGGAGGCAACGGTCTGCGGCTGGGTTCAGCGTGCAAGAAACCTCGGCGGCCTCATCTTTATCGACCTGCGCGACCGCTCAGGAATCGTTCAGTGCACATTTGATGAAGCGGAAAACGCAGAGCTCTTTGCAAAGGCGGCTACCGTCAGAAGCGAGTTCGTCCTTACAATCCGCGGCAACGTCCGCAGCCGCGGCGAGGGCGCAATCACAGACAGAATCCCGACGGGTGCTGTCGAAATCCTTGCAACGGATATGAGAATACTCTCAAAGGCGCAGACACCTCCGTTTGAAATCGTCGAGAACAGCGACGTAAATGACGTTCTTCGTCTTAAGTACCGCTACCTCGACCTTCGCCGTCCCGATATGCAGAAATATCTTGCGCTGCGCCATCGCATAACGAAGATTGCGCGCGACTATTACGACGAAAACGGCTTCTTTGAAATCGAGACGCCGATACTCACAAAGTCCACTCCCGAAGGCGCACGCGACTATCTCGTTCCGAGCCGCGTACACCCGGGCAAGTTCTATGCGCTTCCGCAGTCGCCCCAGCAGTATAAGCAGCTTCTGATGCTCGCAGGCTTTGACCGCTATATGCAGATTGCACGCTGCTTCCGCGACGAGGACCTCCGCGCTGACCGCCAGCCGGAGTTCACGCAGATTGACCTTGAAATGAGCTTTGCGGATGTCGATGATGTCATCTCCGTAAACGAAGGCCTCATCGCAAGACTCTGGAAGGAAATCCTCGGAAAAGAGATCACACTTCCGCTCAAGAGAATGTCTTATAAAGAAGCGATGAACCGCTTCGGCTCCGACAAACCCGACACACGCTTCGGCTTTGAGCTTCAGGATATTTCCGACATTGCGGAAAAATGTGAGTTCAAGGTGTTCCGCGGCGCAATCGAGGCAGGCGGCAGCGTCCGTATGATAAAGGTTGACGGCGGCGCAAAGTTTGCCAGAAAGGAAATCGACGGCCTTGCAGAATGGGTCAAGACCTATCGCGCAAAGGGCCTTGCATGGCTCAAGCTTGCAGAGGACGGCACGATGTCGAGCTCATTTGCAAAGTTCCTCGCAGAGGATGAGGTAAAGGCAATCCTTGACCGCGCAGATGCAAAGAACGGTGATGTTATCTTCGTTGTCGCAGACGGAAACAACGAGGTTGTATATGCTTCTCTCGGCGCGCTCAGAATCGAGTGTGCAAAGCGCCTCGGCGCAATTGACCCCGATCGCTATGATATCTTCTGGATCGTCGAGTTCCCGCTGTTTGAATATGACGAGGAAGAGGATCGCTATGTCGCAAAGCACCACCCGTTCACCGCTCCGATGGACGAGGACGTTGACACGATGATGACAGACCCGGCAAACGCACGTGCAAAGGCATATGACCTTGTCATCAACGGCTATGAGGCAGGCGGCGGAAGCATCCGTATCCATTCCTCAGATCTTCAGGAGAAGATGTTTGAAGCACTCGGCTTCACAAAAGAAGCGGCAAACGATCGCTTCGGCCATATGATAGAGGCATTTTCCTATGGTGCACCGCCCCACGGCGGTCTCGCGTTCGGCCTCGACAGGCTTGTAATGCTGCTCTCCGGCACAGACAACATCCGCGATGTCATCGCATTCCCGAAGGTTCAGAACGCTTCCGAGATTATGATGCAGTCGCCTGACTTTGTCGAGGAGGTCCAGCTTACAGATCTCCACATCGCAACAACCGCGGAGAAGGAATAGAACAGAGCTCTTTCCCGTGTCATTCCGGGCGCAGGCGAGGAATCTTAAAGCCCCTTCAATGCGCTATCGCTTGCTCAGGATGACACAGAAACATATTTATTGCAGACAAATTCACAAAACATTCACACAAAATACGCGCAATTCTGTTATTTTATTAGTATATAAAATTCTCACATACACCTGCGCTTTGCGCAGAGGAGTATCTGAGCATTAGGAGTTTGAGAGAAAATGATTAAAATCAACAATCTGTCCAAGCGCTATGGACCGAAGGTTGCGGTAAAGGGAATTTCCTTTGAGGTCCGTAAGGGCGAAATCGTCGGCTTCCTCGGCCCCAACGGTGCAGGCAAGTCCACAACGATGAATGTCCTCACGGGATATCTCTCCGCAAGCGGCGGAAGCGCAGCAATCGCAGGCTTTGACGTGCTTGACGATGCAATCGAGGCGCGCCGCCACATCGGTTATCTTCCCGAGCAGCCGCCGCTCTATTTTGATATGACGGTTGACGAATATCTCGGCTTTGTCTATGAGCTTAAAAAGGCCAAGCAGCCGAGAAAGAAGCATCTTGAGGATATCTGCTCACGAGTCGGTCTCACAAATATGCGAAGCCGCCTTATAAAGAACCTTTCAAAGGGCTATAAACAGCGTGTCGGCATCGCGCAGGCTCTCATCGGAGATCCTGATGTTCTCATTCTCGACGAGCCGACAGTCGGCCTTGACCCGAACCAGATCATTGAGATAAGAAATCTCATCAGCTCGCTTGCCGAGACACATACAGTCATCCTCTCGACACACATCCTCTCAGAGGTTGTTGCCGTCTGCAAGCGCATAATCGTTATAAACGATGGTGAGATTGTCGCTGATGACACTGTCGAAAACCTCGTGACAAACGCTGAGGGCGCAATGTCATATGTCGCGGAAATAGAGGGCGACAGCGATGAAATAATCCCTGTGCTCGCCGCTATCGAAGGCGTCGAGGACATCTCTCCCGACGGAGAGAATACCTATGTCATCAAAGCCTGTGAGGGCGCTGACATCAGAAGCGCGGTATTCCTTGCCGTGGCTCAGAACAACCTCAAGCTCGGTTCGTTCACAAAGATGCAGTCATCGCTCGAGGCAGTATTCGCACGCCTGACGAAGAAAGGAGAAACTGACGTATGACAGCCATATTCAAACGCGAGCTCCATTCATATTTTACAAACGGTATCGGCTATGTATATTGCGCAGTTTTCGCGCTCGTTATGAACCTGTTCTATTATCTCAACAGCATCACGATGTATCAGAGCAGCTTCCTCTATATCTTCAACATAATGCTTATTGCGATGATATTCCTTATCCCGATTATGATGATGCGCATCTGGAGTGAGGAGAAAAAGCAGAAAACAGACCAGCTTCTGCTGACGGCTCCCGTCACGACGATGGATATCGTTCTCGGAAAATTCTGGGCGGCAATGTGCGTTTTCCTCATTTCCCTTTCGCTGACGCTCATCTACCCGATTCTCTCAATAATCTATGGCACGCCTGAGCCTGCGATAACCATCGGCAACTATATTGCAGTCATTCTCGCGGCAGGCGCATACATTGCAATTTCTCAGTTTATGTCATCCCTTACAGAGAGCCAGATCATCTCCGCTCTTCTCTCGATGCTGACGCTTTCGCTCTTCTTCTTCCTCAATCTCATATTTGAAAGCACGGATATCGACATAATTGCGCAGGTTGCATCCTTCCTCTCGATTATCACAAGATATGTAAACTTCTTCCAGGGAATGTTCTCCCTCTCCGATGTTGTTTACTTTATAAGTCTCACGGTGCTCTTCCTCTTCTTCACCTCGCGTGTGGTTGACAAGCGCCGCTGGAGCTGATTGGAGGGTGAGAAAATGAAATTTGATTTTAACGCAAGGAAATTCAGATACGGCTCAGCTTCGACAATATATGTCGCGCTGTTTGTCGCAATAATAATTGTCCTCAACATATTCGCCCAGTTCCTCACAGACCGCTTCTCCCTGAAGATTGATATGACGACAACAGGGCAATACAGCCTCTCCGAAGATACAAAGGAGATGCTCAAGGGCATCGAGGACGAGATAAACATCTATATCCTCTCGACTCAGGCGGCTATGGAGAACAATCTCACCTCGAAAAACGCGCTTGAAATGATTCAGCGCTATAACACAGCTTCGGGCGGCAAGATAAAATATGAATTTGTTGACCCGAACAAAAATCCGCAGTTCTTTGAAAAGTACCCCAAAGCACGCAACTCCCAGGCACGTGCTCTCGTCATCGAGGGCAAAGAGCGCTACACTGTCGTTCAGAGCGCCGAGTTTGCATATTATATCTCAAATTCCAGCGGCAACAGCGACCCGAACAAGGTCTATTATCAGAGCGAGGAAAAGCTTTCCAGCGCAATCCTCTATGTCTCTTCGCCCGAAGTGTCAAACGCAGGCTTTGTAACAGGACACAATGAGGCTGAGGTCAAGGCTCTCGAGACTATATTCAAGGGCAACAACTTTGAAACTCAGGATGTTGACCTTCTTTCAGGTGTTCCTGCTCCTGTCAACAACCTCGTCATCGCCGCGCCGATGGCAGACTTCACCGCTGATGAGATAACCGCGCTTGAAAACTATCTCTCAATAGACGGCAACAACCTCTATGTTTTCTGGGGAATGAACACCCCGACGCTCCCGACGCTTGAGCGCTATCTTGCGGAATGGGGCTTCCAGTTCCCGACATATCTCATATGTGACGAAAGCAATTCTTATATGTC
>JAFSIZ010000121.1 GCA_017439555.1 Oscillospiraceae bacterium | reverse complement strand
GCTTGTGCCCTTTATTATTCCTTCATCTGCAAGTGCGTTGATTGCATCTGCCGCCCAGGCGTGAGCACCAAGGTCAACAAAACGCACTTTTTCTGTTTCTCCGTCATCCTTTGACGGAGCATCCGTCTTATCGTCTGACGGGGTTGACGGAGCCGGAGCAGCTCCACCGCCGCCACCGCCTCCTGCAGAGCCGCCGGAAGTGCCCGGAGTGCTCGGTGTCGAAGGCGTCGAGGGAGTTGAAGGTTCGCTCGGTGTCTGTGAGCCTGCACCTGTGGTTGAACCGTATACGGATACCATAAAGTGAAGAGTTGTCTCTCGCCCGTCAGAGTCGCGTGCAGTTACCGCAACGTGATTCTCGCCCGTCTGGCTTGACGTCGGCTTCCACGTGAAGACGCCAGTCTCACCATTAAAGCTGGCTCCTCTCGGAAGTGTTCTTGCTTCGTAGCTTACGGTTGTGCCCGGAATCGGGCTTGTCGCTTCAACCTTGACGGTAACCGTGCTGTTGACGGCAGTGGACACATCGGAAACAGGAGCAAATTCGGGTGACATATCCTCGGAATAAGACGTCGGGATCACAAAGGTCTGATCCTTTGCTATGTTATAGACATATCCGCCTTCGATATCATAGGGGTTTCTGAAGCCGCGCACCGTTGTAACCGTTCCGATGTCAAGACGTACCGTTCCGTCGTCTTTCTCCTCTGCGCCGAGGATTTTATATGCGCCGCTTTCCTTATTATCGTTTTTGATATAGATGTATCTGCCGACTATATCGTCAATTATATCATCTTTCTCCGCTTCGTCACCGGCATCGAGCGTTATGTCGATCCAGTTTTCAAAATCGCCGTATTCAAGCTCATCGTCAAAATCGGATACCGTGCCCGTGTAGGAAGCGGCTTTTCCCATCTCGCCGTCTATCATATTTCCGTCGTTTACATATCTGTAGATAACTTCGCCTGCTTCGTTGAAGCTGATAACGCCGACAAAACCGCGGAAATCAAACTTGTTATCAACCGTCAGTGTCGCTGTGTTATCGGTTGAATATATGATATAATCGGTGCGCTTGTTATCTGTGTGTGTGACCTTGACGGCACGCGCTATCTCTCCCGTCTGCACATCGCCCGTTGCATCAACAAGGTCAATCGAGCTGATATAGCGCTCGTTGCGATACGGTTCAATGACCGAGGTGAACATACTGTCAAGCGTCTCGCCGTTTTGTGCCTTGCGCCTTACGAGCATATAGTCAAACGTTTTCGGCATCATCTTGTTCTGCGGCTTGACGGGGATCTTACCTGCCGCAAGAGCGACTTCATCGGGAGTGAAGTTGTTCATCTGAGTTACGCGAAGCTTTATTCCGTTGCTTGAAGCTATCGTCTTGCGATAGTCCTTTATGTCAAACTCAACCGCGAATTTCGCCTCGGGGCTTTGGTCACGGCGCACCTTGGAAAGCCAGCTTGCCCCGCGCTGGAAATAGGTCGTGTAATTCCATGCATCCACAGTATACGGGTCACGTCCCGGCTCGCTGAGGATATAGGGCTCAGCTGTATCGGGGTCTTCCCATCTGCCCTTTGTGTCCATATAGGGAACATCAACGCCATAGTGCATAACGCCGTCTTTATCAGGGCCTTCTGCATATGAGCCGACATAGTTTCCGTTCTCATCAACCTGCGCGACCATATCGAGACCTTCTGCCTCATAGGCATTCTCTGCCTGACCGTGGAAGCTGAAGGTGTGCATATCTCCGCCGAGTACGCGGAAGAAATCGACTCCATAGGAAACTTCGTCGTCAACCTCGACCATAACGACCGTTCTGCGATATATCTCAGCCTGCTTGTATGCTCTCGGAGCATCGACGTCAATAAGCTTTACCGCGCCTGCATCATCGAAATGTGCAGGTCTGCCGAGCGTTTCCGTGATTGAATCCTGCCCTTCCTTGCCGATCATAACCGTGTTGTGCGAAAGCGTTGAGGATGACCACTGATTTCTCTCGGGGTCCTTGCCCGTAACAGCAGGATATCCGAGATCAGGCGTGAGGTTAAGGCCGAACGCGCCGACAGAGAGATTCATAATGTCGGTGTGTGCGTGTCCTCCCGTCTTTCCAAAGTGGATCCAGAAATCGCGGAGCGTGTTTGATGCCGTTGCTTCGGAAGAAGAATCATAATTTCCGCCGTCGCGCAGTATTGCAAAGCCATAGCCTGCAAGCATCTCGCTCTTCTGCTCGGGATGCTCCTCGACAAGCGTGAGAATCTCTTGCTGAACGCTTTCGGGGTTTTTTGCGAATATGTCATATTTGAGATCCTTGACGCTGAAACCGTTTCGGAGATAAATAAACTGTGCGAGATCCTTTGCAAACGGCGTGTCTTTGTAATATTTGAAGCCGTCAACAAACGTTCCGAGCGTTACGTTGAAGTTGAGCTCACCCGTGTTGTTGTTATCGCCGATGTTTGCATATTGGTTTTCAAGAGAAATCTTGCTCATATAGGGCATATACATCATAGCAAACTTCGGATGCTCCGTAAGATTGAGATTTTCTCTTCCGTTGTATGCCGTGAGATATTCCGCAATGGAGTTTACGGAGTTTATCCACATTCCGTTATAGCCGTCAGCCGTTTCGTTGCCGAGACCGTCGCGGTCAACCTCATCGACAATCTTCGGAAGCACGTTTCCGCCCGTTCCGTTATCGCCCTTTCTGAGTACCCATTCAATCATCTCGGTTGTTTCGGGCTCATTGTCAAGAACTATTGCGGCAATCGTGACAGCCGTCTGACCGAGAGCGAAGTTCCCCTGGATCTTCATTTCCTGAGCCGCCGTGTAGATTTCCGTAAGTATGCCCTTTGACCAGTTGTTCCAGATCCTTTCAGAGCTTGCTTTATCGTTTTCAAGCTCCATCGTTTCAGCTGTTGCCGAAAGGAAGTTGATTACCGAAGAATCAGTAATCATCGGATAGAGAATATCACAGGCATTTGCGAGATTCTGTGCATAAGGGGATGCATCGGTTATATGTCCGACATATTTGCCGAGACCTGAGCTTCCGTCCGCGCCCCAGAATATATAGCGCGGTTTGCTCTGGATCATAAAATCAAAGCTCTCATAGACGTCTGCAATTCTGTCAAGCAGGATTGCGCCTGCGCGGCCATACTTTGCATCGCCCGTGTAGAGATATGCATCGGCAAGCGCCGATGCCGCCGTAATCGGAGCGACAGCCGCTCTGTAATAGTAGTATGCAACGTAGGCGTGGCGCTCTTCGATGTTGTTTGCGGCATCCGCCATATAATTTGCGCCCTTTGCATCCTTCGGAAGATATCCCCAGCTGTCGTCAACGCCCCAGCCCTCAACGGTTTCACCCGGGCGGAGACCTTCGCCGTTGTTGATTGTTACCTCAACTCCCGGAGCGCCGCCGTTTTCGGGAGTGAGCTGGTTTGCAACCTCGGGGTAATCTATGTTCTTGAGATAGCCATAGCCCTGATCTGCATAGCCCGATGCCTCATATTCCTCTGCAAAGAGCTTTTTATGCTCTTCATAAGCCTTTTCAAGGCTGAAATAGCCCTGCTTGTCAACGCCGAGCTCAAAGAAGCTTCCGAAATCGTTTGACGGGAAAGTACGCTTACACTCGGGGCACTGAATCTTCCATTCAATGCTTATCGGATTGATAACAAAGCCGTCTGAGCCGTTTCTTCCGTATTTGCCCTCGACGTCTGTTCCGCAGTAGCGGCAGATATTGTCGTTCGGGTCGCCGTATTGTGCGACAAGGCGCGATCTCGGAACGCCTTCGCCGTGGATTACATTATACCACTTGTCATAGTTGAGGAGATAGTCCTCAGCCGCTTTGGTTGCATTCTTCTGGGTTGTCTTTGCCCAGGAATATTTTTCTATGTTCTCCTTTGCAATCTCGCGCTTTTCATATGTAAAATATGTTGGCTCGCTCTTGCCGCTGTGCTCGGTTACCTTGACATCGAGGGTGACATCGAGCTCTGTGCCGCGGAAGGCTTCCTTTGAAGAGAGCCTTATCGTTGCCGTTCCGTCCTTTATTCCCGTGAACATACCGTCATCGGATGCTTTGAGAATGTCGCTGTCTTTTGAGACAAAGCTTGTGCCGGAGGCAGGAACAACAACCTCATCGCCGCTGTTCATAACCGCGACGAGCGATACCTTTATCTTTTCGCGGACATAGACCTCTTCGGGGATATCGATATATGCGCTTGCAACGCCCGTGTCGTCAATGACGTTGACCGCAAGCGTGCCGGAGAAGCTATTCTCGCCGTAAGCTGCATCGATGTAAATATCGGTTTTACCTTCGCTGTAGCCCGTGATGAGTCCTGTTTTGTCAATACCTGCCACAGCGCGGTCATTGGGGCGGAACGAGCTTGTGATATCGGCGGATTTAGCCTCATCAACAGTGCCGTCCATATTCTTCATAAGCAGCGAAAGCTGAGTTGTCGGGTAGCTTCCGACCTCGGAATAGGTAAGCTCCTTCTCTCCGAGAGATGCCACAATATACTGATATTCGCCGCTCGCCTCATCCTTGACCGTTCCGAGAAGAGCCGAATCGCCTCCGCTTCTGAGCTTGAAGCTTCCGACCGAGCCGAACTTTGAAGTGGCGCTTCCCGTTCCGTTCACACGGAAGGTTATGACATAATATCCGGGCTTATATATCTTTATTCCTTCAACTATGCTTGCCTCCGTCATAAGCGTTCCGAAATAGTTCGGATTATATGCGACGGTGGGGTCGTAACAGCTGTATGAGCCTATGTAATTCAAAGCGTTTGTTGAATATGCTCCCTCGCTTACATACACATCAACGTCAACACCGGCATCATTTCCGCCGTGTGTCATTTCCATTGTATATTTTCCTGCTTCCGGGATAAATACCTCGAATGCTGCATAACAGCCGTTGCCTATCTGCAGATTTCCCTTTCTGCAACGCAGATAAGCGCCTCCTGTGTTAAGTCCGCTTGCCGAGCCGGAGAGCCATTTATACAATCCGCCGGAGAATTCATAGGTGACCTGCTCCATAAACTGTTTATCGCTGCTGTTTACAAGGCCTGCCTCCTGCATATCTCCGCCGATGTCATAGAATATCTCTATACCGCGATCGGAAAGAATGGATGTATAGACTCCGCGTGCCGTAAGCTCGCGGCCGTCGACAACCGTTGTCGCCGTGATTTCAACCTGACCGCCGGAAATATCGGTTATATTTCCGTTCTCGTCAATCGTTGCGACTGCCTCGTCTGCGCTCTTATATGTAAATTCAAGACCCGAAAGAACGCTTTCGGGAGCGGCGCTGCCGTCTGACATTGTGCCGTATACAGTCGCCTTACCTGAATTTATGTTGTCAAAGCCGAGCGACATAAGAGCTGTGCCCTTGCCGTCGCCGCTTACAAGCTCAAAGCCGAATATTGCGCCCTCCGCGCTCGGTGCGTGGAGCGTTATGACATATTTGCCTGCGGAAAGGTCGAGGTTTTCCGCAACCGTCGCGGAATATACCCAGTTTGTGTTCGATGCGCCGAAGCTCTGGCTGTCGGAAGACTTACAGCTGTAGCTGCTTTTTGCGATATTGCCGAGGTTTGCAATCGAGAAAGTCTCCTGCGCGTCAAACGTCGCCTTGTCCGTTATATAAACGTTTGTGTCGCCGCCGCTCTTTGCCTGCTGATAGCTTGCCTTCAATGTGTATACAGCCGCCTTCGGAACGGCAATCTCAAAGCTTATATGGTTGCCCTTCTTCATTCTGATGAATTTCGGGTTTGATCCGCCGACGCCGACTTTATTGGTGCCGGAAGACACAAACTCGTCCTCCGAGCTGTGAACTATCGCGAAGAAACCGTTTGTGACATCATAGTCAAGCGTTGAATAGGCAGGTCTTGCCGCCCATCCGAAATTCTTCTCGATAAGATATTTCGATATGTCATAGACGACCTTGAGACCGCCGTCGGAGACATAATATTGCTTTGTGTCGCTGACCGACACGCCGCTTCGCGTAACGGTTGCGGTGATGTCGGTAACGCCGGGAGCCTTTGCCGTTATCGTTCCGTCGGAGCTGACCTCCGCAACGGATGTGTCAGAGCTTTTATAGCTGACGCTTGCGCTGTTTATATCAAGCTTTGTTCCGTCTGACATATATGCGGTGAGGTTGACCTTATCGCCCTCAAAGCTGTCGATAAACGCATTTATGACAGCCGTGTCAGAGCCGTCGCCGCAAACGAGAGAAAAGCTTGTTATCATACCGAACTGCGTTCCGCTGATGTCATTTGCAGGGGAGACGAATGTGAGAATATATCTCTTTGCGGAAAGGCTTATGTTCTCCGCCGCCTTATATTCCCTTTCCCATTCCGTTCCGTTCGCGCTCATCTTGCTTGCGCCGCCTGCAGAGGTGTAGCCGCCGATTTTATCGCCCTTTGCGGAAATGGAAAAGCCGTCAGCCTCGGCAACGTATATTTCCATCTCGCCGCCGTCCGATGCTTTGATATAATCGGTTATGAGCGAATATTCTCCCTCTGTCGGGATATTGATTTCAAAGGAGACATAATTGCCTTCCTTGACCTTAAGAAACTGGTTGTTTGCGACAGCATAGCCTATTGTCGAGGCTACATAGCTCTCGCCCGTTGAACTTAAGGCGACTTTGTAGACGCCGTTTGTAACGCTGTAGTCAATCGCCGAGAGCGGGCGCGTGTCCGCATATGTGAATCCGCCGTCAAGCAGGTTTTTCGCAACATCACATTTTATCGAAATATTATTCTCGCCGCCTGTCGCGGAAACGCCCGGCATCAGCGATATAATCATCGCAATCGCAAGAATAAAAGATAATGCTCTTTTCATTCAGATTTCTCCTTTTTGTTCAAAATGCGGAGCGCGGAAATCATTCGCGCTCCGCATCACTTGGTATTAGTCTGCGTATATTACTCTGTATGTTCCGTTGTCGTTATAGATGAGATAGCCGCGAGCATCAGTGCTTGTTTCCGTACCATTCGGCATTGCGGTAAACTGCCCCTGGCTATCTCCTCTCTTCTTGGATGTAGCCTTGCTCTCAAAGCTTGTAATCTCTGCGTTATTACCAAATATAATACCGACCTCTGCAATGTTTGTTCCATTTGCATCATACGAGATCATTCTCGCTCCATTTTCCTTCACTTCTGAATCTAGTGTGATAATCGGAGCTACGCTGCTATCTTTTTCGTCAAATGTGATTGCTGCATCATCCCACACACAATGCAAATAAGCTGATCCGTATGCAACAGGCTTTCCGTCGATATACCATGTACCATCATTTTCTGCGTGAAGGACAAGCTCTGTGTCGTATGCATAGTTTCCGCTCGCCGCACCACTGATGCCGGCGCCGATTGTAATATCGAAGCTGTCTGTATTTTCATAGTTTGCAACAACACGCGTAAGCTTTACAAATGTGGCATTATCCAACAATTCATTTACGCCGTCAACAGTCCAGAACGGGTTGCTGTAGCCTGTGAGAATCGGAGTTTTCTGCGGTTTGATTTCACCAAAGCTCTTTGTTCCTACATTCTCCGCAGTTTCAATATACTGCCCCTTATAGTTATAGAACTCAACGTTTACAACTTCCTGGGCTGCAACCGGCTCATAAAGTGCCGTGAGGAATGTGTTCGTCATCATCGGGAAGGTTATTGTTGCATTCTCACTTATCCAAACACCGTTATCCTCGCTACCGCGCTTCCATCCGCGGAAGATATATGCCGGGTCATCAGTCTTTGCGGTTACGGTTACCATACTGCCAATCGGAACAGATTTGATTATATCATCATTTGCTTCACCGTTAATTTCCACGGTTACATAATCAGCAATATCCGAATACACACCAAGTGAAGCATCTCCTAAAACACGCTCTTCAAGAACTGTGATTGTACGTTTTGCCTGTACACCTCCAACAATCGCTGTGATGTCTGCCGTTCCCGGAGCAACTGCCGTGATTTTTGTGCCATTAACTTCAATAACGTTGTTATTTGTGCTTGTGTATACCGTATTTGCATCGCTCGAAGCCTTAACAGTACCGTCAAAGGAGCTTGCCGCTGCACCGGAAATCGTTGTTGTTTCATCAACTTCAAGAGTTGTCTTATCAACATAAACAATGGAAACATTATTCGTTTCAATATTTTCGTTTGCAAGCTCGAAATAAGAAATCATTCCGTAGCCGGGTGACAAAACCGAGAATGACAAGGTGTGCTCTCCTGCTGAAAGATTGATTCCGTCTTTTGTCACAAGAACATCATTTTCCCAAACTGACGTATCTCCGCTTGCAAATTTATCCGGAGTTCCTTCTTTATCGCTGTAGCAATCATAGGACCCAACGATTTCGCCGTCTACAAAAACAGTTACCGGAGCACCCTCTTTTGCAATCTGATGATTTGCATTAAGGAAATATTTTCCGTCTTCAGGAATGTTCACCTTAAAATCGACTGTGGCATTCTGCGCCAATTTGAGGAAATTATGAAGAGTAGCTCCGTTACCGCCTATGGTAACGCTTCCTCTTGCGTCCATAACTTCGAATAAACCATTGGTCATTTCATAGGTCATTCTCTCCGCTTCCAGTTGACCACTCTGTCCTTTAACATAGAAAATTTCGTTATCACGCATAACCTTTGCGACGTTATAGGTTATGGCTTTTTCCTCAGGCTCTTCTTCAATGGGCGTTCCTTTGAGGGTAAATGTGCCAATCGGTGCGCGTAGACTCGTTCCATTATATTCGTTATTTCCGTCAGCTCCATGGAATGTAATAACATATCGTCCCTTTGAGAGATATTGCTCTTCGAACACAGGAACGGACTCCCAGGTTCCCGTCGATGCAATGTCTGTCAACTTGCTCTCTTTATCATATGCACTATAACTGCCTGCTTTCTCGCCCAGATTGTCTATTGCAAAAGTTCCCTGATTGTAAAATGTCTCAGCATCAGTTGCATATACATTCACAACCTGCCCCTTCTGATTTTTCTGCGACATTACGTTCATCGAATAAGTTCCATTTTCCGGAACATTTATCTCAAAGCAGATAAATACGCCACCAAACATTCTCAAATGATATTTTCCAGCTACCCCGGCATATTTAAAACCCTTGTTATCTGCGCCTTCTTCGCCAACAACTCCGTCTTTAACTGATGTATCTTTCGTGAGCGAAGAAAAGACGTACTTGAACACCCCCTGCGATGCAGTTGTTATCTGCGAAAAAGAAGTTGTTGTGTTAGGAAGACCTGCCAGGATGTTCCCCAAATCGCAGACAATTTCGATTTCACTCTCCTCTCCTTCCGCCGCAAACGCTGACGGAGCGAATGTTGCAAGCATCGTAACCGCGAGAATGATTGCCAAAATTTTTCTCATTTTTGTTTCCTCCCAAAATTTTTATTCTCTATGAATAGGTGCACAAAAAGATATTGCACCGGTTATATTAATTATATAACGAGTGTTGCCGCTCTGTAAATTTCCATAAATGATTTTTTGCACAAATCGAAACAGTTGTTATATTTTCCCATTGCAAACAGAAAATAAAAATGATACTATATTTTTACACATTCCAAAACAACGAGGTGATTTTATGAAGCCAAAAATCACGCAAAACATTTTTTATGTTAAAAAGATTTTCAATGTTGTTAAAGCCTCACATACACGCATCCGCAAACCGATTGTTGTAAAATCAAGATTTTACGATGTATTTTCGTATACCCTTGCCGGAGAATGTACATATATCCTCGAAGACGGAACGGAAATTCATTTAAAAAAAGACGATATACTTTTTCTTTCCCACACTCAAAAATATACTTTTGAAGTTAATTCAGATGAATATAAGTATATTTTCTGTGATTTTCTTCTTGAAGACAGCACCGATTGCAAAAGCGGATTTTTCAGACCGACCAACGTCGAATATTCAGATAACCTTTTCCGCAAGCTTCACAAAAACTTCAACAGCTCTTCCAAAGCTTCCATCGCAAAAGCAATTTCTGTTTTTTATGAAATATACGCTCTGCTTATGGCGACTGATAACCCTGACTATCTTTCACACAGTACAAGAACGAAAATCCACGATATGAAAGCTTATATGGATCTGAACTTCAAAAACACTTCACTCACAATCGCCGAGCTGGCCTCGACAGTCGGAATGAGCGAGGTTTATTTCAGAAAGCTTTTCAAATCGCAATTCGGAACATCTCCATCTCAATATATAACCTCTTTGCGGCTTAACAATGCAAAGGAGCTTATGCTGTCAACCTTTATGACACTTGAAGACTGTGCCCTTGAAAGCGGTTTCTCTTCTCTGCAGTATTTCTGCCGTGTTTTTAAAAAAGCGACCGGATTAACTCCTTTCAACTATCGAAAGCAGCTGTGAGAAAATATATTCATAATTCAATCAATAAACAAACGGCAGTGTTTTTCGCGAAACACTGCCGTCTGTGCTCTTTAAGTTTTTAAACTTTCTTTTCCGACACTTCATTTTAAAACTATTTGATATTTAAAAACACAAAAAACAATATCTCTATAGCTGAACATTCTTGATGACGCAAGATACTATTATCCCGCAAAGACATTCAATTGATTTCTTATATTCATTTTGATATAATGATAATGAAACTAAGTATGAATATTTATTAAAAAGAGGAGTTCTTATGATTAAACCGTATATAATTTGTCATATGGTGACTTCCATTGACGGGAAGGTCACGGGTGAGTTTTTGTCAAAGCCTTCTTGCGAGGCGGCAACGGATATTTATTATGAACTGAATCGTGAGTATAACAAAAACGGTGCGAATGGGTTTATTTGCGGGCGTGTTACTATGGAAGGAAGCTTCACCGGTGGTTGGTATCCCGATTTGTCGGAATATCCGCCTTATGACAGCTTTGACGACTTCATCCACGATGATTTATCGGGATTCTATGCAGTAAGCTTTGACCCGAGCGGTAAGCTTGGCTGGAAGAGTGATAAAATCATAGACGAAGACCCAGGGTATGGCGGTGCACAGGTGATAGAGGTATTAACAAAGAAGGTTGATTTGCGTTATCTTTCGTATCTTCGGAGCATGAATATTCCCTATATCTTTGCAGGAGAGACTGAAATTGACGTTAAGGTTTCCCTCGAAAAGCTATATACTCTTTTGAACATCACTGCCCTGCTTCTTGAAGGCGGAAGCATTGTGAACGGCTATTTTCAGCGCGCAGAAGTGATTGACGAACTGAGTCTTGTCGTTGCGCCGATTGTTGCAGATGCAGAAGATAAGCCACTTTTCATGGCAAGCATGGTTTCAGACTTTGAATTAAAAGAAATCAAAAAGTACAAGAGCAGCGTAACTTGGTTAAACTATAAACGAAAATAAGGTGTTTTAGTAAAATGGAAAACAGGAAAGAATTTTTGGCAACAGAGCCTATCGGAAGGCTTCTTTTCAGGCTGTCAATCCCGACGGTGGTGGCACAGCTT
>JAFSIZ010000120.1 GCA_017439555.1 Oscillospiraceae bacterium | reverse complement strand
GCTTTCTTCATCAACCGTTGCAACAGCCGTGTTGCTTGATGAATATGTAAACGTTGCCGCTTCTGTTGTTGATGAGAGATATCCTGTTGCAACCACTTCCGCAGTTTCGCCCTCGTCAACGTTGATTGAGGATACACTTGAGGTGATTTTGCCGTTCATAAGTGCAGATTTTGTTCCGCCTACGAGATAGAATGTTCCCACATTGGAATAGGGCCCCCACACAGCATCGGGATGTGTGCCGATGCGATATGTTATGTAGTAATCTCCCGCTTCTTCAAATGTATATTCAGCGATATCAATACCATTCAAAACCTGTCCGTTTGTTCCAATATCATATAAGCGATATGAACCAACATAGTCACTTTCACTTGTGCTCTTACCTGTGGAGGAAATATAAACCTGCATATCTACATTGCATCTGCCTATTCCGGCTCTGGAAATAACATCCATAGCAAGATGATAAGTGCCTGCAACCGGAACATTTATTTTAAACGCAACGTGTGTGCCGGTCTTCATAAGCTGGAGGTTTTCATAGTACTTAACCTCATCGCCGCCCGTCCAGTCGTTGCCGCCGGCGTAGCTGTAAAAACCGTCTGTGAGTTCTTCCGTGATTTCGTTAAGACTTCCTGCTGTTGTATTGTACCAACCGAGATCCTTACTATAATGCCTTATCAAATCATACTTTATAACAGCACCTTCAACTACGGTTACTTTTGTTTCGCACTTTGCAACATATCCTGTACTGTTTGCAACGGAAGTTGTTATTATCGCTTCACCTTCACTGACAGCCGTTACAACGCCGCTGTCATCAACTGTTGCAACGCTTGTATCAGAGCTTTCAAAAGAACAATTTTCTTCCACAACTGCACCTGTATTGTCATAGACGATGGGATGAATGGTTCTCTTTAAGCTATTTGGAATCTCTATTTCCTTTTCAGCCAAAACATTTGCGGCAACCGTTTCTGTGCCGTTTCCGTCAAGGGTGAAGTTCCCGAAGAAAATCCAGCCTGTTCCGAATCCAAGCTTCTCTCCCACCTTATATACAAAGTAATACTCACCGGCTTCGATATAGCGAGGGTCAAGAACTGCCGGTTCCTGAGTGGTTACCGCAGAAAGTTCAGCATTATGACAGCTTACCTTTCCAAAAAGGTTATTCTCATTCATATCCGCCTCTGTAAGAGGACCGTTTTTTGAGACGAGATAAAGCTCCATCATCGAAGCTTCTCTGTAAGCTCTGTAATTTACCTTCGGAGTGTAAACACCTGACTTCGGGACAATTATCTTGATTGCCCACCAACCGCCGTTCATTTGCATTCCGGCAGTACCTACCCAGTTCATAGTTGTGCTTTTATCAGCCGAGGGGAGATTTTTGGCGTTTCCGTAGTATTCCCAAAGACCGTTGTTTGCCTCATAAGTGAATGAGGAAAACAGAGGTGTCTGACTCCCCCAGCTGCCGAAATTCTTTGTTACATCATATGTAATGGTGATTCCGGCATTCTGCTGTGTTGCTTCTCCGCCTTCCTCTGCAAATACTGCCGGGACAAGGCTTATTACAAGAGAAAGTGCGAGGATAAGGGATAATAATCTTTTCATTTATCTTTCCTCCCGTGTTATAAAATACACAAATAACTCCAAATTTATGGATTAACTTATATTTTATACCTTTAAAAGTTATCTGTCAAGAGTCGTATTTGCCACATCCGGCATTTTGCTATTTTGCAAGGAGTCTTGAGATAACAATCTCTGTTTCCTTGTATGTCACATAACCCTTAGGTACAATAAGTCCGTTTCTGCCGTTGATAATACCCTCTGCAATAAGTGCAGATACTGCTTCCTTTGCATAAGCGGAAACATCAGCAAAATCCTCGTAGGGAACGACCTGTGTGTCGTTCCGCATTTCGGCAATAGTGTCTTTGATTACACGGTAGATAATCACCATCATATCCTCACGGGTGATGGGGGCATTGGGG
>JAFSIZ010000119.1 GCA_017439555.1 Oscillospiraceae bacterium | reverse complement strand
TTGGTACACGATAGATTTCATAAACTCTGTATGGTATGCCGCTGGTGACTTCTATGTATATGCCGACGGCCAGTATGCCGGTGTTCTTAACTGTTATGCCGATAATGATGATGGAGATCAGGATACGAATAATATTAATTCAAGCACTGATGCTCTTGAGAATGCAGTATATCTTACTCCTGATGAAAATGGCAAGATTAAGATGATGTTTGCGCTCAAAGCACAGCATTGTGGTGCTTGCGGTCGTGCTCTTCTCAATAAGATGACTCTTACGTATCTTGGTGAGGATAGCCCTTTGAACATTTCACACACAATCCCAGAAACGCTCGAATATGATGGAAGTGCAGAATTTACCATTTCTGTGAAGAACTCTGATGAAAGTATCTTTGCAAACAACGGACTCAATGCAGATAAAACTGCAAGAGCAGATGTTGTAACAGTATCTGTTAAAGATGGGAATACCGTAAGTGTGGCAAAGGTCGGAGAAGAAAACGGTGTGTATACATACAAAGTTGATGCTTTGGGTGTTGGCAAAAGCACACTTCTCATAACCTCGGATGCAGGCGGAAAAGTTCAGACTAAGGAAGTACCGATTACTGTTGCAAATCCGACTGTTGCAGAAAAAATTGAGCTTGAGTTCACAAGGACAACAATGAATGAACCATATAACATTTTGCCTCCGGGATGGACTCTTACGGATAAAGCAAATTTTGAAATTGCATGGGACGAAACAACAACGGTTGTAGGTTCTCGTTTTTATAACTCAACAAATTTTGAGGGCGGAAAGATCTTTTGGCTTGCAACTCGCCCATATTCAAACCTCACTTGGATAAATGCCAAAGCCAATGCACAGGCAAATGAAATTGATGCTATGTTTACCGTTGAAACAACCATGTATGTCCCAGGTTGGTATAATTTCAGTATGGAAGGAGCTTTGAATCAATCCGGAAGTGAATACTATGTTTATGTAAATGACAAGTATGCCGGTCTTTATAGCTTTTGGAAAGAGGAAGAAGCCGGATTTGTTTCAGGTGGAGAAAAGAAACTCAATTCTATTTATATCACTCCCGATGCAAATAACAAGGTGAGAATTTCTCTTTGCGTTGCGGCAACTCATTATACAACTGCATATGCAGCTCCTTATAAAATGTGGCTTACCCCTGTTGCCGGAAACAATGTAACCTTCAAAAAGTTTGTTCATAATATTCCGGGAACTCTTGAACAGGGTGAAAGTGCAGATGTTGAGCTTTACGCAGAAATGAGCGATGGAACATACCGTCACATCAATGGCTATGCACACGATGCAACTGTTGATAACACAAATTCAATCACACTTTCTGTAAAGTCCGGTGATGCAGTCGGTATTGAAAGCACACACAATGCACTTCTTGATGACGGCAAATACACGGCAAAGCTTACTGCAAATAAAGCCGGTTCCACAACCTTTACCGCAAGTGTAAAAATTGACGGAAAAGAATATACCGATGATATAACCGTAACTGTTCCGGATAATGCACCGGGTGTCGCAGCGGATGAAGAGGTCAGCGTGTATATTGCTGCTGAAAACGGAGGAAATATAGCATCTTCTGATGTCATAGTTGGAGAAGTGGATACAGTTGATTTCGGAAAGAGTGTAACTGTTTCTGCAACAGATACTGATGAGCTTAAGTTTTCACACTGGAGAAATCAGGCAGGTAAGTACGTAAGCAGTGCAAAAAACTATACCTTTGTTGCAAACACAAATACCGCTCTTATCGCAGTATTTGATGAGAAAGTTGCTACTGACGATTTGGTGCTTGTAAACTTCTTCAATCAGTACAAAGCACTTCTTGGAAGCAAAAAGGTAACAAAAGGAACAACCTTTGCTGATGCAAAAGACGGAATTGATACAACTCTCACAGGACATATCCTCGATAAGTGGAGTGTTGAAAATACTGCGGAAATAAATTCCACAACAAACGCTGTTGCGCTCTATAATGTTGAAGAAACAGAATACAGTGCATATTTCTTTGACGGAGACGATGAAACTCCTGCAAGTGTTAAAAAGGGTAAATACGGAGACCTCGTGACCTACACTGCAACCGGAGATAACTTCTCCTACTGGGTTGTTGCAGACGGAAGCAACAGAATTGTAAGCTATGATAAAACAATAGCATTCAGCCTTTGGACAACAATTGCAGTAAAAGCTGTATACAACGAAGCTGCAGAGGTTGTTCCAACAATCGTTCTTGATAAACATGGCGATGCAAGCTTTATTGCATATATCGTTCCTTCGGGATATACACCTGTTTCTGCGGGTATAGTATTCTCACAGACCGGAATTCCTGAGGTCAACAGATGCTATTCAAGAGCAGTTTCTGAAAAGCTTTCAAGTCAAGGCCAGTTTACTGCACGTCCTGCAGAGAACGAGACAATTGCAAGAGGATACCTTATGTTTAAAGATCCGGAAGGAAAAACAAGAGTTATTTATGCTGACTAAAATCAAAAAGGAAGTGTGAAATACACTTCCTTTTTTTATAATAATGTGATATAATTGAAAAAAATATATTTGGAGGTAGCAATATGTCAATCGTGGCAATAAAAAGCGCAGAACTTGAAGTCAAAATCAAAACACTTGGCGCAGAGCTTACATCTGTCAAAGACAACGCAGGTAAGGAATATATCTGGAGCGGCGACCCTGCAGTATGGGGAGGCCAGTGCCCGAACCTTTTCCCGATAGTAAGCCGTCTCCGCAACGGGGAAAAGCCGAATACATATGTTCTCGATGGCAAGGAATATGAGATGGGAATGCACGGCTTTGCAAAGCTTTCCGAGTTTGAAGTTGAAGCAAAGAGCGAGAGCAGCGTAACATTCCTTCTCAAGTCAAATGATGAGACACGCGCTCAGTATCCGTTTGAGTTTGAATACAGAATTGTATACACGCTTTCCGGCCGTGAACTCAAGATTGATTTCATAACTGACAACAAGTCAGACCGCGATATGTATTATTCCGCAGGCTCGCATGAGGGCTTTGCAACAACCGGTGGAATTGAGAACTACACTGCTGTTTTTGATGAAGCAGAAACACTTTCAAAGTATGAAGTTCTCCCGAGCGGTAATATCGGAGAAGTTCCGACACCGATTCTCAACGGCGAGCGTGAGCTTAAGCTTTCGGAAAAATATTTCGAGGTTGATGCGCTCATATTCTTTGATGCAAAATCGCGCGGTCTTGCAATACGCGATGACAGAACCGGCGAGAGCATCCATATTTCATTCCCGGGCTTCGACACTCTTCTTATCTGGAAAATGCCGGATGCAGAATTTGTATGCGTTGAGCCGTGGGCAGGCGCACCGGATCTCTCTTGGAAGGTTGTCGATGATTTCTCAAAGAAGTATCGTATCAGAACTCTTGCACCGAATGCTCAGGAGACACTCACGCACACAATCAGCTTTTAAGAGGTAAAAACGATGGAAACCGTAACGATCAGAAGTGAAGAGCTTGTGGTGAAAATAAAGACATCAGGCGCCGAGCTTACTTCTATAAAGAACAAAGCCGGGAGGGAGTTTCTCTGGCAGGGAAGTGATGTATGGCGAGATCAGGCGCTCGTTCTTTTCCCGATAGTCAGTGGGCTTAAAGGCGGAAAATATACGCTCGATGGAAAAGAGTATTATATGGATGCCCATGGCTTTGCTAAGGATAGCCTGTTTGAGGTTGAAAGCCTGAGTGAGAGTAGCGCAACACTTCTGCTTCGTTCAAGTGAGGAAACGAAAAAGCAGTATCCGTTTGATTTTGAATTTCGTATTTGTTTCACTGTCGAAGGAACTGCGCTTCGTCAGGATTATATTACGATCAACAAATCAGATCGTGATATGTACTATTCGACGGGCTCACACGAGGGGTTATCCTGCCCGGGCGGTGTTGACCATTATACAATCATTTTTGATGAAAACGAGACGATACCGCGTTATTCATCTCTCAAGGATGAAAACGGAAAGGAAATCGGAAATATACCCTGTCTTGAAAATGAGCGTGAGATAAAGCTCGATTATGAAAAATATTTCCGCGAGGATCAGCTTATTTTCCTTGATTTCAAGTCAGAAGGCCTTTCGCTTCGTGATGACCGCACAGGCGAGTCGATTCACATTTCCTTCCCCGGTTTTGATACGATTGTATGCTGGACAAAAAACAGAATACCGTCAGATTATCTCTGTATAGAGCCGTGGTGCGGAACATGGGATTTTGATGAATACACTCCGTGTGACTTCTCGGAAAAATACCGCATCAGGACTCTCAAGCCGGGCGAGAGAGAAACGCTCACACACACAATAACGTTTTAAGAACAAAAACCGCAATGAAATCATTGCGGTTTTGTGATTTTGTTTTGTGCTATTGATATTTCCGAAAGCACGCGATAGGTTTTTCATATTATTCACATCTCTTTGTTTATGATATAATCATATGCAGAGGTGATTCAGTGTGGGAATTGCAGTAAATGCTATAACGATTTTCTTTGGCGGTATTTTGGGAAGCTCCTTTAAAAAATTTGCAGAGTTGAAAAATCTTGCTGTTCTCGGTATCAGCATAATGATAATAAGCCTTGTCGGATTTTTTGAAAGCATTTTTAATATCACACAAATGAAGCTTGAAAGCCAAAATCTTATGATAATTGTTTTCTCATTGCTTATAGGCAGTGTGATAGGTGATGCTCTGAATATTGAAGTGCATATGAACAGACTTTCGGATTGTGAGAATACATCATACAATGCTTTTGTTGATGCAACTTTGTTCTTCGGCGTCGGAGGTCTGCAGATATGCGGACCTGTTTTGCTGGCGCTTAACAGAGATAACAGCCAGCTTTTGATAAAGAGTGTTGTCGATTTTCCGTTTGCCCTTGTGTTTGGCGCGGCATACGGTAAGATAACAGCACTGTCGGCGTTTCCTGTTGCGGCAATGCAGCTGGCTATTGCTGCTGTGGCTTTTTTTGCCGCTGCTTTTCTGACGGATGCAATTATCTGCCAATTATGCGCTATAGGATATATTATCCTGTTTTTCTCCGGATTCAATCTTATCTGCGAAAGAAAGAACAAGATTAATAATGTGAATATGCTTCCCGGGATATTTATAATTCTGATAATCAATATCATAATGAAGGCTATGGGGGTAATAGGATGACGATACAGCAATGTATATATATTCAAAAAATAGCAAAAGTAGGTTCGTTCAATGAGGCTGCAAAACAGCTTTTTGTTGCACAGTCAAGCCTGTCTGCCAGCGTAAAGGCCCTTGAACAGGAATTGGGGATAAAGATATTCGAGCGCGCAAGCAATGGCGTATTTCTGACAGATGACGGCGCAGAGTTTGTCAAGTATGCAAGCTGTATATCCGAATATAACAGCTTCATACAGGAAAGATACAGCTCGGATAAGAGCTGTAAACGGCTCAATATCGTAACACAGCACTATGATTTCATTGCTGACATCTTCGGAAAAATGCTCAGTGAAACAGAGGATGACAGCTATAAATTCTCGCTTCGTGAAACAAAGACATATGAAATAATCCACGAGGTTGAGACCTCACGCAGCGATATAGGGATTATCGCAATCAAAGACAGCGATGACGGAGTGATGAAAAGATATCTTGACAGAAAGGGAATAAGATTTTCACCTTTTATAAAGGCGTATCCCCATGTGTTCCTGAGAAAGGGACATCCGTTGCTCAGACACACTCGCCTGACATATGACCAGCTGCGCGATTATCCTTATGTGTCATATGAGCAGGGAGGTAAGAATATATCCTTCTTCACAGAGGAAATAACAGAGGAGATAAATGTCGGAAAACACGTCGAAATAAGCGATAGGGCAACACTTATGAATGTGTTGCTGCTTACTGATTGCTATACAATAGGAACGGGAATTATGCCTTCAAAGCTGAATAACGGAAATATAGAAAGCATACCGCTCGAAAGCGAAGCGTTTTACACTATCGGATATATTCTGAGAACTGACAGCAAAATGACAGAGCCTGTATGCGAATTTATAGAAAGGCTGCGTTTGGCGGCCGGAAACGGAACATATAACAGATAAAGCTTAAAGGGATTGCAGCAAGATTTATTTTGCTGCAATCCCTTTGCTATGGCCATTTTTAATGCATAGATATCTCGGTTCCGGCAAGTCCGCGTATTGCGAGCGGTGCTTCTTCAAGAGATGCAATAATGGCGCGGCGACCGACCCGGCTTCGTGCAAACTTTATCGCAGCCTGCACTTTAGGGAGCATACTTCCGGGCGCGAAATGTCCTTCGGCACAATAGCGCTCTGCTTCCTCGACTGACATTTTATCAATAAACATCTGTGTCGGTTCGCCCCAGTTTATTGCCACTTTGGGGACAGCCGTGAGGATGAAGAGATAGTCTGCCTCGCAGACTTCGGCAAGTGCCGCACTTGCAAAATCCTTATCAACAACAGCATCAACCCCCTCGTAGTCGCCGTCTCCGCGCCTGATAACGGGAATACCGCCTCCGCCGCAGGCTATTACGATAAATTCATTGTCGAGAAGATTGAGGATTGATGCACGCTCAACGATGCCGCAAGGTGACGGAGACGGAACCATACGTCTCCAGCCGCGCCCTGCGTCCTCGCGATAGACAGTATGCGGATTCTTCTCCATAAAGCCTTTTGCCTCAGCTTCTGTGTAGTAGGGGCCGATTGGCTTTGTCGGGTTCCTGAACGCAGGATCGTTCCCGTCAACGATAACCTGCGTCACCATTGATGCAACGTGCCAGGGCATACCCTCGCGGCGTAGCTCTCTCTTTATTCCGTTCTGCAGGTGATATCCGATATACCCTTGGCTCATAGCTGTACATTCGGGAAGATCCATCAGAGGTATTTTGTTATTTGCTCTTGAGCCTTCGGCAAACGCAAGATTTATCATACCAACCTGAGGGCCGTTTCCGTGGCTCACGATAATTTCGTAGCCCTGAGATATGAGCCCTACGAGAGATGGTGCTGCGGCTTCTATCCTCATTTTCTGTTCTTTCGGAGTGTTGCCAAGAGCATTTCCGCCGAGCGCAATTACAATTCGAGCTGCCATACTCTCCTCCTAATCTGCAAGCGGCGCAGGCACCTGCTGGGTGATACAATGGATATTGCCGCCGCCGAGCAATATTTCGCGTGCATATATGCCGACGATTTCACGGTCGGGGAAGAGGTGCTTGAGAAGCTCACGGGCCGCTGCATCGTTCGGGTCATTGAATTCGGGAAAAAAGACAGCTCCGTTTCCGATATAGAAGTTTGCATATGATGCCGCAAGCCTGTCGCCTTCGTTTCGCGGAAGTGTTCCGTCAACAGCATCAACACCGCCGCTTTCATCGGCGGAAATGAGAACAGGAGCAGGGAGGTACAGCTTGTGTATATTTATCTTTCGCCCCTTTGCGTCGCGTTCACGTTCAAGGACATCAAGCGCAGCCTTTGATATTTCATATTGCGGGTCATTTTTATCATCAGTCCATGCAAGAACAGCTTCACCCGGGCGCACAAAGCTGAAAATGTTGTCAACGTGTCCGTTGGTTTCATCGAGGTATATGCCCTTTGGCAGCCAGATGATTTTTTCGATTCCAAGATATTCTTTGAGTGTTTCCTCAATATCCTCCTTTGTCATTCCGGGGTTTCTGCCCTCGCTAAGAAGGCATTCCTCAGTTGTGACAAGTGTTCCCTCGCCGTCAACGTGGATGGAGCCGCCTTCGAGCACGAAACGCTCCAGACGATAGCGGTCGCGGCGTTCGAGCTCACAGACCTTTTGCGCCACCGAATCATCCTTATCCCAAGGAAAATAGAGCCCATCGTGGAGACCGCCCCAGGCGTTGAAGCGCCAGTCCACACCGCGGATTTCCTTGCCGTTTGAGACAAAGGTCGGCCCACAGTCGCGAATCCAGGCATCGTCGTTTGACATCTCAACAACGCGCACCTCGTCAGGCAGCATATGGCGTGCATTTGCAAACTGACAGTTACTCACGCACACGGTCACGGGTTCGAAACGCGCGATTTCACGCGCAACCTCAGCGAATACCTTTTGTGCCGGTTTGCCGCCGAGCCGCCAGTTGTCAGGACGCTCCGGCCAGATTATATATGTGCCGAGGTGCTTTTCAAATTCACCGGGCATACGGAAACCGTCTTTTTTAGGTGTTGAATCGATTGTTTTCATAAAAGCTCTCCTTATTTATTATATCGTCTTGAGCGGAAGACAAGCAACTCTCCGATAGCTATTGCCGTCGCAGTGCCGATGAGAATCGGTATTTTGGTTGATATTTCTGCCTCACTCGTATCGAGAGGTATTATGCTGAAGATAACTGAAACTATGAGAAGCACCATCGGCAGATACGTCATGATTCCAAGGCGTATTTTGCCTCCCTGCACCTTGTATGGTCGCTCTATATCAGGGTCGCGTTTGCGCAGCTTGAGAAAGGCAGGAAACATAAGAATATAAGACATAAGAAGCGTTACCATATTAAGAGCGAAGAAGCTCCAGAAGATGTCCTGACTCGGAATGAGAGGAGCGATAAGAACGATTGCGCTTGCAATAACTCCGTTTGCAATATTTGCGCCGATTGGCATATCCTTTTTGTCTGTCTTTGCAAATATCTTCGGAAGGCTTCCTTTTTGCGCGGCATATTGTGCAACGTAGTTGACTCCGAGAGACCAGGAGATGAGGTTTGAGAAAAGCGTATAGAGAAAAAGTATGCCGAAAATCGTGATTATCGGGCCTCTTGTCTGATTCAGAAGAAGCATAAAGCTGTCGATGAGACCGCCCGAGGTGCTGAGTTCCTCTGCAGGCACGGCAACGCCTATGCCGAATGCGGAGAGAAGATAGAAAAGGGCAATGAGAATGCCGCCGAGAACTATGGCTTTCGGAATCTCACGCCCCGGGTCCTTCATTTCGGATGCAAAGGTGGTGACGACCTCAAAGCCGAGAAAGTTGAAGATTATTATAGAAATATATGAAAGACCGCCTGCATCAAATGAAGGTATAAAGGACGAGATGGTAAAATCATTTGCCGAGCCTCGCGTTATTGCGGCATATATACCGAGAACACCTATTGTAATCATAATAAATGCCTTTATAAATGCGGCGATATTCAAAATCCATTTGCTGTCACTTACTTTGAAGCAGCTTATGAATACGACCGACCATATAAACAGAAGTTGAATGAGTATCGCAACAGGTGTCGAGAATTCCATACCCGAAATCTGCAGGATAACATCGGTGAAGAGAACGGCAAGTGAGCCCATCCATAGCGGAAAGTTGATATAATAATACCACGAAACACGTGTGCCCCAGGCGTTTCCAAAAGCACGGCGAACCCAGTCGTATATGCCGCCCTCATCGTCATACGTTGTGCCCAGCTCCGAGGAAATCATACCATAGGGAAGAAAGAACCCAAGCAGTAGGAATATCCACCAGAAAAACTGTGCGTTGCCGATTGCCGCGGCAGGTGCCGCGGATTCGACAACAAGCACAACGCAGACAGCGGCGAGAACGGCATCAAACAGCCTGAATTTTTTAGCCTTGTCTGACATAAGACGTCCCCCTAATAGTCAATTATTTGCGAGAGTGCGCCGGTGAGACGGTGGTGAAGCGCATCCTCGCGGTATTCCGGCGCGATTTTGTCGGAGAGAAGGTAAACGAGAATTGCGCGCATTGCCGTGAGGCGGTTTTCTGCCTGATCGAATGCGATTGAATAATCTGCATCGAGAACCTCATCGACAACCTCTTCGCCGCGGCTTGCAGGCAGACAGTGAAGAAATTTGACGTGGGGAGCGGCTTTCTTCATCATCTGCGGTGTAACCTGATATTTCGGCATAAATGTCGCAAGGCGCTCTTCCTTTGAAAGTTCCGCATTATAAAGGCCATACCATACATCTGTATAGACGAAATCTGCGCCTGAAAGAGCTTCGTCCTCGTCCTCAGTTATAAGAACGCTTCCACCGTGCTTTTTGCAGTTTTCAGTGCCGATTTTCTGCATATCCTTCGAGAGCTGTTTTCCTTTCGGACCAAACTGCACAAAGTTCATACCAAGCTTTGTGGTCATCATCATGGTGGAAGCACATACCTGTGTTGCATCGCCGACAAATACGATTTTACATTCTTCGAGATGTTTCCCGTCAGGAAGGTGCTCAATCATAGTTATGGCATCGCCAAGCTCCTGTGTCGGGTGATTATAATCAGACATGCCGTTGATAACAGGCACAGTTGCACATCTTGCAAGGTCGACGACAGTCTGGTGTGCATCAACTCTTGCCATAAGAATATCGGTCAGGCGCGAGAGAACGCGGCCGGTGTCCTCCATTGTCTCGTGGCCGCCGAGCTGAATCTGACCCGGTGCAAGGTATTGCGCGTGACCTCCAAGCTGCTCCATAGCAGTTTCAAAGGAGACGCGCGTGCGGGTCGAGCTTTGTTGGAAAATCATACCGAGCGTTTTGTTTTTGAGAAGCGGCGGATAATATCCGTTTTTGATACATTTCTTAAGGGCAAGCCCGAGATTTATGATGTGGAGTATTTCGGGCTTTGAAAAATCCTGCGTATCGATAAGGTCTTTCGGTCTCATAAAAAATTCCTCCCAGAAAATTAGTAGTCGGTTTTATCTTTGGCAATAAAGCATTTTTTATTCAAAAATGTTTGTAAATTTGTTGGAATTGATGTATTATAAATTTGGTGATGAAAATGGCAAAAACACGTTCAACATATATGACTGCAGAGAAGGCAGCTGCAGCGCGTGCAAATATAAAAAAATTCAGTTGGGCACGCATCGAGATAGAGCGGGAGCATATTTTCCGTGCAGAAAAATATACGGATAAAATTGATGCTCTTTATGATATGGTTGTGGCAGAAGGGCTTCCGAGAAGTACCTGCGTCGGTGCTGAGGGGGATCCTGAAATGTATTTCTGTCGCTATTGCGGATGCAACCTCGGTGCGAAATACGAAGCTGCAGCGTGGATTCATGAGCAGTTTGAGCATCCTTGGAAGATAAAATGCCCCGATTGCGGAAGACTTTTTCCGTCAAACGATTTTGAAAGCTTTTATAAGCTTGGGCTCAATGAATACGGAGAATTTGACCGCGAGCTTGCTTTTAAGAAAAATGAAGAGATTGTCGCAGCCGGAGAGCCGGGATATCTTGTGAACATTCTTTATCCTGAAGCTGAAGAAAAATTCGGTGATAAAAATTGGGGTGTTGACGATGGCTTCGGCTATGTGACGGGAAGAGTCTATCCCAACGGCGTGGTTGAGAGGCATACATATATCGCGCAGTATCTGCACTATGGAATGTGGTATACGGAATCAATGTCATCAAAGCGTGAACGTGGAATCATTATGGATGCGCTTCTTTCGTGTTCATATTCATATTTCTACACAGGCGACATAAGGTATGGCAGAGTTGCGGCAATACTTCTTGATCGCATTGCAGATTTCTATCCTGATTATGATATTTCGCAATACGGCGACAATGTCTGGAATTCGGATGGGGGAAGCAACGACGGAAAGACGGTCGGATGCATCTGGGAAACCTTCAATTCGCGCGATTTTGCGCTTTGCTACGATATGGTGTTTGATGTTTACGAGGATGAATTTGTAATAAATTATCTTCGTGAAAAATCAAAACTTTGGAAAATGCACAATCCGAAAAACAGTGCCGCCGATATTCGCGCAAATATTGAAGAGCGGCTCATAAAAGAGATTTTAAAAGGCGTCGAAAACTGTACCATTGCCGGCAACTTCGGCTTTCCGCAGACCTCAAACGCAATTGCGGCAGTTGTTCTCGATGATGAGGTTGAGACAAAGAGGTGGCTTTCATACCTGCTTGCTCCTGGCTGGAACAGAACGCCTCCGAATCTCGGCGGAGGTATCGATGAGGTTCTCATCGACAGAATCGATGCAGATGGCCAGGGAGATGAAGCTTCAAAATATAATGCCGCGTGGCATAAGACGCTCATTGACATCGCGGATATCCTTGAGGGCCATCCCGATGCGGATTTATACAGCAACCCGAAGTTTTTGCAGATGTTCTTCTCAAACATTCCGCTTATGTCCGATGGTTATTCTCCACAGATAGGCGATACATCTTTCACGCAGGGAAATGAGCATTGGATGAGCATCAAGGTCGCGCGGAAGGGCTTCCGCGACTTCGGTGATATCCGTTTTGCACAGATTTTGTATCTTCTCAACGGCAACACGGAAAAGGGACTGTTTGATGAGATAACGCGCGAAAATCCTGAGAGACTTGCAGAGGACGTTCGGGCGGTGATAAACAAATATGGCGAGTTCAAGCCTGAATCAGCTGTAATGACATCCTTCGGTTTCGGAGCTCTGAGAGATAAAGCGCGCGATGTGTGGATGTATTTCGGGTCTAACGGCGGTCACGGGCACAGAGACACACTGAATCTTGGACTAACGGCTTTCGGACTCAATTTTATGCCCGATCTCGGCTATCCCGAAAAGACGGGATATCAGCCGAACCGCCTGCAATGGGTGAGAAGCACGCTTTCCCATAATACTGTTATGGTTGATGAAAAAGAACAGGAAATCAACGAGGAAATACGCGGCAATATTCTGCATTTTGATGATGGCGAAAACGTGAAGCTCCTTGATGTCGATGCAGGATATGTATATCCGCAGTGCAGCGCATACCGCAGATGTGTGGTGTACATAAAGGTCGATGATGAAAATTCATATGCTGTCGATTTCTTTCATATAAGCGGTGGAAGCTCACATCTTCTGAGTATTCACGCTGCAAGTGATGAAATATGCGCAACAGAAGGTCTCAAGCTTGTTCCGCAAACGGATGAAAATGGAAACTATATCGGCTCATATGCAGGTGAGAATGTGCCATATGGACCCGACCCGAATTCGCCTGCCGATTGGTGGTATGACACAGTGTATCCGAGAGGATATACATGGTGTGAGAATGTCAGGCGCGATATATGCCTTTCAGATAAGGCGGAAATAGATTTCACAGTGCGCGATTTCAATGATGCATTTGATGCAGGTGATAATCTTCACCTGTACACGACGTTGCTCAACTGGCGGAACACGGGAAAGAGAAGCCTTGCGATTGTTGATGCGTATCCGCCTGTAAAGAGCGCAAACAAGAATATTCCACGCCTTAAATATGTGTTTGAAAAAATTGAAGGCGAGAATCTCAACACGGTTTTTACAACAGTGCTTGAACCATATAAAAGCGAGCGGTATATTTCGGAGATAACGGAGCTTGAGTGCGACGGTGATGCACGTGCGGTAAAAGTTTTGCATAAAAACGGAAGATGCGACTACATTCTCTGCTCAATGGACGGTAAAACACATACAATAACCGATGGAGAACGCATTGTTTCAAGCTCTGGGAATGTCAAGGTGATTAGCTTTGCAGGTGGCGAAAAGGCGCTTGAATACAGCCTCGGTGAGAAAAAGATTACCGGAAAGGTTTGTGGCTTTACAAAGGAATTGTCAGAGGAGAATGAAATCATCATTGAATCAGAAGAAAATCCGGAAATATTTGCAGGCAGAATAATAACGATAGACAACGGTGCTGAGACTCGCGGTGGTGCATATAAGATTCTCGGTGCGGAAAAACTCGGTGATAAGCTTGCTCTCGATATCGGAAGGGTAACGCTCATAAGGAGATTCCGCAATGCAATGAAGCCTGAAGACGGCTATATCTATAATATAAAAGAAGGTCAGCACTTTGAAATCGCGCTGACCTCAGAAAGGTAAATTGTTATGGAACGTGATATTATTTTAAACGGAATTCATATCGGAGAGCATAATTTCAGGGCGGACAATATGATTGAGGAGCTGTATAACCGTTGCGTAAAGCCGGGATACAACTTCGTAACCATTCGTCCGTTTTATATGGGAAGAAGAAAAGAGCTTCCGCAGGAATACTACATCGAATGGGCGAAATATCTTGCGGAGAATAAAATATATTTCATCTTCTTCTACCTTATCCAATTTGCACCCGACGGCAAGGATACACATCTGACTGCAGAAACGGTTGAAAAGATCCGCGAGGTTGCGGGAGAATACTTCCTCGGTGATATGATAGGTGAAACGGGAAGCTCGTTTGCGTGTAAATTTCCGGGATACTTCAACCGCAAGGAAGGAACAGGCGCAGACCCGACGGTAATCAAAACTGATTATGCCGATATGAAGGCGGCACACGAAGGATATATAAGTGATATAGAAAGATATATCGGAATTGACAGAAAACTGAATATGCCGAAAATAGCGGCAGTAGAGGCAACGGGACTGAATAAATATAACCTTGAAGCGGGAGTTGACCTGCCGATTCTTGAAATGATGTGCGGAAACCCCGATATTCTCGTTCCGGCTCTTCGAGGCGCGGCGCGAGCATACGGCGCGGATATGTGGGGAACTTATGTTGCCCACGAATGGTATGGCGGTATGCGCCACAGTGATATTATAAAAAGAAAAAGACTTGAGCTTACATATAAGTATGCATATCTTTCGGGCTCGAATGTTTTCTGCCTTGAAAGCGGAGATGAGATAGTCAATGCATACGGACAAATTCATGAGGCAGATTCCGAGGTGTGCCGCGAATACCGCGCGGCAATGACGGAAATGAGCGAGCTCATAAAACGCGATGCAAGACCGAAGGGTGGCCCGAAGGTTAAATTTGCGTTTGTTTCGGGGCTTCACGATGCATACGGCGGCTGGGGCGGAAGCTCTGTGTGGAATCAGTTCCACCGCAAAGAATGGGGGCACGGAGAAGCGGAGCATTCGTGGAGAATTGCAGAAAACGCTTGGCAGAAACGAAGCTGGACGGATATCGCAAATTTCGGAGAAGAAGATGTTTCGTCAAGTCCTGCTTACGGTATGTTCGATATTGTGCCGATTGAAGCTCCGATTGAAAAGCTTTCGGAATATGATTATCTCGTTTTCCTCGGTTGGAATTCAATGACAGATGAAAATCTCGATAAGCTGACGGAATATGTAAGCCGTGGCGGAAATCTTCTCATGAGTGCGGCGCATCTCAATAGATCAACGGTGCGCGGCGGTGATTTTGATATGCTGTCAGATGAAAGACTTGAAAAGCTTTTTGGCGCTCGTTTCACGGGTGAAACCGTAAACACAAATGACGGCGTGAAGTTTAAATTCGACTCGATCAAGGAAGACAGATTGTATCCGGGAAGCCACACTCTTCTCTGCGACCCGATATACAGCGCAGGCTATGTGGATTATGCAAAGTTTGAGCTCTGCGGAGGAAACGATGTTGCCATTGTGACGGGCTCGTTCATCGGTGACCCGAGCGATGTGCCTGCCGTGATTGAGAACAAAGTCGGAAGCGGAACGGCAACACTTGTGACAAGTATAAATTATCCGGGAAACCCGGGCCTTTATCCGCTGTATAATGCAGTTGTCCGCGAAATGATAACGGAGAGCTCAAGAAACTGCGATATAAAGGTTCTCGGAAGCGACAGACTCCGTTGGTCGGTATATGAAGGTGATAAGGTTTATCTTCTCAACACAGACTACGATATGCCGATTACCGTCAAGGTAATAAAAGGAGAGAAGGAGCAGACGTTAACGCTCAATTCCCTCGAGCTTCGCGCAATAGAGATGTAAGACAAATAACACACGAACTTGCCGAGTGTTCTGAAGGATACTCGGCAAGTTCGGGTGTTTACTCTTTAAACATACTCCTATATTGCTTTATTTGTGTGAAGGCAATTCATCTGTCAGCCCTAAAATATAATCAGTAGAGACATTATATATTTTTGCTAAAATTACCAATAATTCACATGGCAAATCGCGTGTTCCGCTTTCATACCTGTAATATTGCGGTTGTGTGGTGAATAGTAATTCAGCAATTTGTTTTTGAGTATAATTGTTGTCTTCGCGCAGATCTCTTAATCTTTTGTAATAAGCCATAAAAAAACTCCTGAAATATCTATTTGGATATATTGACATTATAACTAAATGATGCTATATTATGTTAATATTATACCCATATGGATATAAAGGAGACTGCGGATGGAAAAAATATATGAGCTTGAGAATGCACTGACAGAAATTGAATATCTGGCAGATACCTTTCGAGCGTTGGATATTGCAAATCAGAGCAGGAATGTTGAATTGCCGCGCGGTGCGTTGAGCGTTCCGGCAGATAATCTTAAACTGAATGTGGGAAAAGCAAGAGAAATTTACGAATCAATATTGAAAGAAAAAAGTAGTGCTCGTCCGTGCGGATGAACACTACTTAAAAGGCTCCCCTTGGACTTCAAGGAGAGCCTTCTTATTCTTCTATATAAATTGCTATATCTTCAATTCTGCATTGCAGAATCCTGCACAGGTCATTTATCGTAACTGTTGTTATTGGTTTATTATGCTTGAGCCGGTCAATGAGACTTCGGCTGATTCCATATTGAGTTATAAGCTTATATGTTGAAAGATTTTTCTCTTTAAGTGTTCTGTAAAAAGGTTCATAGGATATCATAATATCACCCCTTGATAATATTATGATATCTAATACTCTATTTATTGACAATTGTCGATAAATAGAGTATAATATCGTAGATATAAAGGAGGCTGCGGATGGAAAAAATATATGAGCTTGAGAATGCACTGACAGAAATTGAATATCTGTCAGATACATTTTGTGCACTGGATATTGCAAATCGGAGCGGGAATGTTGAATTGCCGCGCGGTGCGTTGAGTGTTCCGGCAGATAGTCTGAAACTGAATGTGGAAAAGGCAAGAGAAATTTACGAATCAATATTGAAAGAAAAAAGGAGTGCTCATCCGTGCGGATGAACACTACTTAAAAGGCTCCACTGTTACGAAGTAATGGGGGAGCTGGCGTGCAAAGCGCGACTGAGGGGGACAAACACGCGACAACGAATCCCCTCAGTCACTTCGTGACAGCTCCCCTTGCACTTCAAGGGGAGCCTTTTTTATTCAGCGCGGAGCTGAACTCTCTTGTTGAGTGTCAGTTTTCCGTCCACCGCTGTATATGTGTTGCCGTCGTTGCCCTTGAAGGTTGTCGACTTCTGCGATTCGGGGAGAGCGATTATGAAATCTCCATCGACATTGGGTGTAAAGAAGATTTCCTTTATATCGTAATCCTCCCAACGGATATCAAGCTCTGCGCCGCCGCGGGCGCGGAGTCCGCGGAATGAGCCGTGATCCCACTGCTTCGGGAGCGCAGGGAGAAGCGCGATATATCCTTCGTGGCTCTGAATGAGCATTTCCGAAACGCCTGCAACAAAGCCGCAGTTTCCGTCTATTTGCCAGCACCTTGCGTGGAGGTCCCAAAGGTTTCTCGTGCTTGTCAGTTCAAGATATGCCTGAATAAGCTCGTATGCCTTGTTTCCGTGACCAAAGCGGGCGAGATGAGCCATAGCCCATGCAACGCTCCAGCCAACTTTGAGCGAATTATAACCCATTGCATTTGCTTCGCCATTGATGCGTCCGTAAATTGTCTTCTTCATAGCTTCCAGAAGTTCGGGCGTAGAATGGTTGATTGCGCAATCGGGGAAATGTGCGAAGGAATGAGAAATATGGAAATGACCTTTTTCGGTTTCCTCGTAATCTTTGATCCATTCCTGAATTCTTCCGCTTTCGGAAATCTTGAAGGGCGGAAGCTTCTTATGTGCCTCGCGGATTTCGCGGACATATTCATCCTCAATTCCGAGAACCTCGCTTGCCGCGAGGAAGTTGCGGAAGAGACCGCCGATAATGCCAACGTCCATCGTTGAGGAAAGGGTCAGATAGCAGGCATAGTCCTCGCCGTTTTCGTCCTTGACCCAATAACGGTTTTCGGGGCTTGTCGACGGACCGTAGACGAGGTAACCTTCATTGTTTTCAACCATCGTATCAACAAAGAATATAGCCGAATCGCGGAGAAAATCATATGCTTCGTTCTTGAGGAATTCCTTATCCTGCGTGAAGAGAAAATGCTCCCACATATGATAGGAAAGCCAGCTTGCACCGTGAGGCCAGATGCCCCAGAGACCGTCTGCAGGTGTCGTGAACTTATAAATGTCGCTAAGATGGTGAGTTACGGTTCCGCGTGCGTTATAGCAGATTTTTGCGGTTTCCTTACCTGATTCATAGAGATATTCATTCATATAATCGAAAAGAGCGGTATGACAATCTGAAAGATTCGTTACTTCAGCGGGCCAATAGTTTGCCTGAATGTTGATATTCGTATGATAGTCCGCACTCCATTCGTTGCCGAGGCTCTTGACCCAGAGACCCTGAAGATTTGCAGGAAGAGATCCTGCGCGGCTTGATGATACGATTATGTATCTGCCGAACTGCCACTGATAGGAAACGAGTGCACCGTCAATTGGTTTGTTGAAGGAGCGTATTCTTCTGCGCTCGGGCATTGTGATTTTGTCGAGCTCATGCACTTGTGGGAGGACAATGTCCGCACGGGACATAAGTGATAAAAAGTCCTTTTCGTGGCGCATTTTGAGCATATTATAATCGTTCTTCACAGGGAATACGATTGCATCCGCAAAGCTTTCACCGTGGCGGAATTCTGTCGCGAGGGAGATAAGAAGAGTGAAGCTTTTTGTGCTTGAAATGGTGAGGTCGCCGTCTTTGCAGGAGACGAGGCCGTCTGTTATGACGCGCGCCTTCACCGCAAATTTATGATCGCCGAAAACCGTCTTACAGATGGCTGTGAGCTCACCGTCTGCGGATTTTACGGAGATCGTATTCTCGCGCTCAAAGAAAATAGTCGCATTGAGCGGAGTGTTGTCAGACTCCACTCTATATACTATGACATCATCCGGATGCGAAGCGAAGCATTCGCGAGTATAATGCGAGCCATCTTTATCATACTCAATTTTCGCAACACCGCGCATAAGGTCAAGATCGTTTGTGTAGTTTTTGCATTTTCCGTTATCGTGGAGAGAAACCTTGAT
Source organism: Oscillospiraceae bacterium (assembly GCA_017439555.1). Classification (GTDB taxonomy): domain Bacteria; phylum Bacillota; class Clostridia; order Oscillospirales; family JAAYXM01; genus SIG480. The sequence goes on along the minus strand of JAFSIZ010000119.1, from coordinate 12,247 downwards.
TTTACCTGCAGTTTCGTAGGAGCAGATACGAGAGAAGCAATCGGAGAAAAGATCTTTTGCAATTTTGTCTCCCTCGGCCTCTTTTCCTGCGATGAAAAGGTCACGGATTTTGCGGAGTTTTTCAGGCATCTTTGGGTTCGGGATACCTTTGCCACGCGAGGACCAGACGGATTCTTCATTGAGGAAAAGGGTTTCCTCATCGACATAACCCATAATTGTCGCACCCATTCTGCCGTTACCGACGGGATAGCTGTCTTCCCAGGTGGCAGACGGAGTATTGTTATAAATTCTGTATTCGTTCATAATGCTTTCACCTCAATATGAAATTACTTATTAAATGATATAACCGAAACACAAAAAAGTCAATCATTCCGCATAGACAAAAATCACCTTTTTTCGGACAAAAGGTGATTTTTTATATTTATAATTTTTTGTATTCACTTGGGGTGATTCCGAGCGTGTCGAAAAAGATTCGGTTGAAGTTGCGGATGCTTCCGAAGCCGCTCAGATATGCTGCTTCCGTTATGGAAATATCGCAGTCATGAAGAAGATGAACTGCCTTTTCAAGCCGCAGGTTATTGACAAAATCGGTGAATGTAATTCCGGTGTATTCCCGCAGTATTTCGCTTATGGCGGCGGAGCTTATCCCGAGCGCCTGGGAGACGGACGAGAGAGTTATTTTCTCGGTGATGTTTTCGTGAATATGGTCGACAATGCGACGGACGGAAAGTGCGTGCTTGTTGTTGTGAAGCGGTGTCGGGCTTGCGGATTTGAGATATTCGCAGACGAGCGGGAAAAAGATGCTTTTTGCGTTGAATTCGTCCGGTGTCTTTTCTGCGTTCGGTGTTGCATATGAAAGAAAGGCACAAAGCTCTTCGGAAAGCGCAAATTTGCCTGATTTTGCGTCGCTTCCGCCGTGGCGGTTATAGAAATCCTCGACGAGAGAAAACGAGAACATATAGACTCTGCCCTCGCTGTCATCCATCGGTGAGAATGCGTGTGTCTCATAGGGAAGGATGAAGACAGCTTCGCCTTTGAATACTTCAATTGTTGTATCGCCAACGGTAACATCAATTCTGCCGTGTGTGACAACGATTATCTCAAGCTCTGAATTTATGTGCGGACGGCAGAGTAGACCGAAAGGACCGCGGAACATAATATGCTTCTTGATTTCAGGCAAAGCCTTCACCTCCTGACTTTAAAATGCACGATTGCTAAAATTATATATGATTTGTCTTGAATTGTAAAGGACAAATGCTGTATAATTCAGGACAGAAAAGAGGTTTTTATATGTATCTCATGCTTGTTTTATACTGTGTTCTGAATGTCGGCGGAACAGTGCTTATGAAGGTCTTTCAGAAGTCGACGTCCGCAGGACTTTTTTATCTTATTATGTATAACATAATCAACGGGCTTTTTGCCTGCGCATTCTTCTTCGTGTCGGCAGGCTTTAAAATAAGCTTGAATCTTCCGACTGTGGTTTATGCCGTTGTTTATGCCCTCGTGATATGCATAAATCTTTCTGCGCAGATACTTGCGTTTTCAAAGGTTTCCGTTTCGGTGGTTACCATTGTTTCGATGGCAGGCGGAATTCTTTTTCCGTCAATATTCGGAATAATATGGTTTAGTGAAGCGATAACCTGGAGACTCGTTCTTTCAACGGTTCTGATAATTGCCGCATCCGTTCTCCCGTTTGTTTCGGATAAGCAGGAAAAGGCGGAGAAAAAGAGCTTTTCCTTTGCATCCGTGCTGATCTGCCTTCTGATGTCGGTTCTTGCCGGCGTCTCGACGATTCTCATAAAGCTCTATGCCGTTGATAAGTCGGTCTGCGATTCAACCTCAATGTTCTTTCTGACAAATGTCGCAATCGTTGCAATATGCTTTGTTGCACTTGTGATATATATGATAAAAAATCGAGAGCAATCCGTAAAATCAATCGTCTGTGCGTTTTCGCCCTTGCAGCTTTTAACCATCGTTTCAAAAACGGCGGTAGTTAACCTCGCATCAATAGCACAAGTGAAGGTGCTTGCGGAAATGTCGGCATCAACCTTCTCTGTTCTCGGCTCGTCAATATGCCTTGTCGGAACCGGTGTTGCATCTTGGCTCATCTTCCGCGAAAAGCAAACGAAAGGAACAGTCCTCGCACTCCTCTCTGCCATCGCTGCAATTATTGTCAATCCATAGAAATACAGTGAAATGCCCATCTGCTTTTCGGCAGATGGGCGTTTGGCTATTTTAGGAATTTTCGTAGTTCGTTTATTTCATTTACAATCTTTTCGAGTCTCGTTGAAAGATCCTTATTGTTTTTTACGTTTATGGATGAATAGCCGACGAGATAATCAATGCTCACTCCAAAAAAATTCGCAAGCTTGATAAGCGACGTACTGTCAGGATTTGTTTTGCCGGTTTCGTAGTTGGAGAGTGTCTTCTGGTCGATGCCGGTTGCGTTTGCAACATCCACCTGACGTAAATCCATATCCTCGCGAAGGTCTCTGATTCTGTTCCTGAAATTATTCATACTAAAATCATTCCCTTTTTGTGTTTATTATACTATTTTATTTCTAAATATTTCTTGACACAGTAAAAATATTCCTATATAATATTTTCTGCAGTAAAATATGACTACGGAAGGGAAGGGGGATTATTATGAAAAAAACGATTGCTGTTTTGATGACAATGCTTTTGCTGTGCGTTTCGCTTTTACTTATGGGAACATCTGCTAAAGAAGACTTTTCAGACGTATCCGCTTCAGACTGGTTCTACAAAGATGTGAAATATGTGCAGGAAAACGGACTGATGAACGGCACAAGCGGCACGGAGTTCTCCCCGGACGGGCTGACAACCCGCGGGATGATTGTAACAGTGCTGTGGCGGCTTGAGGGCGAGCCGGATGCGCGAGAAAACTCGTTTAAGGATGTTGGGGCTAATGCCTATTACTGCAAGGCTGTTTCATGGGCATCCGAAAACAAAATTGTAACCGGATACGACGAAAAGCATTTTGTGCCGGACAACGCGGCAACGCGTGAGCAGATAGCCACAATAATGCACCGCTATTCGGTGTATAAAAATTACGGCTTGTCAAAGCAGAGCCTGCCGGACAGCTACAGCGACAAAGACCAAATAAGCGCCTATGCGGTCGAAAGCTTTGAATGGGCGTACGCAAACGGTATAATTTCGGGAACGTCCGACAAAACACTGTCGCCGAAGGATTACGTGAAAAGGTGTCAGGTTGCGGCGATTCTGAAGCGGCTGTGTACCGGTATCGGAGCAAAGGAAGCCGATGGCTCCGGCACCTCGCAGGAAAGTCAAAGCGGCGGCAGCGCTGTGACTAACCCGAGTGGCAGCTCGGGGGCGACAGGCGGAAACGCAGCTCCGCCGCAGAGCGCTGTAAGCACCGGACAGAGCGCAGGCGTTCCGACAATATCCGTGAAGGATGTATATGCTACTCCCGGCGACGAGGTTTCCGTTGCTGTCGAGGTTAAAAACAACCCCGGCATTCTCGGAATGGCGCTTACGGTGTACTATGATGAAGAAAAGTGCACATTGCAGAGTGTGAAAAACGGCAAGGCGCTCAGCGGAGCTCTCGATTTAACTCCGTCGAAGAGCCTGGGCAACGGTGCGCGCTTTGTCTGGGACGGCATCGAGATAACGGACGAGGATGTCAGAGACGGAGAAATTCTTATTATGAATTTCAAGGTCAAGGACAATGCGCCCGACGGCGGTTGTCCGATAACGCTGAAATACTTCGACGGCGATATTTTGAACAACGACCTCGAAGAGATTTATCTGCGCACGGAAAACGGAAATATTATAATAAAATCTGAATAAGAAAGGAATAGGTAAAATGGGATTCAAGAAAAGTATAGCGCTTTTGCTGTCACTTGTTATGATGCTCACCTTTGCGGCACCAATTGTATCGGCGGCTGATACTGCAAGTTCAACGCCGACCGTTTCGGTGCAGTCTGTAACCGATATTGCGGGCGCTACCGTAAACGTTGCGGTCAGCATTGCGAACAACCCGGGTATTCTCGGTGCAACCTTGCAGTTTGAGTTCAACGAAGGTCTTACGCTTGTGAGCGTGGAATCGGGCGAAGCTTTTTCTGCTCTTACGATGACAAAGCCCGGTAAGTTTACATCACCGTGTAAATTTGTTTGGGACGGTCAGGAAATAAGCGACGCAGACATCAAGGACGGCACGATTCTTACCCTACAGTTCAGGATTGACGAAAACGCCGAGGCAGGCGATGAATATGCAATCAACGTTTCATACGATGACGGCGATATTCTTGACACAGATATCTATCCGGTAGATATTGATATCATCAACGGTGGCGTTACAGTAATTGATTATCTTTACGGAGACCTTAACAGTGACCAAAAGATAAATGCGGGCGATATTATTTTGCTCAGACGTCATGTTGCGGGTGGTTACGAGCAGAATATCAACGAAGCTGCAGGAGATGTTAATCTTGACGGAAAACTCAATACAGGTGATATAATTTTTGTTCGTCGATATGTTGCGGGTGGATATGACATTGCTTTACCGATAAAACCTGTTTGCACGCACAGTATGGTTGAAACAGATTATAAAGCTCCTGCATGCGAAGAAGTTGGAAACATCGCTTATTGGTATTGTACGAGCTGCAACAAATATTTCAGCGATGCTAAAGGAATGTCCGAGATCAAGCAGGAGGACACGGTCATCGCCGCAACAGGACATACGGTTGTAATTGATGCCGCCGTTGAGGCGACATACGAGAGTGAGGGCTTGACCGAAGGCAGCCATTGCTCGGTTTGCGAAACGGTTATTGTGGCGCAGATTACAGTGCCTATGCTTAAAAAGGATGAATATAGTATTACATATGAAATTGCAAACGGTGAGGACTATATCGGGTCGGCGGCTGTTTACAATCCGAATCCGGCTACCTATGCAACGCAGGACGGCTTGGAGCTTCAGGATTTGACAGTTCCGGGATATTACTTCCTCGGTTGGTACACCTCCGCAGTCGGAGGAACGCAGGTCACGGAGTATCCGGTCGGCACAACAGGAAATAAGAAGGTCTATGCACAGTGGCAGCCACAGAAATATACCGTTCAGTTTGCCTGCGATATGGATCCGCAGGATAATAAGACGTATACAACTAATATGGGGGTAGCACTTCCGAAGCCTACTATGGACAAATATGAGTTCCTCGGCTGGTCGGATAAGGAAGGAACCTTCTGGAAGGATGAGCTTCCCGTCGGAACAACAGGGCATAAGACGCTATATGCAAACTGGGTAAGCAACAGAAATCGCGCTGTCACATATAGCAAACTTGCAGATCCGATAATTGCTGAGGATTCGGAAAATGGCATTATCCTCTTTGCATATGAGATAGGCGAGGTGCAGAGAGTTCCTCTTTATACAACGCTGAAGCTTGCCTGTGCAAATGGAATTATAACAACCGTTGAAGTAAGCGAGCAGACCTCTGTGACAAATGAAGATGCAAAGACAATATCCGAAACAATTTCAAAGGAAACAACAGACTCGTCTACATGGACTCTTGAAAAGAATTGGAACGAATCCACAGAAGTCAGCGAAAGCTGGCTTGAAGAGCATGGGATGGAACGCGCAGAAGCTGAGACTCTTGCGAAGAATGACACAAATTCTTATAATCTTACAAACAGCTCGGGTGGCTCACAGACTCTTGTAAACAGCAACAGCTCATATTATAAAGAATCTGAGAATCAGGCTACTTCGGATGGGTATTGGACTGAATCCGGTCAGGATTTTGCTTTGTCCATTGATGCAAAATACACAAATGAGACATCGGCAAAGCTTACATCCAAGATTTCTGCGGGAATAGAGGCTCCGATCGCACCCGGAGTAAAGGCAACGGCAGGTGCTGAAGTCGGTAGCGAGCTTGCAACAAAGAACACCTTTGAAATAGGCGGCGGTGTGGATTACAGCAACTACGCAAAGAACGGAACATCCGGAACAAAGGATTGGTCAAAGAGCGTTGATTCCGAGAAGTATAGCTCTTCAACCGTGACCGACGAAAAGAACTGGAATACTACATCGGGCTTTAGCTCGAGCAGCTCCGTAAGCAGCAGCTCCTCGGTTTCGAATGCAATAACAGAGCTTGTTGCAAATACCAAAGAGTATGCAAAGACATATGTCGAAGGCGGAAGCAACAGCGAGACGCAGGGATTGGCTAATACTACAGGAAAAATATCCGAGTCTTCAAGTGCTGTAAAATACATAACTTCGGATATGAAAACAATGACGACCTCATACACAAGCTCCGGAAACACCAAGGGCAGCTACAGAATGGTTAAGTACGGAACAGCTCATGTATGGGCAGTTGTCGGTTATGATATTGCGACAAAGTCGTATTTTACATATACGTTCAATATTATGGATGAAAACACTGAAGAGGATATCGACTATTCGTGGGATGATTCGTTTGAGGATTATGAGACAAGTGTTATCCCGTTCGAAATTCCGAGCGAGGTAAATGACATCGTCAACAGCCGTATCGCAAGGACAAAAGGCTTGGAATTCGATCCTGAAACAGGAATGATTACAAAGCTCACAGACGAGTTTGACCCGATGACTGAGATAGTGTTTATCCCGTCGTATTGGTCGGTCAATAATGGAGACGGAACATTTGAAAGCGTAAAGGTAACAGGCATTGCTCCGGGGCTCTTCAAGGATAACACAAATATTGTAGCAATAAGCCTTGGAAACTTCATAAACGAGATTCCGGCATCTGCATTTGAGGGATGCACGTCGCTGCGGTTAGTCAACTGTCCGAATGTCATGAGAATCGGCGACAATGCGTTTAAGGGTTGCACATCATTGGAAACATTTGAGATTCCGAGTGATGTGACAACTATCGGCACAGACGCATTTGCAGGCGTTCCGTCGATTAAAGCGGTTGCTTCGACAAGCGAGATTGCAAAGACTATCGCAGAATCTGGCGCAGAGAACGTGTCACTCGATATTTCTTCAATTCCAGATGAAGATGCAGCGGATATAGCGCTTGAAGTCGGAGAAATTGAGTCCTTCGAGCTTCTCGGTAAGGATAAGGAATATAAGGGGCTCAACATAAAGTCAGACGCCGCAAAAACAATCATAAACGGCGTGACATTTACGGAAAACAACGCAGTTCCAATGGAGCTTTCGTCACCTGATGTGGTGCTCGATCGCGTGACGGTTGACTGTGCCGGATATGCGCTCACGATTGGTGCAGAGAACACAAATCTTTCGCTGAACAGAAGTGTAAATCTTATTTCCTCAACAGGAAATGCGATTGTCGCTAAAAACGTAAATCTCACTCAGCGCTCAAGCGACATAGCTGCAAGCATCAATGTAACAGGCAATATGCTTGTGTGCGGAGAGGTAACAGGAGAAGCATACCTGACCTTTAACAGCGGCGAAATAATCTATATCACGGACGAGCAATATACAAATTATCTGACCTCGCACAGAATAACATTTGATGCGAACGGCGGAACTGTTTCTGTTGAAAATATAGTGGCGTCAAATGATATGCCGGTTGGTGAGCTTCCGCGCCCCTCAAGGGACTACTACACTTTTGTCGGATGGTTTACTGAGCCGGACGGCGGCGAAGAGTATACGGCTGAAACAATAATGACTGCACTTGCTGATATAACACTCTATGCGCATTGGGAACAGAATGACGTTTCTGCTTGGGTACTTGCGTCCGAAGCGCCTGCAGATGCCGAGATTGTTGATACAAAATATTCGTATACTCAGACACTGTACACGACATCGGGTTCATCTTCACTGAGCGGTTGGAATCACTATGATACGACCTGGGCGTGGAGTAATTACGGAAGCTGGAGCTCGTGGCAGGATGGAGAATTGTATGGTAGTGACTCACGTCAGGTAGAAACTCAGCAGGTAGTGTCAGGATATAATATGAAACAGGTTTGGCAATATTACAGGGCAAGAACAAAGGATGGAACAAAGGCCTGGTGTACTGTGTCCGGAGACTGCGTTGTTGGAGAATTAACCGGTCCGCTAGACTACAGACTACCAGTTACCGACTCACATCCCCATTGTGCCTCAGAGGCATATGGAAAGGGACATAAAAATAAGGATGGGGTATCATACCCGCTTATTCACTGGTATAACGAGGATACGTGGTGGGATTATGACTACAATTCGCCGATATACAAGACGCAGTATCGTTACCGCGACCGCAGCAAGGTGTATACCTATTACTTCCAAAAGGATGAAGCGCGCGAATCTGTAACTTATCCGACAGGCTCTGACATCAGCAATGTTCAGGAATGGGTACAGTACAGAGCGAAATAATCTCGTCTGAATTACGAAAGGATATGTTTCAAAGATGAAGAGAATAGCAAAAAGACTACTTGTCTGCCTGTGCGCATTGTCTCTTCTTCTGTCTGCGCTGCCGGGAGCTGTTGCTTCCGGTGCGCAGGTAGAACTTGAAGACAAAACCGTCACGCAGGGCTCGGGAACGGAAAGCGTATCCGTTCCGGTTACGCTTTCGGGAAATACGGGTATTGCGGGTATGACTCTTATAGTCTCATATGCTGAGGGTATAACTCTCACCGGGATTGCGACCGGAGAAGCGCTTACAAGCCTTACCTATACAAAGCCGGGCAATATGTCGGCAAACCCACTCAATCTTGTGTGGGACGGACTGGAGGCAGACACATCAAACGGAGTTGTTGCAACGCTGACTTTTGAAGTTCCGAAGACAGAAGCTGCGGAATATGAGATAAGCGTTACGCCAGACGGAGTTTTTGATAACAATGTAAATGAAGTGACGATATCCGCTGTAAGCTGTAAGATTACCGTTTTGCCTACCACATCTGCTGTAGAATACAAATACGGTCAGGGTGCGCAGATAAGACTTATCGAGCCGTGGGCATTGAAGGCAAACGCGCGTGTATACACGGCAGCGCAGACTGTAAATATTGATTACAGCTCGCTCGTTGACTATGGTGCGTATTTCATCCGCGCAAGCAAGCTTTCCGACCCGACAGCAACTCAGACAAGCCTTACCGTTGAGGATATTATAAACGATGCCGATGCGGCTAAATACTCTAAAAAAGACGGCACTGCGGAAGTTGAAGGTAGCTATATTACGGCGACGTATGACAAAGGGTTATATACATATGAGTTTGACGATTCTGTGTTCGTTCTGTTCTATGTTCAGGACGACAGCGGAATTTCATATGCTCCGATTCGCGAGCGTAATTTGAAGAGCCTTTTGGAAACAAGACAGAATGACACGGTGAATTTCCCAAATGAGCTTGAACGCAATGTATATAAAGCAATGCTCGCTATGTTTGACACTGTCAATGCATACAGGGATGACTTTTTTGAAAATAACTGAAGAAGGGAGGTGTGAGAAAAATGAAGTATGAAAAGCCCGAGATGCAGATAATGAATATCTCAGCAAATGATGTTATTACCACAAGCGGAGTCACAGGTGGTACAGGAAATGGTAACTTCGGCGGCATGGGTGGAGAAGACTAAACCCCATCAAAAAATGCAGTTCATTGAAAAATGAGCTGCATTTTTATATTTAATCTACCTTATTTTGCAATGAGGCGTACCCGCTTATCTGCATTCAGTGTTATTTTGTTGTCAATTGCGGTGTATGTGTTGCCGTTGTCATCGCGGAAGGTGAGAGCCTTTTGTGTCTCGGGAAGCTCGAGTGTTACTTCACCCTTGAAGTCGGGAATGATCCATATATCACGGACCTCATAGTTTTCCCATTTTACATCAAGCTCATAGCCGCCGCGTGCGCGAAGACCTCGGAATGAACCCTTGTCCCACTTCTTCGGAAGTGCCGGGAGAAGTGCGATAAGACCTTCGTGGCTCTGAATGAGCATCTCGGCAACGCCTGCAACGTAGCACATACTTGCATCGAGCTGAAAAACATTGTTGGATGCAGTATAGAGATCCATAAGATTTGGCGATGTGCAACGTGTGATGTAGTTCTCAATCATCTCAAATGCGCGGTTGCCGTCGCGGAGTCTTGCAAACTCACACATAAGCCAGGTAAGGCTCCAGCCAACGCTTGTTGCACCCTGACCGTGAGAATCAAGTCCGCCCGAGAGTCTGCGGTCGAGAGTAACCTTGATTGCCTCATAAAGCTCAGGTGTTTTTCTTGTTATTGCGTTATCGGGGAAGAAACCGAAAGTATTTGAGAAATGGCGGTGACCGATTTCTGTTTCCTCATAGTCCTCAATCCATTCAGCAAGCTGACCGTGTTTTCCTACAAAGAGCTTCGGAAGCTTTTTGATTGCCGCCTCGGCTGCCTTTGTATCGTCATCAGAGATGCCGAGAATTTCGGATGCCTCAAGATACATTCTGAGAAGACCGCCGATAATCGATGTGTCCATAGTGGAACTCATTGCAAGGAAACAGGCATAATTCTCACCGTTTTCATCCTTTACCCAATAGCGGTTTTCTGGGCTTGAGGAAGGCGCGTAGACAAGTCTTCCTTCCTTATCCTCAAACATTGTATCGAGGAAGAAGAGTGAGCTTTCGCGAATCATATCATATGCCATATCGCGAAGGAAGCTTTCGTCCTTCGTGAAGAGATAATGCTCCCAGACGTTGAAGCAGAGCCAGGAAAGACCGTGCGGCCAGATTCCCCAGAGACCGTCTGCGGGGGAAGTGAAGCCATAGATGTCGCTAAGGTGGTGGACAACCGAGCCGCGTGCGTTATAGCCGACGCGCGCAGTGTTCTTTCCCGATTCGAGAAGATAATCTCTTATGTATTCAAAGAGCTGCATACTGAGATCGGAAAGGTTTGCAACCTCTGCCGGCCAGTAGTTCATCTGAAGGTTTATGTTTGTGTGATAGTCGGAGCTCCAGGGCGATACGTCTGACTGTACCCACATACCCTGAAGGTTTGCGGGAAGTGTGCCCGGGCGGCTTGAAGAGGTGAGGAGATAACGTCCAAACTGCCATATCATCATGACGAGACCGCCGTCGTTGGGTCTGTTGCAGGTGAGAGCGCGCTTTCTCACAGTCATTGAAACCGCTTCCATTTCGGGAGCTTCGGGGACTGCGATATCCGCACGGTTCATAACGGAGAGGAAGTCCTTTTCGTGGCGGAGCTTCAGCATATCAAAGCGCGTATCCTCGGGAAGTGTTACCTTTTCTGCAAAGTCCTCACCGAGACGGAACTCTGTTCCGATGTTTATAAATACGGTGAACTCGTTTGTATCGGAGACAAGGAGCTCGCCATTTTTTGCAACTACTGTTCCGTCGGTCACAACACGGATCTTGACACAGAATTTGTGGTTTCCGCAGATTGTTTTTCCGATAGCGCAGATTTCATTGCCTTCTGCTTTCTGCGAAAGCTTTCTTTCCTTATCATATCCGATTGCAGCGTTGAGCTTGTCGCCATCACTCTTTACGTTATAGACAATTACATTGTCGGGATAGGATGCAAAGCAGGTGCGCGTGTAATGAGTTCCGCGCATATCATATTCAACCGTAGCAACACCGCGCATGATGTCGAGCTCGTGGCGGTAGTTGCGCGCGTGGTTCGTTTCGTGGAGGGATATCTTGAGCTGACCTGCCGTTTCATATGAACGGATTCTTGTGAAGCAGTCGGAGAGAAGCGTGTTTGCAAGCTTGTCTGCCTCAGCAGGCTTACCCTCACGGAAAAGGTTCTTTATAATCTCAAGCTTTTCGGGCATTTCGGGATTGGGTTTGCCACCGGGCTGGGATGACCAGACGGTTTCTTCATTTAAAAACATAACCTCTTCGCTGACACCGCACATAAGCGTGCCACCCATTCTGCCGTTGCCGACAGGGATGCTGTCGAGAAGTCTTGTTGCAGGGGTAACGTCAAATAATCTGTATTCGCGCATAAATAAAATCCTCCTTATTACGGGGTTTACTGTCTTTATGAATTATATTCTGTTTCATATAAAAAAGCAAGTATTAAACCGACATAAACTTTGCTGATTTTCACATTTAACAAAAAAGCAGAAACGAACATAAAGAACGTTTCTGCCGATTTCGCGAACAACATAAATATTATAACACAAAAAGCTGTGTGTTTGCAATGCTTTTTTGCGAGGTTAAAGAAGAATCTCCGTTTTAAATAAAGAAATCGTGTGAACTTTGTGCAGAATACCACTTGTTTATGGGTAAATAGTGTGTTAAACTTTAGACAAGAAAGGAGGACAGACCAATGTTCAGATAAAAACCCGAGGTTTTAGTGAGCATCAGGTCAAC
>JAFSIZ010000118.1 GCA_017439555.1 Oscillospiraceae bacterium | reverse complement strand
AGCGCTTGCCACAACAGAAGTTACTGTTGTTGACAAGACGGTGAAAGGCACAAACTTCTATGGTACTCAGTTGGTTCTTGAGAATAACATCCTCTTAACAGCATACTTTAGCGCTAATGGAGTGGATTCAGGTTCAATGTATGCGATTGCATCGTTTACTGATCACTATGGAGAAGAAAAAGCAGAAAGAATTGAAGGTGCCGATTTCTACACTGAAGTGTCTGGCCATATCGGTGTTGATATCACTTCGCTTGTTGTTGCGGATATGCGACAAATGGTAAATCTGGTTGTATACAATGCAGATGGAAGTGAATACGGAAGTGTGGATTTCAGCATTGAAAGTTACATTGCACAAACTGTTGGAACAGCACAGGCAAAGGTTTCAGATGAATTGGCGAAGTTTGCAACATCAGCATATAACTACTTCCATTGATAAATTAAAAAATAAGATGAAAGGAGAGAATAGTGATGAAATACGCAAAGCCTGAAATTGAGATAATTACACTCAATACTATGGATGTTATTACAACATCAGCTGGCGGTGACACGGGTGACCCTGGTAACAATAGATTGCCGATTGTAACAAGCGCTGACGATACTACAAACGCAGACATCTAATCCACCAACAGCAAACCCCAAAGGGCTGACACATTTGTGCCAGCCCTTTTTCTATACTCTTTTATTTAGTTGGATGATATGAACGAGAAGCTATGTAAGCTCGTCGAGGCTTTTGAAGCTATACCCCATATCTTCCCATTTTGTCAAAAGCTCATCAAGTATCTTCGAGTTCGTCTCGGAGGTGCTGTGCAGAAGCACGATTGCACCGGGGTGTATGCGCTCGCAAAGCGTTTTCAGCGCAGATTCCCGTGATGGCTGTTTGCTGTTGTCCCAGTCTGCATAAGCGAGGCTCCAGAATATTGTTTTATATCCGAGCTTCTGAGCCGCCTGCAGATTGGCTTCCGAAAATTTCCCCTGCGGTGGGCGATAGAAGAGCTTCATATCTTCTCCCGTGACATTGCGGTATTTCTCCGAGAGCGCATCAAGCTCTGCTTTAAAGCTTTCCGGATTTGCTATTTTTGACATATCGGGATGTGTGGAGGTGTGATTGCCGACAGTGTGTCCCTCTGCGACCATGCGGCGAACCAGCTCCGGCTCGCGGTCAATGAAATTCCCGACGAGGAAAAACGCAGCCGGCGCGTTGTGCTTTTTGAGCACATCGAGAATCTCAGGCGTGAATCCGTTTTCATAGCCTGCATCAAATGTCAGATAAATTTCCTTCTTGCTCTCATCGCCGATGAAATATGCATCAAATTGCCTGAGGTAATCGTGGCTTACGTCTGTGATCGGAGTTTTTCCCGGTTCGCGGAAGCTGAGTCCCCAATCGGTGACGGTTGCCTTTGAGGAGGTTTCCGCGATGGGTATTTCCGAAAGATACGGGAGCGCGCAGAAAATGAGCACAGATGCGAAGAATATGGCAAGCGTGCGTTTGTGAATTCTGATAACCATAAAAAACACCACCCTTTACAAACTATGTATATGAGGCGGTGTTTTGTTCTATTCGTTGATGCGTTTGAAATATTGTGTCGGAGTCATACCCTTTTCACGGCGGAATATGCGCGAAAAATTGCGTGAATCCAGCCCGACTAACTCCGCGGCCTCAGCGACGGAGCAATGCATTCGCTGCATAAGCTCACACGCTTTGCGTATACGCAGGGCACTGAGATATGAATGGGGCGAAAGCCCTGTTTTTTCTTTGAAACGGATAGAGAAATAGCTACGCTCAAGATGTGCGACGCTTGAAAGCTCAGAAACACTTATCGGCTCGTTATAATGGATTTCCATATATCCCGTGACCTGTGTCAGCCAGTCGGCGCGACCTGCGGAATGTGACGCGCCGAGAAGGATTCCGAGGAACGAGAAAAGATGCCCTGTGCGGCGAAGCTCTGCGCCGGGGTCAGTGTCGTTCTGCATATTCACGATTGCAATCGCTTCGCTTGTCAGAGCATCAAAGAGCTTAGCCGGCGCATAAGGATTATCTGAGGTTATTCCGTTGGCTTTAAGAATTTCGCCGATCAGCTCGCCTTTTGCAGCAAACCAGACACCGCATCTCGGATCTGATGCGGTTGTATGGATGATGGTGTTACCGGGGTGCAATATGTAACAATCACCCGGAGCAACAGGAAACTCGCGCCCGTTGATAATGACGGAGCCGAAGCCCGAGGTGTTACATTCAAAAATATATACATCGCGCGTTATCGGACCCCAGGAGAGGTTCGGAGGAAGGTTGCGGTCAAATCCGCTGTAGCAGATGATTGCATCCGTTATAGGTCTGTTCATAATGAACACATCCAAACAAAATGAAGATTTTATAAAACAAATATGTATTGTGACAGCATAAGTATAATGCTATACTAACGGTAAAGTCAAGAAAAAATATAAAGCGAGGATAGAAAGCATTATGAAGAAAAATATCAATATAGCAGTCATCGGCTGCAGCGGAATGGCCAAGGGGCATATGAAGGGTGTTGTTGAAAACGAAGGGGCGACGCTTTATGCTATCTGCGACAAGTATGAAGAGCTTGTCGAGGAAGCAAAAAAGGAATTCGGAGCCGTGAAAGGGACGACAGACTATATGGAGCTTGCAGCAGATCCGAATGTCGATGCTGTGATTCTCGTCGTACCCGACAAGCTTCACCTTCCGATGACGAAGGCATTCCTTGAGGCAGGAAAGGCAGTGCTCTGTGAGAAGCCGATGGCGCTCACGGTTGCTGAATGTGAAGAGATGATGAGGATTGAAAAGGAAACCGGCGGATTTCTCATGATAGGTCAGGTCTGCCGCTTCACTCCTGCATTCCGCAAGGCAAAGGAGCTTATTTCGGAAGGGAAGATAGGTGAGCTCTGCTTTGTCGAGAGTGAGTATGCCCATTGTTATGAAAAATCAAGAGGAAGGGACGATTGGCGCGTTGATCCGGATCGCCACGGCTTTATAGGAGGTGGCTGCCATGCGGTTGACCTTCTTCGCTGGATTGCAGGAAATCCGAGCGAAGTATATGCACATGCTAACCACAAGCTTATGCCGGACTGGCCGGTAAACGACACCTCCATCGCTATCTATAAATTCCCGAATGACGTTATGGGGAAGGTGTTTGTTTCGATAGGCTGCCGCCGCAACTACACAATGCGTTCTGTGTTCTATGGAACAAAGGGCACAATTATCTGCGACAATACCTCGGATTCGATGCAGCTGTTTGTTGATGACGGAGTCGACTCCGATAGCTATAAGACCGCGGAAATCATTCCGATTGATGTCAACAACCACAATGTCGGAAGTGAAATAAAGATGTTCCTTGACGCGCTCATAGGCGGAAAGGAGTCGCCGCTCAGCTCTGTTGAGGGCGCATCAACCGTTGCGGTATGTGCCGCATCTGTCGAGGCGGCAAAGCTCGGAAGACCTGTCGGGATTGTCTATCCGAAAGCATAATGATAAAAAATATCCGTCCGCGTTGCGGGCGGATATTTTATGTTGCAAAAGCTGTGTGTTTTTGGTAAAATAAAATATAAAATTCCGCAAGGAGGAGTTTAAGTATGGAATGGATTCAGGTCAGCATAGCAACTGCGCACGAAGGCATTGAAACGCTTACAACTGCGCTTGAAGATATAGGAATACGCGGCTTTGAAATTGAGGATTCAGACGATTTTTCGGAATTTATGCAGGCGGAGTTCCCCTATCGCGATTATGTGGATGAAGAGCTCATCCGCGAAAAGGAAGCAGCTCCGGTAAAGGTCAAAATTTATGTGAGCGCAAATGATGCAGGGAATGAACAGCTCATATCCGTCCGCGAGCTTTTGAATTCGTTGAAGGGAAATGAAGCGCTCGGAAGCCTCGAGCTTTCTTTTGAAACGATGAATGAGGAGGATTGGTCTGAAAACTGGAAACAGTTTTTCCATCCGCTCAAAATAGGCAAGCGTGTGCTCGTGCGTCCCGAATGGGAGGAATGCGAAAACGACGATGGAAGAGTCGTCTTCACGATAAACCCGGGAATGAGCTTCGGAACAGGCTCCCACGCCACAACTCAGCTCTGCCTTGAGGCCATCGAGGAATATACAAAAGACGGTGACACAGTTCTCGACCTTGGCTGCGGCAGCGGAATTCTCTCTATAACGGCGTGCCTTCTCGGTGCAAAAAGCGCAGTTGCAGTCGATATAGATAAAAATGCGGTCGATATCGCGGTCAGAAACGCTGAGATGAACGGTGTACACGCTGACGTCTATGAGGCGATGGCAGGCAACATCCTCGAGAGCGCTGATATGAGAGAGCGCTTTGCGACGGAAAAATATGATATAGTCGCGGCAAACATAGTCGCCGATGTCATCATAGGAATCTCGCCGTTTGCGGCAGATTTCGTGAAGCAGGGCGGCATATTCATCGCGTCCGGCATAATAACAGAGCGCCTTGACGAGGTTATGGGGGATCTTGAAAAAAGTTTTGATATTATTAAAATTTGCGATAAAAACGGCTGGGCATCCGTGATTGCACACCCCAAGGCAAAATAAAATACAATATATTGGGGCAAACTTAATAAAACAGTACTGGACAAATGGCTCATTATTTGGTAGAATATAGTGTATGATGTTGAATTGGGAGTGAAACACTTTGAAAGAAAAAGATACTGCGATGAACAGAAAAAAAGATTATATAACAAATAAGCTGCTTTTGGTGTTCACGCTTGCGTTTGCATTGCTTATGCTTCTTATGAACGTCGGCAGAATGATGAAAAGCACAACAACCTTTATTGCCGCGATGACAACAGTCAAGGTCGTCGCAATCTGCGCAGCGGCGGTTGCTGTTGTCGGAATTGTGATGCTGTTTGTTGAACGTGCAAAGAAGATCGACACGGAATATAAGCTCTTCTCGGGAAAGAACGTGACAATCGGCGCCATCTTTGTTGCGTTGTGCGCAGGTGCTCTGTCTGTGGTATTCTCGGTTGAGATGCTTATGCTTATGTATGTTATTGTTCCGGCTATCGTCGTTCTCTATATCGTCTACTATTCCTATCAGCGCGAATTCTTTATGATTGCCCTTACTTCGGCAATTGGCGGTCTCGGAATCTGGGTGCTCGGTTCAGAGCTTGTAAATTCAAGCGACACACTCGTTGTTGCAGTTTCGGCGGCTGCGGTCTGCATTTGTGCGGTTATAACAGTGCTTGCGCAGCTTCGCTCGGGCAAGCTTTCAATATTCGGCAACGAGTTTACGCTTTTTAAGAGCGATGCAAGATACGGCCTTGTATATCTTACATTCGTGCTTGTGCTTGCGCTTCTTGCGGCGGCGCTTCTCGTGGCGGATTTCACGACATATTTTGCGCTCGGGCTTGTTGCGTATATCGTGATTACCGGAATATACTATACAGTAAAGCTCATATAACACGCAATTTTTATTATCTGCAAACCCAAAATCGTTATGCTGTAATGAGTTTGGATTTGCAGGTATTTTTTATTCAAAGAAAAGCATATTTCCAAAGGAGAAGTTCAACATGGATCATAAATTACTTGCCCGCTATCCCATCGGCAATCCTCGCCGTTTGTGGAAGCAGGATAATTTCATACTCGATGTTCTGAGCCCCGGACCTATGACGCGGTTTCCTAAATCGGAACTGACAAGGCGCAAGACCCGCCGTGCGGTTAAAACGTCCATTGATGCAGGCTTCAATATGATGGGCTGCCTTTGGGCAGACTCGGAGCTTGCTATGGATATTGTACGTGCTGCCGAAACCTTTGGCGGAAATGTGCTGTTCCAGGATCTGTATCGCTTCGGCGGTATGGGAAACGTCAATATCCTGTGTGAGACCAATGATTATGCCGGAGCTATCGAAGATACAAAGATGTGGAAATGCATCAAGGGCTATTGCCTTTGGGACGAGCCTCTTCTCGATGAACATCTGCAGGAAACACGGCGGATGATAGAATACTGCGAGAAGAATTGCCCCGATAAATTGCCTTATACCGTATCAAATCCCGATTATAACCCATTGTATCAATGGGAAGACAATGAATATGCGCCATATATTGAGCGTTTTCTTGAGGTTATAGACCCTGCCCAGATGAGCTTTGACTATTATCCTATAGGAAGGCCGGAATATTGCCCCGAGCTGCAGCTTGATAATTCCACAATGTGGTCTGATCTTGAGATCGTCCGCAGGGCTGCCGAGAGACATCAGGTGCCCTTCTGGTTTGCATATCAGGGCCACCGTTTCCATTTCCACGAAGTTTACTATGAATTCCGCTTCCCGATGGTAAGAGCAATGGCCTATGCAGGAATCCTTTCAGGTGCAAAGGCGCTGGAATGTTATACGGAATTTGACGGATATGTAGACCCTGCCACAGGCGGTCCGGGCGTATTTTTCGAAGCTCAGAGGCAGCTTAATAAAGAAATTATGACACTTGGCAATACGCTTATGGCGCTGGAATGTCTGCGCGTAATTCACGATGACACACTCCTGCCGGAGCATCCTGCTATGGAAGGGCTCCGCACTTCAATGGAAGAGAGCGAGCTGCTTGGCGGTAAGCTGCTGCCGAGGATATCTGTCTCCGAGCATCAGGATGCATATGGAAACAAATACCTTATGGTATTAAACCGCGACTATGACAAAGAGGCGCACGTTGATTTGATTCTGAAAAATCCTTCCAATATATATGAAGTAAGCAAGGAGGACGGCGAGCAGCACCTTCAGTATGACGATGCACAGGATCTCCCGATGCACTTAAATCCCGGTGAGCTCAGGCTCTATCGCATTCAGCCTGCAGGAGAAAACCCCTTTACTATTGAGTATTACCTGGAAAAAGATATCTAATTTCAAAAAAAGGGCTTGACGTAAAAGCATTTTTCTATTATAATATATCAAGTAAGTCGGTGTTCGGCTTATCACAACTGAATACCGACTGTCATTTTCGATTTGGAGAAGTACTCAAGCAGGTCGAAGAGGCGCCCCTGCTAAGGGCGTAGGTCGCGAAAGCGGTGCGAGAGTTCGAATCTCTCCTTCTCCGCCAACAAAAAGCACTTGCATTTGCAAGTGCTTTTTGTTTATCCAAGCCGACAAGGCTTGGCATATCATCACGCGTCAGCGTGTATCTCATCAGCCCTTCGGGCTGCATATCATCACACCGCAGGTGTGTATCTTCGTCGGCTTGATGATATACAACACTTCGTGTTAATGATATGCAATTCCTGCGGAATTGATGATATACAAGGCTTGCGCCTTGATTTGTACGGGAAATATGAAAGGAGAGATTCGAACTCCGCTTATTGACTTTATGAAGTAAATGCATTACACTGTATGAAGTGTCATTTTCGGAGCAAAATCGCAATTCAAACGAAATGGCAGGAAGGAAGCTTTTTATGTAAATCCTAACACAGAATGGAAAAAATGTCATCCGGGAACTCAGTTAATGTTAGCAGATCCTTTAGACCCAATATCTGATAAACAAGCATCAGAATATGGTTTAAATGTTGTAAAGAGATTTAAATCTCAAAAAACAACAACCGAAACATTAGTTATTAATTCCGGAAAACAAAATATATATGTGGATTATAGAGTTCCAGATATTTCATCATCAGCTCCAACATATAGTATCTTTTTTGAATATATTGAATAACAAAAAAATCAGAGCCGAAAGGTTCTGATTTTTTTGTTTTTGTTATTCTGATTTTAGACGCTTTCTTAAAAGTCTGAAATTTTCCTGATCTTTTTGCTGTTTTATTTAAGTATATAAGAAAAGGGATACGGTTAGGTGGAGATACTTCACCAGATCTTTGGCAAGAACATTAAGATCAATGTAAGGCTTTCAAAATTCTTCTGCGTTTTGCAAATCGAATGCTTATTCTACTTTTGATATGCAATGTCAGCAAATCCCTCGGTCTTGCTCAACGAAGTTTCTTCCAGAACAACAATGCGTTTTCTATCTTTTTTATACCTTTCCCAGGATGGATACATTTTGTATATTCCTCTGTAAAACTCACGATTTGTTATCAATTCGCAGTCTTGAATCTGTTTGTTGTTTACAATCAAAAAATATCTGTAACTCAATACGTCATCAATTTTCGAGATGGAAAGCAGGTTTGAATTCACCAGTGCACCAAGAGTTTCCAGCCATTCCAGATAACCAACTATTTTCTGGTAATATTTTTCTGTATCAAGGACATAATCCGGATCAATCCGACATTTTTCAAGCTCGTTCATCAGATCCGCACAATCGTAAATCTCATAGAACTGTTGGCTGTAATCCACGAGAAAGCTTGCCTCATTGAGGTTTTTGTCTCTTTTGAACTGATAAAAAAGCGATACAGCGCCAACAATCGCGGTACACGCTGTGATGATTCCCACAATTCTGTTCGCTAACGCTTCCTCCAGCAACAAACTCCCGAACATACCAAAGGCAATCAAAGCAACCGAAAGAACGGTAATATAAATACTTTTGTTATTCTGCATAAACAACCTCTCCGTCAAACTGTTTTTCTTAATTTAAACACAAACCCGAAGAGATGTCAACATAAAACGTCATTATTCGACAAACTGTTGCTGTTGACGAAGGAGGCATCACAGTAATATTACAGCGGAGAAAATCTTATGACTGCATATGGATTCGCGGAGAAAGAAAGTGTGGAGAAAATGAATGAGAGAGCAACAAAAGCCTTGCAAAATCTGCCGTTATATGGCATAATAAAAGCAGTTGAGATAATAATCAATGAATCTATATAAAGGAAGGTAACCGGTTATGAAAATGACATTCCGCTGGTACGGCGAAGGCAACGATAAAATAAGCCTTTCCGATATCAAGCAGATTCCGGGCGTTGACGGCATCGTCTGGGCACTTCACCACAAAATGCCGGGTGAAATCTGGGAAGAAGAGGAAATCGCAGAAGTCAAGCGTCAGCTCGATGAATATGGCTTCAATATGGATGTTATCGAGTCCATCAACGTTCACGACGACATCAAGATTGGCCTCCCGACAAGAGATCAGTATATCGAAAATTATAAGCAGTGCATCAGAAACGTTGCAAAGTTTGGCGTCAAGGTAATCTGCTATAACTTCATGCCGATATTCGATTGGACAAGAAGCAATCTTTTCCATGAGATGGGCGATGGCTCAACAGCTCTTTTCTATGAAAAGGGCATGATTCAGGACGACTATAAGGCTATGGCTGATTATATTCTCGGCTTTACAGAGAAATATAATATGTCCTTCCCGGGCTGGGAGCCTGAGAGAATGGCAAAGCTCGATGAGCTCTTCAAGGCTTATGAGGGCGTAACACACGAAAAGCTCTGGGCAAACCTCAAATATTTCCTTGAGGCAATTATGCCGACCTGCCACGAGTGCGACGTCAAGATGGCTATACATATGGATGATCCGCCATGGGATATCTTCGGTATTCCGCGTCTTCTCATCAATGAGGAGAATATCGATCGCTTCCTCAAGATGGTTGACGATCCCTATAACTGCCTCACGCTTTGCTCCGGCTCTCTCGGCGCAAACCCGGACAACGACGTTGCGGCAATCGTCCGCAAGCATTGCGACAGAATCGCATTTGCTCATATCAGAAACGTCAAGAACTTCCCGAACGGCGACTTCTCTGAAGCATCACACCGCGATTGCGACGGTGATACAGGCATCCTTGAAATCGTCAAGGCATACCACGATTGTGGATTTGAAGGATATATCCGTCCTGACCACGGCAGACATCTCTGGGATGAAGGCCCTGGTAACGTCCGCCCGGGCTACGGACTCTATGACCGCGCTCTCGGTATTATGTATATGCATGGTATCTGGGATACTCTTGATCGCATCAAGGGCATTAAATAAGATAAGACAAACCGAAAGCAGGTTTCGAAAGAAGCCTGCTTTTATGTTCCGCAAATAATCGGCATAATTTGTCAGTCAGATAAAAAACACTTGTGAAATAGCACAATATGTGGTAAAATAAAGCATCAAACAGTAAAGGTGGATAAAGTATGTCAAACGAAAACAGAAGCAGTTTTACCGGAAAGCTTGGTTTTGTCCTCGCGGCAGCAGGTTCTGCGGTTGGTCTCGGCAACATCTGGCGCTTTCCCTATCTTGCGGCGGAATATGGCGGAGGAATTTTTCTTCTTGTCTATATAATTCTCGCGCTCACGTTCGGTTTCGCCCTTATGACGGCTGAAATCGCAATCGGAAGAAAAACAGGTCTTTCAGCAATCGGCGCATTCAACTCGCTCAATAAGAAATTCACTTTTGTCGGTTGGCTTGCCGCAATCGTTCCTGTGATAATTCTCCCTTACTATTCCGTTATCGGCGGTTGGGTTATGAAATATCTCTGGGCGTTTATGAGCGGAGATGCCGTTGCCACGGCGGGTGACGGATATTTCGGCGGCTTCATCGGCGCAACGGGTGAACCTCTTTTCTGGTTCTTTATCTTTATCGCGATAACCGCGCTCGTTGTTCTTTTCGGCGTTGAAAAGGGTATTGAGAAGGTATCAAAAATAATGATGCCGATTCTCGTTGTTCTCACTATTATTATCGCAATTTACTCAATCTGTCTTCCGGGCGCTCTCGAAGGTGTTAAATATTATCTCCTTCCAGATTTCAGCAAATTCTCGGTAAAGACGGTTCTTGCGGCAATGGGTCAGCTCTTCTATTCAATGTCGCTTGCTATGGGCATCATGATTACCTACGGCTCGTATATGAAGAAGGATACAAACCTCGAATCCTCCGTTTCCCAGATTGAGATTTTTGACACGGCAATCGCATTCCTCGCGGGTCTTATGATTATTCCTGCGGCATATGCCTTCTCCGGCGGCGATGTCGGCAAGGGGCCGAGCCTTATGTTCGTTGCTCTTCCGCAGGTTTTCAAGCAGATGCCGATGGGCACCTTCATAGGAATCGCATTCTTCGTTCTCGTTCTTTTCGCGGCGCTCACAAGCTCGATTTCGCTTTTTGAAACCGTTGTTTCAATCGTCTGCGACAAGATGAAGATGGGAAGAAAGCTTGCTTGCCTTATCGTTTTCATCTTCTCGCTTCTTCTCGGTGCGCTCTCCTCGCTCGGCTATGGCCCGCTTGCAGAAGTTACCGTCATCGGAATGCAGTTCCTTGATTTCTTCGACTTTATCAGCAACAGCGTCATTATGCCTATTGTTGCGCTTCTCACCTGCATCTTTGTCGGCTATATCATCAAGCCGCAGGCAGTTATCTCGGAGGTCGAGCTCAACGGAGAATTCAAGAGAAAGAAGCTCTTTACGGCTATCATCAAGTATGTCGCTCCGATATGCATCGTTCTCATTCTCATTTCCTCCGTCCTCAGCGCATTCGGAATAATCACACTTTAAACGCATCAAAAAGACCTGCAATATTCTGTATTGCAGGTCTTTTTTTGTTGACGAAAAACCTTTTAAATGTTATCATTTTAATATAAAGATATCGGGAGGTTTACCGGAATATGGAGTCGAAATATATTGGAGATACAAAATGCACTGTTGCGGCAGAAGAGGTTGCAAGAGTCAAGGGGTTGGGGTTTCTGCGCGATAAGACAACTGAGGATTGCTTCAACGCGCGCGTTCTCACACGCAACGGGAAAATCACGGCTGAGGAGGCCTGTGTAATTGCCGAAGCTGCAAAGAAATTCGGAAGCGGTGAGCTTGCGATGACCTCGCGACTCACGATTGAGATTCAGTCGGTTCCGTTTGCAAATATCGAGCCTATGCGCGAATTCCTCGCAGGCTTCGGCCTTGAAACCGGCGGAACGGGCCCGAAGGTTCGCCCTGTTGTGTCCTGCAAGGGAACAACCTGCCAATACGGCCTTATCGACACGTTTTCGCTCTCGGAGGAAATCCATGAGCGCTTCTATAAGGGCTACCACGATGTAAAGCTTCCGCACAAGTTCAAGATAGGTGTCGGCGGCTGTCCGAACAACTGCGTCAAGCCCGACATAAACGATCTCGGGATTATCGGTCAGCGAGTTCCGGCGATTGACTATGACAAATGCCGCGGATGCAAGAAATGCGCGGTTGAAGCCGCCTGCCCGATGAAGACGGCGCGTGTTGAAAACGGAAAGATAACAAAGGATGATTCCGTCTGCAACAACTGCGGACGCTGCATAAAAAAA
This sequence comes from Oscillospiraceae bacterium, assembly GCA_017439555.1. Taxonomy (GTDB): domain Bacteria; phylum Bacillota; class Clostridia; order Oscillospirales; family JAAYXM01; genus SIG480. The sequence continues at coordinate 31,484 of JAFSIZ010000118.1, read as the reverse complement.
TGTCCGTTCGGTGCGTTTGATGAATATACAAACGGTTGCCGCATATATATCGGCGGACGCTGGGGGAAAAAGGTTGCGCGCGGCCGCGCACTCGGCAAGATTTTCACCTCGCGCGAGGAGGTTCTCGATGTCGTTGAGAGGTGCATCTGCTTCTTCCGTGATGAGGGAATTGCAGGCGAGCGCTTTGCTGATACAATAGAAAGGCTCGGTTTTGAATATGTTGAAAATAAGCTTCTCGAAAAATAAAATCAAGGCGATTCTTTCGCTGATATTGCTTTTTATGATGCTCTCCTCGTGCTCGACAAGGCTTGTTACAATTCCCGAATACAAGAGCTTTACCGATGATGCCGGAAGAGAGGTAACATTGTATTCAAAGCCGCAAAGAGTCGCGGTGCTTATGTCCTCGCTTGCGGAGGTGTGGGCTCTTTCGGGAGGAAAGATCGACATAACCGTCGGCGAGACGGTTGAGCGCGGCATTGCTGACGGCTCGGTCATCCTTGTCGATGATGGCGCGGGAAAAACAATAAATACAGAGCTTCTCATCAACGGAAAGCCTGATTTCGTCATCTGCTCAGCTGATATTTCTGCGCAGTATGAGGCGGCGCTTCTTCTTGAAGAGACAGGAACACCGAGTGCTTGCTTTCGCATAGAGAGCTTTGAGGACTATCTCCGCGTTCTTTCGCTTTTCTGTGATATAACGGAAAACAAAACCGCATATGAAAAATATGGCTTGGAAGTAGAGATGCGTGTTTCCGCAGTGCGGTCAAATCCACTTATCGGAGACAGGGAAAGAACTGCGCTCTTTCTCCGCGCAGGCTCTTCCGCTTCATCGGTGAAGGCGAAGCAGAGCAGCGACCATTTTGCAGCGCAGATGCTGACGGAGCTGGGGCTTTTGAATATTGCAGACGATGCGCCTTTGCTGGTCGATAGCCTGAGTGCGGAGGAAATTCTTCTGCGCGATCCGGAATATATCTTTATATCGACGATGGGCGATGAAGAGGCGGCGAAAAAGAATGTTCGGGAGATGTTCTCCGGGCCCGAATGGAAGTCGCTTTCTGCTGTGAAGAACGAAAAATATGTTTTTCTCCCCAAGGAGCTTTTCCATTATAAGCCGAATGCGCGTTGGGGCGAGGCGTATAGATTTCTGATGGAAGTTATATATGATTATGTGGATTTCGAATATGAGCAAGCTTAGGAATAAATATCTTATAAAATATATAGCCATGGCGGCGGTGCTTTTTGTATCCGCCGCCGCAGCGCTTTTTCTCGGAAGTGCTGAGCTTGATGTGAAAACGGTGTTTTCCGGGCTGTTTTTCGGTTCGGATGATGCGGCGGCCGTTATAATGCGCGCAATAAGGCTTCCGCGGCTTCTGGCGGCGTTTCTTGCAGGCTGGGGGCTCTCCGTTTCGGGAACTCTGCTTCAGAGCGTGACGGGAAACGCGCTTGCAAGCCCGAATATAGTCGGCGTGAATTCGGGTGCCGGCTTTGCGGCCATTCTTGTGCTGTGCTTCTTTCCTCAGGCGTTTGGGCTGCTTCCGTTTGTCGCGTTTATCGGCGCGCTTGCGGCGACGGTTATCACGCTTGCAATAGCAAAACGAATAGACGGCACAGCGACGACACTGTTGCTTTCGGGTGTTGCAATCACGGCGCTGCTCAATGCCGGGATATCCTTCATATCGCTTGTCGATACAGATGTTGTTGCGACATACAATTATTTTTCGATCGGGGGAGTTTCGGGTGTACCAATGGCGCGGCTTGCTGTTCCTGCGGTGTTTATTGCCGTATCCTATTCTGTCGCACTGTTTCTTTCACCGAAGATACAGACGCTTGTTCTCGGCGACAGCCTCGCCGCTTCTCTCGGAGTGAGGGTAAAGGCGCTGCGCTCCATATGCATAGTATGCGCGGCGGCTTCTGCTGCTGCGGCAGTATCTTTTGCAGGGCTTCTCGGCTTTGTCGGGCTTATCGCTCCGCATATGGCACGCGTTGTTGTCGGTGAAAATGTTACAAGACGTCTTATTTCCGCGCCGTTTATCGGAGGGGCGCTTGTGGTGCTTGCGGATATGCTGGGCAGAATTCTGCTTTCTCCGACGGAAATTCCCGTAGGCGTGGTGATGGCGGCGCTCGGTGCTCCGTTCTTCATAATTCTTTTGCTCGGGAGGAAGGGCGATGCTTGAAGTAAAAAACTTAAGTGCCTGCCGCGGCAAAAAGCAGGTGCTCAGAAATATAAATCTTGAGCTGCTTTCCGGAACGCTCACTGTAATCATAGGCAAAAACGGAAGCGGAAAATCGAGCCTGTGTGAATGTATAAACGCAACGGTATCATATAGCGGCAAAATCCTCTTTTCGGGAGAGGATGCCGCGCTCCTTCCGCCGCGGAAGCGCGCACGGTATATATCCTATCTTCCGCAAACGCTGAGATGTCCGCACATAACGGTTGAGGAGCTCGTTTCGCTCGGCAGAACTCCGTATGTGGGCGTGTCGGGGCGTCTTACAGAGGAGGATCGCAAAAAATGCCTGCAGGCTTCAAAAGAGCTTGGATTAGAGGCGGTTTACAACAAATTTGTTGATGAAATATCCGGAGGAGAGCGCCAGAAGGCATATCTCGCGATGATGCTTGCGCAGGATTCGGATGTATTGATGCTCGATGAGCCGACGTCTCATATGGACATAGGGGTCGAGCGGGCCTTTGCTGATACGTTGCGTATCCTTGCGAAAAAAGGCAAAGCGGTGCTTGCTGTTATGCACAACATAAATCTTGCAGCCGACATTGCCGACAGAATCATCGTTATGAGCGGAGGGAAGATTGTTTTCGGCGGAAAGCGTGAGGAATGTCTGCGCTGTGAAATCATCGAAAAGGAATTTGGAGTAAGGCGCTTTGATGCCGCCGGAAAAAGCTTTTTTGCCGCCGGAAAATGAAATATTGACAAATGAGAGCATATATTTTATAATAAGAGAAACGTTTCCCTTGTATAATTTATGATGTATTAACGAAAGGATATTGCGGTATGCAAGAGCAAAAGCGCGCATCAGTAAAGGATATTGCCGCAAAACTCAATATTTCACTTTCGACTGTCCATAAAGCGCTGACAGGAAAACCCGGTGTAAGCGAAGGAAGGCGCGCCGAAGTGCTCGCCGTAGCTGAGGAGCTTGGCTATGTTGTGAACACTGCGGCACAGTCACTTGCGAGAAACGATATAAATCTTGCCATAATTATGCCAATGAAATGGCAGGAATATTTCGCGGAGCTCAAAGCAGGTATGGAAAGCGAGATTGCAGCGCTTGCAGAGTGCCGCGTGAACGGCTCGTTTATATATATAACGGATGATACGCGCACAGAAGAGCTCTGCGAAAGCATAAAGGAAACAGGCGCAGATCTGATAATTGTCTGTTCATCTTCCTCTGCGCTCAGCAAAACGGTTATTCGCGCTACTGAAAACGTCAATCTGCCGATATTTCGCGTCGGTGGAGGCGTTGACAATCCCGGAAGCGCTTGTGATGTAACAGTCGATGCGCCGCTTTCGGGGCGCATCGCGGCAGATTTTTTCGCCTGCGCAGTGAGCGGAGAAATCCGGGCCGCAGTGTTTACCGGCTTTCTTGACATCGCAATACACAAGGCGAAAACAGAAAGCTTTTCCGAGCGCATAGGGCTGTATGCGGCGGCGCCGGTTATTGTGTGTGAAACAGACGACAACGAGGAAATTGCATATGCTGCGGTGTGTGAGCTTTTTGAGAAACACCCGGATATAAACTGCATATATATAAGCACATCAACCTCGGCTTCGGTCTGCAGATATATAGAAGAAAATGGGCTTGCAGGCAAGGTTTTGCTTGTGGGCACAGATGTTTTTGACACACTCCGCGAGAACATAAAGCGCGGAGTGATGCAAGCAACGATCTATCAGAATCAGGAAAAGGTCGGGAGATATGCAATCCGCGCGGCCTATGAATATCTCTATATGAAAAACAGCTATGTCGGCTGTGAAAAAGAGCCTGAGCGCAACGTTCTCATATCTCCGGCTCTGCTCCTGCGCGCAAATATGGAATAGCGGCAAGAGGCTTTTCCGTGTTTTTTTGCAATTTTAGGGAAACGTTTCCCTAATTATATGAAAGGTGGAAAAACTTATGAAACTGCAAGGTAAAATCGCCGTTATAACCGGTGGAGCTGCCGGTATCGGTGAAGCAGGTACACGCCGCTTTGCGGCAGAAGGTGCAAAGGTCATAATTCTCGATGTAAACGAGGAGGCAGGCAAGGCGCTTGAGCGTGAGCTTTCGGATGTTCTCTTCATCAAAACAGACATTTCCGATGAAGCTTCTGTCAAATCCGCATTTGACACAATCGCGGAAAAATATGGGCGCGTTGATGTCCTCTATAATAATGCATCTGTTTTTCTCGGCGGACGGGACGGAATCCTCGGTGATGTTGAGGAATGTATATGGAAGAAGGTTTTATCCATCAACCTCGACGGTACATATCACTGCACAAAGTTTGCCCTTCCCCTTATGAAGGAAAACGGCGGTGCAATAATCAACACAGCATCGAGCGCAGGTGTTGTGGGTATTCCGGGATGCGCGGCATACACTGCGACAAAGGGCGCAACAGTAACTCTCACACGCGGTCTTGCAGTTGACTATGGCAAATACAATATCCGCACAAACTGCATCGCACCTGCGGCAATTGAGACGGAAATGGTGAAGGAAAGCAACCTCAATGACCCGAATTTTGACAATGATTTCTTTCTCCGTCAGATTACTCCTCTCAAGCGTTGGGGTAAACCTGAAGATGTTGCAGCACTTGCAGCATTTCTCGCATCGGATGATGCAAGCTATTTAAACGGTGTCATTATCCCCTGCGATGGCGGTATCACAATAAACGGAACAGTAAATAAAATGTAGGAGGGTGAAATTTGTGGCTATTGCACGCGACAAAATGTGGATATTCGGTGCTCGTGCACATCAGGATGATATATGGCTTTATAACGGTCTTGATACAAAGACCATTCCAACATCCCGCATAACGCCTGCAGAAGCAGCACTTATGCTTGATGTTCCAAATGTTCTTATGATAAACTGCGACGGTGTTCCCACGCCATATTCCGATGATGCATACGGATATATGGAGAGCTTCTGCAGAATGAAAAAAGTGCTCTGGAACTCAACAGGCTCCGGCGGATTCCGTGTCGGAAACGAAGAAGCCTTTGTCTGCGAGCTTGCAGAGCGTTATCCCAATGTCATTGGAACATATCTCGACGATTTCTATAATCAGTTTGACGGTCAGGAAAATGCTTCCGAAAAATGTGCGGAATTCCTTGCAGGAATCCGCGAAAGGCTTGATGCAGCTTCCCGAAGAATGGATATTTATGTAACCTGGTACACACAGCATATTGATGAGCTCGTTCCCGAAATAATGCAGTATATTGACGGTCTCACTCTCTGGACATGGAAAAGCGAAGAGCTTCCCCTTTTAGAGGAAAGGCTCAATATAATTGCAGAAGCCTTTCCCGATAAGAAAAAGCTTTTAGGTATCTATTTCTATGATTTCAATTCAAGGAAATCTGTCCCTGTCGAACTTATGAAGCATCAGTGCGAAACAGGGCTCAAGCTTCTCAAAGAAAAGAAGATTGACGGAATGGTCTTTGAAGCAAATACAACAATGGGTGTTCGTCTCCCCAGTGAACTTTGGGTACGCGAATGGCTTGAAACAGCAAAATATACGGAAATCCCGGATTAAGATAAGGAGTAGAATTATGGGTAAGAAAGAACTACAGTGCAGACAAAACTTAAAAACCATGATGATAATGCGTGAGTTTGAGCGCGTTATAAAGGACCTCGCAAATGAAGGCTTCGTTGACGGAGCTGTTCATTGCTACACGGGTGAGGAGGCTTGCGCTCTCGGCGTCTGCCTCAACCTCAACGATGACGATTATGTATTTTCCACGCACCGTGGCCACGGCCATGCTATCGCAAAGGGTCTTGATCTCAAGAAAATCTTTGCAGAGCTTATGGGCAAGGCAAGCGGTGTTTCAAACGGCTACGGCGGCTCAATGCACCTTTTCAATCCGAAGCTCGGATTTATGGGCGGCAACGGAATCGTCGGCGGCGGCGTTCCCGTTTCCATCGGCACGGCTTATGCATCGAAATACTTAAATGACGGCAAGGTCACCGTATGCTTCTTCTCGGAAGGCGCATCAAACGAAGGCTGGTGCCACGAGGCGATGAATATGGCATCGCTCTGGAAGCTCCCGATAATCTTCGCTTGTGAAAATAACCTCTTTGCGGCAACAACTCCCTCCTACAAGACACTCGCAAACCCCGATATTTATGAGCGTGCAAAGGCATATGATATGGTCGGTGTGAAGTGTGACGGAAATGACCTTGACGATTGCATAAAAACAGTCAAAAAGGCTGTTGACCGCGCAAGAAAGGGAGAGGGGCCGACTCTTATCGAGTTCAAGACATATCGCGTTGAGGGTCATTGCCGCGTTATCCGCGACCTTGAAATCTTCCGCCCGAAGGATGTCGTTCAGTGGTGGGCAGACCACGACCCGATCAAGGTTTATTCAGAACGCCTCATTGAAAAGGGCATCATAGACGAAAACGAGCTTTCGGTAATCGCAAAGGAAGTTGAAGAGGAAATCAACGAAGCAATTCAGTTCGGTAAGGATGCTCCGCTTCCGGACAAGGAAGAATTCCTTAAGAAAATCAGTGAGAGGTATGCGATATGAGAAAATTACATATGCTTGATGCCGTCAATGCTGCAATACACGAAGAAATGGCACGCGATGACAAAGTTTTCGTTATCGCAGAGGACGTCGGTGAATACGGCGGCGTCTGGAACGCAACACGCGGTCTCTATGAAAAGTACGGTGCGATCCGCGCTATGGATACGCCTATCTCCGAAGCAGGCTTCACGGGTCTTTGCGTAGGTGCGGCAATGGCAGGTCTCCGCCCTGTTACAGAAATTATGTATATGGACTTTATAACAGCTTGCATGGATCAGCTTGTAAACCAGGCGGCAAAGGCTGACCTTATGTCGGGCTGGCAGATGCAGCTTCCGATAACTCTCCGCGCGCAGTATGGCTCAGGCTCCCGAGAAGCGGCACAGCACTCACAGAGCCTTGAGGGTTGGTTCTGCCAGACTCCCGGATTCAAAGTTATCATCCCGTCAAACGCATATGATGCAATGGGACTTTTAAAGAGCGCAATCCGCGATAACACCCCCTGCATCTTTATGGAAAACAGAAACCTCTATTATGATGTAATCGAGCTTCCCGATGAGGAATATACAATTCCGCTCGGCAAAGCAAACGTTATGCAGGAAGGCAATGATCTCACAATCGTCACCTACGGTATGGGTGTTCCCGTATGTCAGGAAGCTATCAAGAAGATGCCGAATGCATCCGTTGAGCTCATTGACCTTCGCACGATCGTTCCGCTTGATTTTGAGGCAATTCTCAATTCCGTCAAGAAGACGGGCAGACTCCTCATTGTCCACGAAGCAACTCCGGGCTTCTCGGTCGGTTCGGAAATCGTCCGCCGCGTTGTCGAAGAAGGCTTTGACTATCTCGATGCAGAGCCGCTTGTCTACGGTAACCTCAGAACGGCAATGCCGTTTGCAGGAAACCTCGAGGATGCAGTTCTCATCAACCCCGAAGGCGTTGTCGAGAAGATGAAGCACCTCTTAACCGGCGTTTGCTGAAAATTATAATATATATAGAAAAACCGAGCTGTGGCAAAATTTGCCGCAGCTCGGTTTCATTTATCATTATTCCGGATCTTCGAGAGCGCCGCCTCCGCCGACATTGCCCGTCGCATTGCCGCCGGTGATTCCGCTTGTCATAATGACATCGTTTGCAGAAATTTCAATCATCTGCATTTTTGGTGCTTCATACTTCATTTTTTATTTTCTCCTTTCCTCATTTTCAATTATTTCCAAAATAGTCGTCCCGATATGCCTTGACAGCCTCGTACATTGCCACCATATCCTGATAGACCGTTTTTTCCTTTTCACCGAAGTTGCCCGATGTATCCTGCGCTCTTTCCTTTGCAAGCTCATATGCATTGCGGATCTTTACGTCACCGTAGTGATAGCCGTCTGCATCCTTTATATAAAACATTACATAGGCGTTGCTGTCGAGCTGATAAGTGAATATATCTTTGTTATAAAGCGCCGTGATGTAGCTTCCGTCAACAGCTGCATCTCCGTTTTTACTACTGAACACATATGCATCGCTCTTTGTTCTGAGCTCTTCCGCAGTCATTGAATCAACGTTTCCTTCGGTATCATAATATATGATTGCTCCGAATTCCTCGACACTGTCATAGTTGATATTTATCGGATTTGCATCGTCAAAAACTCTTGAATTGACTTTGAGCCCCCAAGGCTCGACAAGAATCAACTGAACGGAATTTTTAAATGTGTAGTTCTTTACCGTTTCGTCTTCAAACGCTCCGTTTTTCTCAACATACTCCGAAAGCATCGGCGCCGCCTGTTTCGGCAGTTCTTCAATTTTAGCAAACTGTGCTCTGTATGCTCCGATATCAAGCTCAAGCTTATCCATCGCGGTATATACGTTTCGCTCTAAAGCATTGGCAAAGTTTTCGGTATCGTTCTTTCTTTTTTCCAGAAGCTCTTTCATATTGCGCTCACGAATCGGCAGATATTGAATTCCGTTCGCATCCTCAATATAGAAGAGAACGAAGATCGAATCTCCCATTTCATATGTATAAAGCCCTTTGTCGTAGCTTGCCGTGATATAGCTTCCGTCAACCGTCGCCGTTCCGCTCTTCTTTGAGCATTTTATTGAATCCGCGTCATTTATGATATCTTCAGCGGTCAAGGTCTCGGGCGTTGCATTCACGTTTTCAAGCTCGCTTGCGCGGATGAAATATGCGCCATAATCAATGAGCGTTGAATAGTCAATATTTATCGGATTTTCATCGGTGTAGACACGGGCATTAGCCTTTAAGAACCACGGCTCGATAAGACCTATCTGCACGGATTGAGCAAATGAATATTCGATTACTTCTTCACGTTCTTCAAGTGTGAATCCGTCAACAAATGAGAACACCTTTACAACTTCACCGTTCTCATCAACTTTGATGATAGCGTTTCCCGTTCCATCAACAAGTGTATCACCACGAGATGGAAGTTTTACAATAGTTCTGCCTACATATCCATTACCGTAAACGCTGACAATCTCATAGCCGTTTTCGCCAAAATTCAAGGAAAACGCATTTGCTATCGCATTCTCGTATGCAGTTGCATCCCCCGATATTTCAACATTCGCGTTGATGAAATAGAGAACGCCGTTGCGATTAGCTGTTACATTTACAAGGTATAATCCCCTGTTTGCAGTGTCCCCAGTAAATTCAACACTTTTTGAAATTCTTTTCGTATTGCGATTGTCAAGCCTTTCAACTTCGCCTTCATAGTTAACTGTAAACTCAGCAAACGTTCCCACCGCAAAAGGTTGATTCTTTCCAAGCGCGCCTACCGCTCCCGAGAAATCATAAGTCTCACTGTCAAAATCCCTGATGTCCGTGGTGGTTCTTGCTGCGAATTTTCCATCCGCACAAATAAGTGTCATTTGCAGATAATATTCATTTTTATCCGCATCATATACTCTTTCAGAAGATGCAATGTAACCGGTGTATGGTGTGAATTTATACCGACTTTTTTCTATGAGCAGTTCATTTCCGCTTTCAATAAAAACTCTCGACCATTCTTCATCCGATGAAGACGTGCTTTCAAGAAATCCTCGCCCCTCAAGCCCTGCGCAGCCCCAAAATGCATTCACACCGATATTGGATAAGCTTGACGGCACAACCAATCTCGTAAGATTCAAGCAAGAATCGAATGCATAATCTCCGATACTCATTACTCCGTTGTCCAACCAGACTATCTTTATTCTGTCACGGATTGAATGCCATGGCGCAGGATTTTCAGCTGTATAATTTGTCATCCTACCCATGCCATAAACTGTCAGTCTGCCTTCTCCATCAAGCATCCATGAAAGCTTATCACCACAAGCTCCCGAAGCCATGATCCCATTTTCGCTAAGCAGACTGAACGCGATTGAATTTTCATTTGCATATGTTTGCGCCGTGCTGTGCCAATAACCGTAAATCGTGAGATTTGTGCAACCACGGAACGCATTTTTTCCGATGCTTGCTACACCTTTGGGAATTGTAGTCTCTTCAATATTCGCACAGTTTTCAAATGCGCACTTGCCGATATATGTTACACCGAACTTAATTATAACTGATTTTATACTTTCTTTTGACGAATCCCAAGGCGCAGGATCTGCAAAGTTATAATCATACATTTTTCCTGTGCCGTAAATTATCAACACACCGTCATCATTGAGCGCCCACGCAAGACCATCACCACAGGTTCCCGAAGATACAATTCCTTCACTTGCAGCCCCGACAAACGGGATGGAGTTTATAGTGCAATATGCCTCTGCTGCACTATATGGCGTTCCGTACACCGTCAGCTTTGTGCAGTTTGCAAAAGCGTCGTTTCCTACCCACGCAACAGTCTCGGGAATTATAATCTTCTCTAAATCCTTGCATCCGCTAAAAGCACCGTCGCAAATCTTACCGACGCCGTTTTCCAACGTCACGATTTTAAGTTCCGCACAATTCGCAAAGCTATAATAATTTATCCCCCAAATATCAGACGGCACAACAAGCTCGGTCAAAAGAGCTCCGTCTACATAGATTTTTCCGCCTGCATAAAGCGGATTAGCTTTTGCATTTGCAAAGCTCATATCATACCACACCTGCATATCGGGTATATAAACGTCGCATCCTGTCGGAGTTTCGGAGGTTGAACCCACATCAAATGCCGATTCATCTATATATGTGCCGCTCGAAAAAGAAATTTTCTCAAGCGCAGAGCAACCCTTGAAAGCGCCCGCGCCTATATAATCAACAGACTCAGGTATGGTTATTTCTTTTATCGACTCACATCCGAAAAATGCCATTTCCGAAATACTTACGACATCTTCACCAAGAGTAACCTTTTCAAGCCCGTAGTTATTTGAAAATGCGCTCGCTCCTATATTGCCTTCCGACACAGAAACTTCTTTCAAGCCATAGCCAATGCTTGCAAATGCTCCGTTTCCGACTTCTTCAACGCCATATGGAATTTCAATTTTTGTAAAACCATAGCATTTTTCGAAGGCATTTGCACCTATTATTCTCAATGAAGACGGGAACTTAATTTCCGAAAGCTGACTTACACCGTAAAATGCACTATCTCCGATTCTTTCAAGAGTATTTGGAAGAGACACATCGAGAATCTGACCGCAATAGCGGAAAGCATTGTTTCCTATTCTCGTTATACCTTCTTCGATGACTAATTTTTGTATCGCGGTATTTAAACCCGGATACTTATAATCATACCACGGCTGATCCGTTTCGTTTTCATAATCCTCCATCGCGCCGGTTCCCGAAATTGTGAGGCATCCGCTGTCATCGAATACCCACGAGACGTTCTCACCACACATGCCCGAATCGACAATTGCGGCACTTGCGGACGAACCATAAAGCAGGATTGCACACAGCGCAATGGCAGCAAAAAATGCAATTTTTAATTTCTTCATATTGTCATTGCTCCCTTCTGCATACAGCTTCTTTATTTACAGTATATATTATCCATATGACAATGTCAATATTTTAACGTGTGACGCGGAGGAACGTTTACAAAAGAGTAAAAACCAGACAGGCGATGCAAAAAGCATCGCCTGCCCGGTTTTATTTTGAGGTATTTTATGTAAGGGAAGCATTAATCTGCAAACAGTTCTGTTTTCCGCAAAAAAACAGAATTTCCCTTAGTGGATATATTATACAATAAAGTTATTTAAAATGCAATAGTTGTTAAAAAATAAACATCTATTGTTAAAATGCGGACGACATTTCGACAAAAATATAACGAAACTCCGCTTCGGAAAAGTTACCGAAACGGAGTTTTTGTCAGTTTTTGTTTGTTATGCTCAGAATCTGAAGAGCGTGAAGCTGCGGATAACGGTTACAAGCGTGTTTGCGACAGTGGACATCATCTTGATAAAGATGTCAAGCGCAACGCCGACAACGTCCTTACGTGTGTCGCCGACTGTATCACCGGTAACAGCTGCTTTGTGAGCATCTGAGCCCTTGCCGTGGCCTTCGATTGCTCCGCTTTCAATACACTTCTTTGCATTGTCGAATGCGCCGCCTGAGTTGCCCATAAATATTGCGCGCGGAATAGCGCAGACAGTTGCACCGACGAGGATGCCGCCGACGAACTCAACACCGAAGAGGAAACCGCCGACAATCGGGATAAGGAGCGCGAGCATTGAGGGAACGAGCATCTTTTTAAGAGCCTGCTTTGCTGCCATCTCGACACACTTGTTGTAATCGGGCTTTACGGTGCCTTCGAGAACGCCGGGAACAGAAAGCTGGCGGTCGCCTTCTTCTGCCATAAGACGTGCGGATTCGATTGTGTTGTCTGTCAGAAGAGCAGAGAAATATTCGACAAGTGCGCCGCCGATGATTGCGCCTGCAACGACGATAAAGCTTGCCATATTGAGTATCGGCTCACCTGCAGAGTAGTTGCCGACATAAGCGGTGATAAGCGAAACTGTTGCAAATGCCGCAGAGCCGATTGCAAAACCCTTACCGATAGCGGCTGTCGTGTTGCCGACGGAATCGAGCTTATCTGTGATTACGCGAACCTCAGGAGCGAGGTGACAGGATTCTGCAAGGCCACCTGCGTTATCGGCAATCGGGCCGAATGCATCGATGGAAACCGTTGCGCCGACGAAAGCAAGCATACCGAGCGCGGAGATTGCGATACCATAGGTGCCGCAGATGATACCGGAAACAACGAGAGCAATGCCGATGAGGAGAATAGGTGCAAGGCAGCTTCTTGAGCCGATAGCATCGCCCTTTGTGATGACGAAGCTCTCGCCGTCCTTTGCCATTTCAGCAAGCTCCTTTGTGGGCTTGAAATCTGCGCTTGTATAATATTCTGTAATTGTGCCGATTGCAATTCCGCAGATGATGCCGAGAACGCTCGCGATCCACGGGCTCCACCAGCCGAGGCGGAAGCTTTCGATAGATACATCCTTGAACATTACATAAGAAGCAACGAGGCCGATTACGAGCGTGAGACCGGCAGAAATCCAGGTTGCAAGGTTGAGCTCGCGGGAGGGATTGTCGCCCATCTTGCGGATAGCTGCAAAGCCGAGGCCGAGAAGACAGCCGACAAGGCCACCACCTGCAAGAATTATCGGGAAAACTGAGGTTGCTGTGAAGATTTCCGGGCCGAGACCGGAGAAGTTGGTAACTGCGATCATAATAGCTGCAGACATTGTTGCAACAAAGCTCTCGAGAAGGTCGGAGCAGTTGCCTGCGATATCGTTTACATTATCGCCGATAAAGTCGGCAACGACGTTCGGGACACGGCTGTCATCCTCGGGCATATCGTGGCGGATTTTTGCGAGGATATCAGCGGAGATATCAGCCGCTTTCGTATAGTTACCGCCTGCAACGCGGTTGAACATTGCAACAACCGAGCAACCGAGTGAATATGTAGAAACTCGCATAACAGACGGATTGCAGACGAGGTTTGCAATAAAGCCCGTGCCCTCTGCATCAGGGTCTATTCCGCCCCACATAAGAAGAACCGAGACAAGGCCGAACATACCGAAGGCCTGAACAGCGAGGCCGGAGATGCTTCCTCCGCAGAGCGCAACCTTGACGGTTTCGCCGATTGAGAGGGATTCTCTTGCTTTGTTTGCTGTGCGGACGTTTGCATACGTCGCGCTTGTCATACCGAGCACGCAGACGATGCTACTCATTGCGGCGCCCATAATGAAGGTTATACCGCTGGTCTTTTCAATGAAGAGTGAAAAGACGAGTGCGACGAGAATGACAACGACGGTGATTGTCTTGTATTCCGTCTTCATAAAAGTAGAAGAACCGCTGCGGATTATCGCAGCCATTTCTGCCATTTCCGGGGTGCCCTCATCCATTTTGCGGATGCGTGTATAGTTGAACGCAACATACGCAAACGCAAGGACGATAACTGCGAGAACGATGAAATAGGGGGTCATGGCTTTTGCCTCCTGAAAATTGAATTTGCTCTCTGCCGATATTGATGATAAATCGGACAAGAGCTGTGGGCTCTTATTTTTTTCATTGCGTAAAAAAACTCGAAACCGAATTTATTATACAATAAAGTGACGAAAAACACAATAATTGTTAAAAAATAAACATCTATTGTTAAAAAACAGACAAAATTTTGATAAAAATATAACGAATTCTGATGCTCGTGGCAAAGTTCGGGCTGTTTGATATTGCTTTCAAAATATGATAAGATAAAAAAATAAGAGGATAACCTCAAATAAACTGTTATATAAAATGAAAAATAAACGGAGAGTATTATGTTTAAACGGGAAATTGCGATAATATGTATATTTTCTATGCTGCTCCTGCTTGCATCGTGCGGAGCAGGAGAGAGCGTAAGGCAGATATATGTGATGGATTCTGTCGCGTCAATACGCCTTATTCCGAAAAATGAGGCTGCAGCAGATTTGATATGCAAAGAGCTTTATGATATGGATAACGTGCTTTCTGCATATGACGGTGAGGTGTATGATATAAACCGGAATGGAGAAGGAAAAGCGTCCCGGCATACAGAAGCTCTTCTGCGAAGCTCCCTTGAGCTGTATGAAAAGACAAACGGAGCTTTTTCGCCCCTTCTCGGAAGCGTAATTGATCTATGGGGAATCGGAAGCAAGAATTACATACCGTCGCAGGCTGAGAAAGAAAACGCTGTTGCGGCATCGGATATTGGCAATGTCGCCATCGAGGGGGATGTGATAAGGCTTTCAGGTGGCGCAAGGCTCAGCTTCGGTGCTGTTGCAAAGGGTTATGCTTCGGATGTGATAAAATCTGTGCTTGAAGAGCAGGAGGTTGAAGGTGCTGTCATATCGCTCGGAGGAAACGTGTATGTTCATGGCAAAAAGCCCGACGGAGAGCTTTGGAGAGTTGCGATAAGAGACCCTCGCGGCGGAGAAAACAGCTGGCTCGGAACGCTTCTGCTGAGCGACAGGTTTGTCATATCATCGGGAGATTATGAGAGGTATTTTGAGCAGAGCGGTGTGAGATATCATCATATAATGGACCCCGAAACAGGCAGCCCTGCTCAGAGTGATCTTGCGGCGGTGGCGGTCATATGTGAAAGCGGCGTTGTCGGTGATGCATATTCAACGGCGCTTTATGTAATGGGTAAAGAGAAGGCTCTCAGCTTCTGGAGAGAAGGAGAGGGTTTTGAGCTTGTGCTTGTCGGCAGAGACGGTGTCGTAACCGTGACCGAAGGTGTTGCGGATGCCTTTGCTCCCGAGAGCGGAAAGGGGTATAGCTATGAAACCGCGCGCAGGTGATTTTATAATAGCGGCGTTTGTTGCGCTTCTCGCCGCCGCGATATGGCTCGTGCCGCTGCTGTCCGGGCAGGGGAGTGTTGCAATTGTCAGCCACGATGGAAAAACAGTTGCAAATATTCCGCTTTCGGAAACGCATCGCATTGAGGTGGGAGGCTGTGTTATCAGAAGTGACGGCGGCTCAATATATGTTGAAAGCGCAGATTGCCCGGATAGCGTGTGCGTGAGGACGGGGCGCATCTCAAGGCCGGGCGAGTCGGTCATATGTGTTCCGAACAGAGTCAGCATAAAAATATCCGGCGTGAGCGGATTTGATGCCGTCGCCGGATAGCGCTGAGCTTCAGATTTTTCGTGGCGTTCCGTTTTTTGATATGCCAAGCACTCCATAGAGCACGCCGTCTATCTCACTCGGTGTGAGAAGGCAGAGAAGGTCGGGGCGTGGAAACGGCTTGCCTGTTATGAGCGGTATGGCGATGCGCGTCGGAGAAAAATTGCTGTCGCAGAGCACATCGGTCGATTTCGCAAGTGAAAGCACAGCGCTGTCCTTATGTAGTATTTCGGGGATGTTTTCAAGCTTTGACCAATCTGTGGCATCAAGCCCGGCTTTTTTGTCCGGACACAGGGCATATGCATAGGTGATTCCGTCAAATGTGAGACCGGCATCAGCGAGTGCCGTTCTGGTAACTGCGCGGTTTGCCGAAAAGCTTGTGCGCTCAGGTGAGAGCACGCCGATGAGCAGATTGCCGTCGCGTCCTTTGACATAGGCGCGGCAGATTCCGCGGATTGTGGCATAGGTCTTTGCGTGGAGAAGAATGCGCCCATCCTCCTCGCGGCATACAACAGAGCCGATTACAGATGTGCCAAGATAGAGCGGGAGTGTCTTTTCCATATTGCCTTCTCCTTTTCAAATGGTCGCAAAAAGCCGCAAAGCAGCGTTTTACCGTTGCTTTGCGGCTTTATCGTTTGGTTTGTGTTTATGATATTGAATAGGGACCGCGGACGAGGACTGTGATGTTGCTTGTTGCCTTGACGCCCCTTCCGTCTACTGTGCAGAGATAGAGATGGTTTTTCTCAAGCGACTTGCCACCTGCAAGGTCGCCGCCCGTCGTCATATCGATGAGACCGGGAGTGCCTGAGGAAACACACGTTGCAGTTCCTATGCGCAAAAGGATTTCACAGCCGACCTTTGCTGTCAGCGTCTGGCCTGCGTTGAGCTTTACGAGCGCAAAGGTTGAGCTTGAAGAGGTCTGCGTAGAGCCTATCTTTTCCGCAACCTTGTTTGCAACGCTTTCCACAAAAGCATCGGTGACTATCTCGTCTGTGCTCTTTGAAGTGTATTCGGAAAGCTTGTCATCAATCTCGCCTGAGATTGAGTTGATTTTTGAATCGATCTCACTCTCAAGTGCGCCTGTCTTTTCAGCAATGATTTCGTCTACCTTTTCGGAAATCTGAGGTGCAAGCACGTTGTTTATGTAACTCAGGCTGACCAGAGGGTCCTCTGAAGTTCCATATTCAGCCGCGATTGCGAGAGCTCCTGCAACGACGAGCGCGGCGAGCAGCACAGCAGATGTTATAGCCTTCCATTTTTTCTGTTTCATTTGTAAAATCCTCCCGTTTCTTCTGTATCAGTTAATCAGCCCGAAGCTGACTGCTATTGCGTTGTCAACACGGTGCATAAGGCTGTCATCGAGCCTGCCCATTTTTTCCTTCAGCCGTGTTTTGTCTATTGTTCTGATCTGCTCGAGCAGAACAACCGAATCCTTTGAAAGCCCGAAATTCTTTGCGCCGAGCTCGATGTGTGTCGGAAGCTTTGCCTTATTCATCTGAGAGGTTATCGCCGCAGCGATAACCGTCGGACTGTGGCGGTTGCCGACATCGTTCTGTATTATGAGAACGGGGCGCATACCGCCCTGTTCACTTCCGACAACAGGGCTTAAATCAGCGTAGTAGATATCTCCGCGTTTAATGCTGTAGTTCACTTAAATTCACGCTCCGCAGGTAATGTAGTGGCCGAAAAATCTTTCAGCAACTATATTTTTCCACAGGCGCACATATTTTAATCAGCCTTGCGAAAATTTTTTGAAATTTTTATTTGCTCTCCGTTTTATATTATGCCGGAGAATGGTTGTATGTTCGCGGAACGCGCTTTGAAACCGAGGTCAGGAGCTCATATGATATCGTGCCGGATATTTTTGCAAGCTCATCAGGGGAAAGCACCGCGCCGTTTTGCGAGCCGAAGATAACAACCTCATCAAAGGGCCTGACATCGGGAATATCGCTTACATCGACGAGCGTCAGGTCCATGCAGACGTTGCCGAGAATCGGTGCGCGTTTTCCGTTTATGAGGAAACATCCCTTGTTTGACAATGCGCGCGATATACCGTCAGCATAGCCGCAAAGCACAACGGCGATTTTCATTTCGCGCTCTGCCGTGAAGGTGCGGTTGTAGCTCACGCTGTCGCCGGGCATTATGTGATGAATGTCGGCAATGAGGCTTCTGAGTGTCATTGCAGGGCGCAGGGACAGCCCCTCCGGCATATTGTCGCGTGGGGAATAGCCATAGAGAAGAAGCCCGGGGCGCACGCAATTAAGATGTGCCTTCTTATAGTTTACCACAGCCGCGCTGTTTGCGCAATGGCAAAAATTAAATGTTATTCCCTTATTTTCAAGTTTTCCGACAACATCGAGAAAGCTTTCAAACTGTTCGTCTGTAAACGATGAATCATCACTTTCGGCTTCTGCAAAATGGGTGAAGATTCCGTCAGCGCAGATGCCGGGAAGCTTCGTGATGCTTTCTGCGGAGAGCGCTGCCTGCTCTGTGTTGCCGCGGTGTGCGTTTATGCCGAAACGCGACATACCGGTGTCGAGCTTTATATGTACTTTTATGCACATTCCGAGCGGCGCGAGAGCATCGCTCAGCTCCT
This sequence comes from Oscillospiraceae bacterium, assembly GCA_017439555.1. Lineage (GTDB taxonomy): Bacteria > Bacillota > Clostridia > Oscillospirales > JAAYXM01 > SIG480. The sequence continues at coordinate 13,129 of JAFSIZ010000118.1, read as the reverse complement.
TTGCATATAAGAAGCTGTGAACAGATTGGATTATATTGTTTTCATAGAGAAATCTTGCGAAGGGGATTGGTGTTGCGCCGAGAACTATAACAGGAGAGGTTATTCCGTTCCTCCTGAGCTCGAGCGCCTCATCAAGACAGGCGACAGCGAGAATATCGGCGCCGAGCTCCTCATAGAGCTTGCCGATTTTAACAGCGCCGTGGCCATATGCGTCAGCCTTGATGACGCATATCATCCTTGCGTTGCCTGTGAATCGCTTTATTTCAAGGAAGTTGTGTTTTATACATTCAAGGTCAACTGATGCTTCCGTTCTGTTTAAAATACTCATTGTAAAATTTGCTCAGCCCTTTCAAAATCACACTGTATAATCCGTTCGCCGGAGGAAAAAATCTCGGCATACAGCGGAGTCATATCGTCTTTTGCAATCCATGTCCTGTATTCTGTTTCCTCTTCGTTTTCCTGAGTGCGCGAAATGAGAAGATACGCCGCGTTTCCGCGCATTTCCGTAATTGCAAGCTCTGAGAAATTGCCATCGTTCCACGTTCTTATAAGAGCCGGCAACGCGGCAAGCGGCGATGGGAAATTTTCGGAAAGCCTGCCCATTTCGAGGATTGCCCCCTCAAACTCGAGCGTTGCGGCATCTCCCTTCACGGAAAAGCTCATCCCTGAAATTTCATCGGGAGCGACGACTGTGACCTTATCATCTCCGTCACGATTATAGGAATAATCGAGGGAGAAGGATAGCTCACGCCCGGGAAAGCTTGACGTGATATGCACAAGATAATCCGCTTTTGAAACCGCGCGGAAGTGCGCCGCCACAGCCTCTGCATCATCAGAGCCTGCCGCGCAAGAGGAAAGAAGAATTATAATTGTTGTCAGAGGTAAAATCAATCTGCGTCCTACCCCAACTGCTGCACCTGCCTCATAACGGTTTTAAGCGTGCACAGCATATCGGTCGGGGTCATTGAATATTCGCCGTATTTTTCTGCGGCGACATCCCCTGCCGCGCCGTGCAGCCACACTCCAGTATATGCTGCTACAGACGGGGATATGCCCTGACCTATGAGTGAGGTGATGATTCCGGCGAGAACGTCTCCGCTTCCGCCCTTTGCCATACCGGGATTTCCCGTTGTGTTCACAAAAAGCTCTCCGGATTCTGTCGCTGTGAGTGTGCGGTGACCTTTGAGCACAAGAACACATTTGTTTTGCTTTGCGAAGTTTTGCGCAAATTCTTCTCGGCGTGAGCTGTCATAATCCGGGACGAGGCGGCAAAATTCACCTTCGTGTGGTGTGAGGACAAGCTTGCGCGGAGATTTTTCAAGCGCCAACCTGTTCTTTGCAATCAGCGTTATTGCATCGGCATCCACAACAAGGGGTGAGGCTTTTGCAAAAAGCTGTGATTTGACAAGCTGCGCGGACGAAGGCGAGAGTCCGAGACCGCAGCCGATAAGCGCTGCATCACAGCGGAAATCCTTGACAGAGCGCCCGATGAGTATGGGCTCGTTGAGCTTTGCTGCGAGTATCGGGCGTATTCTGCGCGGCGTTGACAGGAAGACAAGTCCGCTTCCTGTGTTTACGGCAGCCTGCGCGGAAAAATAAGCTGCACCGCTGTATTTTCCGCTGCCGCAGAGGAGAAGCACTCTCCCGTAGCTTCCTTTGTGTGAATCCCTTGCGCGAACAGGGAGATTGATGCTTTCACGTCTTATCTCAATCATTTTTTTACAGCCTCCACCAGTGCGTCTGCAATCTCGCGGTCAGGCTCTATAATAAAAATAAGGTTATCCTCTTCACAATAGAAACACATACGTCCTTCTGCGGTTTCGCAGGAGGAAAAATCAAGCGTATCGCAGGACGTATAAAGCAACTCAAAACGTTCGCTGTCGGGGCGCAATACCTCCGTTATGTGGGAAATATCGATGGAGAATTCCGTCCTTCTCTTGGAAACACCGTAGAGAACATCGACATAGAACAAATCGTCGCGGACGCTGTATTCATATTCCGCGGCAACATTGCGCAGCAGCGCGGTAAACACGAAAACTGATCCTATCGCAACAGCGAGGCCCGCATATTCCGGCAACTCTGAAAGGGCTACGAATATGAGGATGATTGCAAGCAGAACGAGAAGAAATGCCTTCTTCAAAAAGTCTTTTGAAGAAGATTTCTTTTTAACGAATTGCCTTGGATATGAATTTGTTTCCATAAAGAATACCTCCTATCAGAGAAGATCTGCAAGGTTGATTATTTTTTTCTTTTTTCTGGCGGCATATCTCGCCGTGTTTGCCGTGCCTCCGCTTTCCTTTTCGAGATAGCAGAGCAGAATATCAGATTCGTCAACAAGGCGCTGGTTGCGGATGTGCATACAGAAACGGTGATAGTGCTCGGATGTATAGATTACCTCATCGGCGAGAGACAGGGTTTTATCGTAAAGCGCCTTTTCTTCGGTAGGCCAGCTTTTGGCCTGTTCGGGGCAGGGCAGAATCATTGAAAGCGAAACATCGGCACCCTGTGCTTTTTTTTCAAGCACGACACCGGCAGCGAGCAAATCAAAGCCGACAGCCCCTCCGCTGCAGAAACGGCTTACGCCGGATTCAATCAGCGTGTCCACAATGTCTGAAAGAAGGCGCGGAAGCGACTCTGCGTGTATTCTGAAAATTTCTCTGTGCCCCGAGAAGGAGCAGGTTGTAATGTCCATCGAAAACCTCTTCTGTATGTTATATAATCTATTGTAACATATTATATATGAAATGTAAAAAGCTTTTGTGAAAAAATAATGAAAAGTTAATCGGTTGACGAGATAGGTCCGGCGTGTTATAATTTTATGAAAGACAGCAAGTCAAACGGTATAAACAAGAAAGCACCTGATCCGGAGGCTTTCTCCGGAATCGGTGTTTTTTTATATTAAACTGAAAAGGAGTGTTTTTATGGCAATATACCATGACAGAAAAAATAATCTTGAGAGTGAATATGAAGAGCTTGTCAGAAAATCGAAAAAATATTCAAAGTATTCAATCATATGCATCGTAGTTGCTGTGGCGCTTATCCTGCTCAATTCGCCGCTTGCCTTTCTGGGCTTTGTCGGCGTGGCGCTCTGCTTTGTCAAAAGCGGTTCGATTATGTCGAAGGCGAATGTTCTGGCTCAGGGCATAGAGGGCGAGGCTAACACGCGTAAGCTCCTCTCCGTTCTCCCCGATACATACCACGTCATACCGAATGCAGAGGTGGTCTATGAAGGGAAACACAGCGAGATGGACTCGGTAATAGTCGGCAACAACGGCGTGTTTATCGTCGAAACAAAAAACAAGGTCGGCAGAATCTACGGTGTGCTTGACGAGCACGATTGGACGCAGGAGAAAACCTCACGCGGCGGAAATGTCTATACCGATGAATTCTACAACCCGGCAAAGCAGGTCGCGACACATGTATACCGCCTTTCCGGCTTTTTGAAGCAAAACGGGGTGCATACATGGGTGCAGGGAATGGTCTTCTTCTCGAGTGCAGAGGGAATTGTGGATATAACCGCAAAGGGCGGCGAGGTCAAGACCCCTGTTTTCAGCATAAGAAACGAGCTTGTTATCAACAGAGGCAGCAGCACAGACGATTTCCGTGTCAATATCGGCACGCCTGCGGAATATCTGGGAGAAACAAACATCCTAAAATATATCGCAAATCATAAAAAGCAAACTCTCACACCGGCGCAGGTCGAAAAGATTGTCGGATTGCTTTTGTAAAAATAATTTGCATAAAGGTATTTACATTTGAAAAAATATGTGTTAGAATATTTAAGCATGCTAATGTGCCGTAGTTTCGTCTGATGCTACGAAGGCCCAAGTCGCAGTTTCCGGAGAAATGCCTGCTCCATGCAGGGCTTCACCCACCGGATACTTCGATCTGAGGCGAAAAATCTAAAAAGGAGAAAGGTGAAAGACATGATTCTCAAAGAGAAAAAGACTGAGGTTATCACGAACAACCGCCTCCACGACACCGACACAGGTTCGCCGGAGGTACAGATCGCTATCCTCACACAGCGCATCTCTGAGCTCACTGAGCATCTCAAGGTACACCACAAGGACAATCATTCCCGCCGTGGTCTTCTCAAGATGGTCGGTAAGCGCCGCAGCCTGCTCAACTACCTTCAGAAGAAGGACATTGAGCGTTATCGCGCAATCGTCGCGAAGCTCGGACTCCGTAAGTAAGTCTGTCAAATCCCTCGGGCGAGGTCGCCCGGGGGGTTTCGAGCATTACCCCGAAAATGCGAAGCTTTCCCTGTGTATGGTTTTGTTTAGCAATTGGAGACACGGCTGAATATAGCTTTGGCAGCGGCTCCAAGTGCTAAACCCACCGCGGGAAAGCTCCGGAAAAGAAAAAATAAAAGAAGGAGCGAAAGAAAATGAAAGAAATGGTTTTCTCAAAGTACAAAGTGTACGAAACAGAGTTTGCAGGCCGTAAGCTTGTTGTTGAAACCGGTAAGATGGCCGGCCTCGCAAACGGATCATGCCTTGTCCGCTATGGTGAAACAGCTGTTCTCGTTACAGCAACAGCTTCCGAAAAGCCGCGTGCAGGCATCGATTTCTTCCCGCTTGCAGTTGATTTCGAAGAGCGTCTCTATGCAGTAGGCCGCATCCCCGGCAGCTTTATGCGCCGTGAGGGCCGCCCAAGTGAGCGCGCAATCCTCACATCACGCCTTATCGACCGCCCGATCCGTCCGCTTTTCCCGAAGGATCTCCGCAACGATGTTGCAGTTTCCATCACAGTCCTTTCTGTTGATAACGATTGTGCACCGGAAATCGCAGGTATGATCGGCACATCAATTGCTCTCTCAATTTCCGACATTCCGTGGAACGGCCCGATTGCAGGCGTTTCCATCGGCTGTGTTGACGGCAAGTTTGTTGTCAACCCGACAAGCGCAGAGCGCGAGAAGAGCACACTCAACCTCACAGTTGCAGGCAGCGCTCAGAAGGTTGTTATGATCGAAGCAGGTGCAGATCAGATTGCAGACGATGCTATGTTTGATGCTATCATGCTCGCACACGAGGAGATCAAGAAGGTTGTCGAGTTCATCAGCGGCATTCAGGCTGAAATCGGCCTTCCGAAGTTTGAATATGAGCACGTTCCGTTTAATGATGAGCTTTTCAAAGAGCTCAAGGCCAACATCCTCGATCGCGTGCGTGCAGGTATGGATACAGACGACAAGACAGTCCGCGACAAGCGCTTCAAGGTGCTTTCTGATGAGCTCATTGCAGAATATTCAGAGAAATATCCGGATATCGAGCAGTTCCTCGGCGAGTGCATCTATAAGCTTCAGAAGATAGTTGTCCGTCAGTGGCTCCTCGAAGGCAAGCGTGTTGACGGCCGTGCGCTCGATGAAGTCCGTCCGCTCGCAGCAGAGGTCGGTGTTCTCCCGAGAACACACGGAAGCGGTATGTTCACACGTGGACAGACACAGGTTCTCACAGTTGCAACTCTCGGCACAATCGCTGATCAGCAGAAGCTCGACACAATCTATGAGGAAGAGTTCAAGAGATATATCCACCACTACAACTTCCCGTCCTATTCCGTCGGTGAGGCACGTCCGAGCCGCGGCCCGGGCAGACGTGAAATCGGCCACGGTGCTCTTGCAGAGCGCGCACTTGAGCCGGTTATCCCGAGCGAGGAAGAGTTCCCCTATAGCATCCGCCTCGTTTCCGAGGTTCTGAGCTCCAACGGCTCAACATCTCAGGGCTCCATCTGCGGATCGACTCTTGCACTTATGGATGCAGGCGTTCCGATAAAGGCACCTGTTGCAGGTATCTCCTGCGGTCTCGTAACAGACGAGGACAAATGGCTCACATTCATCGATATCCAGGGCGTAGAAGATTTCTACGGCGATATGGACTTCAAGGTAGCAGGTACAAAGACAGGTATCACAGCTATCCAGATGGACCTCAAGATTGACGGCCTCACACCTGAAATCATCCGCAGTGCTCTCACAATAACACGTGATGCAAGATATCGCATCCTCGATGAGATTATGCTCCCGTGCATCCCGACACCGCGTGACGAGCTTTCAAAATATGCTCCGAAGATGCTCCACATGACAATCGATCCGGAGAAGATCCGCGATGTTATCGGCAAGGGCGGAAGCGTTATCCAGAAGATCGTTGCTGACACAGGCGCAAAGATTGATATCGAAGACGATGGAAACGTCTATATCTCCGCTATCGATGGCGAAGCCTGCAAGGCCGCTAAGAAGGTCATCGAGACAATCGTTCTCGACCCGGTTGTCGGTGAGCTCTATTATGGAAAGGTTGTCCGCATCATCCCGATCGGTGCATTCGTTGAAATCGCTCCGGGCAAGGATGGTATGGTTCACATCTCAAAGCTTGAAAACCGCAGAGTCGAAAAGGTTGAGGATATCCTCAGCGTCGGTGATATGACATGGGTCAAGTTTATGGGTATTGACGATAAGGGCAGAACGAACTTCTCACGTAAGGATGCATATGCAGAGCTTGCAAAGCGCGAGGCTGAAGAGAAGAAAGACGAAGAATAATGATAACAAAAGGACACTGCACAGCGGTGTCCTTTTAAACTGTAAAAAAAGAGCCCGCAGGCAAACGGTGGCTTCTCATTAAAGAGCAGCGCCGAAAGCCTGCGGGTTTTCTGACTTTTTATATTAAGCTACTTTTCGCAGACAACGTTGCCGTTGACCATTGTGAAAGACACGTTGATGTCATCATCAAAGATGATGATGTCTGCATATGCGCCTTCACGGAGTGTGCCGCGGTCGCGGAGTCCTGCCATTCTTGCCGGGTTGACCGTTGCAAGGCGGACTGCATCGAGAAGCGGAAGCTCAGCAAGGTTTATCATATTGCGGACGAGCTTGTCAGTTGTCGCGCAGCTTCCTGAGAAGCAGCTGCGGTCCGGAACTTTTGCAACACCGTCCTCAATAATTACATCGGTAAAACCGTAAATCTTTTCCGAGCCGTCCGGAAGACCTGCAAAACGGGTTGCATCGGTGATTATTGAGATGCGGTCAAGCCCCTTGTGCTTGCATACGAATTTGAGAAGGACAGCAGGTAAGTGCTTTCCGTCAGCAATGATTTCGACATCCATATCGTCAAACATATAAGCAGCCTCAACAATACCGGCATAGCGGTATGCATTCTTTCGATGCACCGTGCTCGTGCAGGAATAGAGGTGGGTTACGCAGTTGAATCCCTGGTCAAACATCTTTTCAATGCACTCATAATCTGCATCGGAATGTCCGATTGAGAGCTGAATTCCTGCATCGCGGCAAGCGCGTGCAAAATCTTCTGCGCCTTCCATTTCGGGAGCGGCACTCCAACGGTTTATGAGATCGCCGTAACGCTCGATGAGCATTGTATATTCTTCTTTGTCATAGGGGCGGATGGATGAGCCCTGCGCACCGACCTGCGCACCCGAGAAATAGGGAGCCTCCATATGGATGCCCGGCATATATGCACCGCGGGGGTTCGGGTGATTCTTTACTTCCCTGAAGGTCTCAAACATCTTCACATACTGCTCTGTCGGAGCGGCAGATGCTGTCGGGAGAATGGTTGTTGTACCGAATTCTGCGTGTTTTGTTGCAAGGTCAAACATCTCTTCTACAGAGCATTCCTCAAAGCGCATAAGGAAACCGCCGTGGACATGGATATCGATAAAGCCCGGAGAGATATACTTGCCGCCTGCGTCGTGGCCGACGTCAAAGGGAAGCTCTTCCTTCGTTATTGCAAGGATTCTGTCATCCTTCGTGTAAAGAGCTGTGCCCTCGGGAGCAAAGCTTTTTCCGAGAATTATTTTTCCGTTATAAAACTTATGTACCATAATAAATCACCCTTAACCTTCAAATACCACGTTACCGTTTACCATTGTGAGAGATACGTCGATATTGTCGTCAAAGATTATGATATCTGCAAAGTTGCCCTCACGGATAGCACCGCGATCCTTGAGGTTTGCCATTCTTGCCGGGTTTGCAGTCATCATTCTGACGGATTCGAGAAGTGTGCAGTCTGCCATCTGCATCATATTGCGTACAAGGCGGTTTGTTGTCGAGATGCTTCCTGCGAAAGCAGTTCCGTCCATAAGCTTTGCAACGCCGTTTTCAATAACGACTTCATATCCGTTCTTGAGGCTTCCTGCGATGAATGTGCCGCCATCTGCGCCGCCTGCACCGCGGAGAGCATCCGTGATGAGAGAGATGCGGTCAACACCCTTGAACTTCACGATATATTTGAGAAGGCTTGCCGGAAGGTGGCAGCCGTCTGCGATAATCTCAACGTCCATTCCGTCAATCATATATGCAGCCTCGACAACGCCTGAGATGCGATATGCATTCTTTCTGTGAACTGTGCTGCAGCCGGAATAGAGGTGGGTGATGAGCTGATAGCCCCAGTCATATGCCTCCATAACTGTGTCATAATCAGCATCGGAGTGACCTACTGCAACAACAACGTTGTTATCAATGCAGGCTCTTGCAAATTCCTTGCTGCCGGGAAGCTCGGGAGCAGAGCTCCAGCGTGCGAGCTTGTCGCCGTATTTTTCGAGAAGAAGGTTATAGTCCTCGGGCTTCGGAGGTGTGATGTATTCGGGGTTCTGTGCACCTGCCTGAGCGAGTGCGAAATACGGGCCTTCGAGATGGATGCCCGGCATATATGCGCCCTTTGTGTTCTTTGCGTTTGCTTCATCAAGAACTTCAAACATACCGATATATTCTTCGATAACGCCGCTTGAAGCCGTCGGGAGAAGAACTGTTGTTCCGAACTTTGCGTGGAGCTCTGCAGCTGCGAGGAATGCATCAACCGTGCAGTCCATAAAGTCGCCGCCACCGCCGCCGTGAACGTGGATATCAATAAATCCCGGAGAGATATATTTGCCGCCTGCATCGTGGCCGACATCAAAGGGGCGCTCTTCCTTTGTTACAGCAACGATTCTGTCGCCATCTGTGTAGACTGCTGTACCCTCGGGAGCAATCGTGTTTCCGAGAATGACTTTGCCGTTATAAAACTTATGTACCATAAAAATCACCTTATTTCCAAAATTTTTACATATATAATGATAATGCAAAACACGGAAAAAAGCAATAGCAAAATGCGTTTTGAGAAACTGATATTGAAAGAAAAGGAGAGAATGTGATATAATCCATAATAGAAGGAAGTGAGAATATGCCACATATATTGAAAAAAGCAGGTTTTCTTCTGCTGATATTCTGTTTGTGCCTCGGTCTGCTTTGGGGATTTCTCGCGCTGAGCGCGCTCGTTCCCGATGAGGCAATCTATGATAACATGCTGAAGAGCGCTTTGTCCTATAAAGAAAAGGCTGCATTTGATATTCCGGAAAGCGGCAGGCTCTGCGGCATTTCCGATAATTATGCTGATGCAATTCTTCTCGGAGTTGCCCTGAATATGGGAGAGAGCGGCGCTCTTGACACGAAATATTACAGCGGCGGCGACTATGGCGAGAATGCGGGCTTATATCTGTCGCTTGTTGATGAAGAAATATCCCCCGACACTGACTACAGCCGATATTGGCACGGCAATGCGGGAATCGCAAGAGTCAAGCATCTTTATCTCGATGTTGAAGGAATGAAGCTCACTGAGTTTTTGAAAATACTTGTGCTCGCGGCATTCTGCGCATCGCTTCTTCTTTGGAAAAAATGCCCGAAGAGCTGTGTTTGTTTTATTTTGTCGCTTCTTTCTGTTCATATCTGGAATGTGAGACTCTCGCTTGAATATCAGCCTGTGTTTGTCATCGCGCTATTTATGTGTATATTGTTCATATTGCTCGAGCGGCGCGGAAGCTTTGCGCTCTGCACACTTTCCGTCATAGGGGGTGTTCTTACCGCGTTTTTTGATTTTCTAACCTGTGAGACTCTTCCGTTTCTTCTGCCGCTTGCGCTTGTGTTTGCGGTGAGAACGGAGCAAGGCAGAGGTGAAAAGCTTTCTTCAAACCTGAAACTTTTCCTCTTTGCGGGCATATGCTTTGCTGTTTCCTATCTGGGTGCATTCCTTGCAAAATGGCTTCTTGCAAGCCTTGCGACGGGGGAGAATAAGTTCATCCTTGCCGCAACTTCTGCGGGTGTGAGGTTCGGTGCCGAGAAAGGTGCGGGCTTTCTCTCGGGGATTCCCGCAAACCTGACGGTTCTTTTCGGCGGAAGAGAGCGAATTGAAGCGGCTCGGGTAATTTTGGGAGTTGCAATATCAGCCGCAGTCCTTTCCTCGGCGTTTTATCTGTTGAAAAAAGATGGCTATGACAAAGGCGGAATTATAACGCTTCTTATAATCGGTGCAACTGTTTTTCTGCGATATGCGATTTTGCAGAATCATTCGTATCTCCACGAGTTCTTCACATATCGGGCTCTTGCGGCTACGGTGTTTTCTCTCTTTGCCGCGGTTGTGCTTTCCTCCTGCGGCGTTAAAAGAAAGAAAAAACTTTGAAAGTGATGTGCTTTTATGGAACTGACAATTCTGATGCCGTGTCTCAATGAAGAGAAAACGATTGCGTTTTGTATAAATGAGGCTAAAAAATACATAGCAAAATCGAATATCGATGCGGAGATACTGATTGCAGACAACGGAAGCGAGGACAAATCAAGAGAAATTGCAGCTCTCCTCGGCGCAAGAGTCATATACGTCAAAAAGCGCGGTTATGGTGCGGCGCTCCGCGCAGGAATAGCGGAGGCGCAGGGAAAATATATAATTATGGGTGACTCGGACGGAAGCTATGATTTAGGAAATCTCGGCGGCTTTGTCGAAAAGCTTCGCGAAGGATACATGCTCGTCATGGGAAACCGATTCCGGGGCGGAATTGAACGCGGTGCAATGCCTTTTCTTCACAAAATCGGAGTTCCCGTTCTCTCACTTCTTGCGAGAATGAAATGCGGCGCAAAGGTCGGGGATTTCCATTGCGGTCTGCGCGGCTTTGATGCGGACATAGCGCGTTCGCTTTCTCTATCGTGTGATGGGATGGAGTTTGCAACGGAAATCATCTGCCGCTTTGCAAAGTCGGGCGCATCGATATGCGAGATTCCGACTCCGCTCCGAAAGGACAGGCGCGGTCATAAGCCACATCTCCGTACTTTCCGCGACGGATGGAGGCATCTTAAGTATATTATTTCTATGTAAAATTTTCCGAAAAATATTGTGTTATGAGGAAAAGCGTGTTATTATTTTATCAATAAAACAGAAATGTATATAAGGAGGAAAAACAATGAAGAAAAAACTTATAAGACTTGCATCTCTGTGGCTTGCGGTGCTCATGCTTGCAACAACCACATTTGCAACAACCGCCTTTGCCGCAGGCGAGGGAGCAAAAACAGAGATCCGTTTCTTATTTTTTTATGATGAAAGAGACTATCTCCAGGAAGGCGAAGATGTATGGGGCATTTATAAAACCCTGCCTCTGACAGAGGGTAAGGTTAAGCTCAGTGATTTTATAGACCATGAGAATTCTTCTCTTTCGCTTGATGTTCATCCCGACTTTAAGATTATCGGTTGGCTTCTTTGGGAAACCGACACCACAGACGGAACCTGCGGTCCTTGTGTAAACGATTTTGAGGTTGACCATGTATTTGATGCATCGGATTTCCCGGAAACACAGACGGGAACAACTACATACACAAGAATTGTCGAGCCGATGCTCCTGAGAGTCGGTCTTACCGGCGGAGTCTATGTACTTTCCTGCGAAGATGATATTCTCAATGCTCCCAATATGGAACTCGACCGGTTTAACAGAGATAATAATATTAAACGCGACTTTATGGCAGCTCCACTTTCTCTTGCCGATGATGAAGTAACAGCTATGGCAGGTGAGGCACCAAAGGGCAAATTTCTTGATGGCTGGCAGCTCTGGGGCTTCTCTTCATCCGGAGGATATATCCAACTTTATGGTGATGAACCGGTAGCCGAATATGATACTGACGGTGAAATAACAGCTTCGGATATGGAAGAGTTTTATGATGCATGGGGTGCGCTTGCTCCCGTTCTTACAGATTATGCAATCACCCATCAGCCGACAGACGATGAACCCTTTGTCGAAACAAACTGCGATGCGGATATCGCGGAATACAGATGGTTCGAGGTTGGCGAAATCGATGATGTCCTTGTGGACGGTGCAGATGAAGAAACCTTCAGCGGAGTAGAGCGAAACGGAAAAGAATACTACGCAGAGGTTGAATATAAAGACGGCACAATCCTCACAAGTGACAGCTTTATATGGGAAAAGCCGAGCGCTCCGACCTATCGTCCCTCCGGTGGCGGTGGCCTTCCGGCAACAGGCGCAGGAAGAGGAAATACAACGCCGACTGTCACAGAAAAGGAAGAAGCTCCAAAGCCTGAAGATGATAAGGGCGGAAAGCTCGAATCAGATAAGCTCTTTGATGACGTGCCTGCAGGAATATGGTATGCAGAAGCGGCAGAATGGATGGGAAAGAAGGGATATATGAGCGGCACAGCACCGCGAATCTTCTCCCCGGATCTCAACACAACACGCGGAATGATAGTTACAGTTCTCTGGCGTATGGCAGGAAGCCCCACACCTTCCGGTGAGTGTCCGTTTGTTGATGTTAAGCCGAATTCCTATTACAGAGACGCAATCACCTGGGCACAGGAAAACGGCGTTGTAACAGGTCATAGCGACACAATCTTCAAGCCTGACGATCTTATAACACGCGAACAGCTTGCGGCAATCATCTTCAGAAACGAAGTCCGTAAGGGTATGGAAGCTGTGACACTCGAAGAAAACCTTGCGGCATTCGAGGATGCCGGAGACATCAGTGAGTATGCAATCACAGCGCTCAACTGGGCTGTAGGGCAGAAGGTAATCAACGGAGTTTCCGAAACAAAGCTTGCGCCGAGAAAGACTGCAACACGTGCAGAATGTGCAACAATGCTCTATAGAATGGAAAACAAATAATAAAGTGACAAAAGGGATTGCCTTCGGGCAATCCCTTTTTCTTGTTTTTTGAAGTTCGGTTGCAAAAGAAAAAATCCTCGCACTTTAGGCGTCTTTACATAGGGAGAAAACGGTTTTGGTCGGTAATTTACCGCGAATAGCTCACAAAAAAATCCCGCAATACGTCAGTATTGCAAGATTTTGTTGCTTCTATTCACGACGAAATTCCTCCCCCAAAACTGCT
>JAFSIZ010000117.1 GCA_017439555.1 Oscillospiraceae bacterium | reverse complement strand
TTCGGCAATGCTTTTGTGGGAATAGCGGAGCTCCGTAACAGCTTTTGAAAGCCTTATCTCCAGAAGAAGGTCGTGAAAGCTCATACCCATAACACTTCGGAAGTTTTTCGTAAAGGTGCTCCGTGACATTGTGGAGATAGCTGAAAGCTCTTCTATGGTGAGCTTCTCGTGGCTTTTTTCATTTATATACCGTGATGCCTTGTAAACTTGCTCTGCCGAGGAAATCCTTGCAGAAAGAGATGTTCCTTTTACCGGAAGTCCCGAGCTTTTGTGGCATATATCAAAAAATGTCATAAGTTTTTTTAAAATTGAAGTGATGAACATATCCGAATGTTTTTGAAACTCCGAATGAATATCCAGCATAAGCTTATCCGCAAAAAGCTTGTCTTCTCCGGAAAGTATCATTGAGTAAGGGAAAAGCTTTTCCCTGAAGGCGGCATCTTTAAAGGATATTGGGTAAAGGGGAATGTTCTTTTGCGGAAAAAGCTCGGGGAGAAAGGAAATTGATATAAGTACTGTCTCATCGATGTTTGTATCAAGAGAATCAAGCTGATGAATGGTATAGGGCATAATCAGCGAAACATCTCCTGGGGTACAGACTTTTGTAACTCCGTTTATGGTGTGCTTGTATGAGCCGGAAACGGTGTAGTAAAGCTGGAAATAATCGTGGTTATGAGGTGAGTCAACAGACTTTGACCACAGCTTGTCAACATAGAGCCCATACATATTCAGAAAGGTTTCCTCCTCAAGAAAAGCGGCAACGGGCACATTCGGTTTTACCGGTAAATAGTAGAAGACAATCACCCCCTGTGGTTTATATATTTATCATACTATAAAGTATTTTGAAATTCAAGAAAAAATCGTCCGAAAATGCAATTTTTCATATTGGAGGGGGTGTGCACATATTATAAAATTTAAATATACTACGGGTAATTGTACCTTTTGTAATTGAGGAGGAAAAACAATGAAGAGAATCATATCCATACTTCTTGTGACGGCACTTATGATGAGCGTGCTTCCCGTGGCTTTTGCCACAGAAACAACGGCGGAGGCTACGGAGTATAACTTCGTATTCACCAATGCGGCACACACAACCACCGCAGATAAGACTACCGTCAGTTTTACAACTGCAATCCACAGTATTGAAAATACTGCGGAAGGTTATGACCGCTGGGGGTATGTTGCAAAGTCCTTCCCCGACAGCGACAGCTGTTGCTCCGATAAGAGCTATATAAGAGTATCTTATTACAGACCGGGAAAGAAGACAGATACGACTGTAACCTTTTCTCCCGATATGGACGGAGCAGCTTCTGCAATCTGCTTTGAGCTTGAGATAAAGAAGGGTGGATATTATACCCCTACTCTCAGCTATTCCTGGCATGCATATGGTCCCATTGCCGAAATATATCTTGTTCCCAAGACAGAAATTGACGGAACAATAACCAACAATAATCTTTCCGATACGATTAAGTCTCTTGATACAAAGTACCGTGTGGGAATTGTTGATTCATATACCGGAAGTGCTCTCACAATGCGTTCGGTATATCTTTCAGATAATACCAACTGCTATCTCTTCATTGTTCCCAACGGCGAGAGCGATTCTGCATACAATGCGGCACAGACCAATAACAAAAACTTCCATTATTTCCTTCCGTCGGGCCTCAAGCTTGTGCCCCGCGAAAAGGAATATGTAGAGTATGATTACAACTTCAGCACAGACCAGACCACAGGCGGTGTTGACGTTGATACCGACGGTGACGGTGCGGATACGGGTCTGCCAATAGACACCAATGCGGCAAACGCAACCGATTCGCAGAACAGCACGGTGGGCGTATGGAAAAACGGAAGCGCTTACATGCTCTATAATAATGCACTCACACGTTTCCTCACCGATGATTATACATATATAAATACGAAAAACAGCGGCAACTGGTCGTATGCGGGAGATTACGGTCGTGCATCTCTTTACGTAAGCAGCGGCGGTGTTATGATGACTACCCGAAATCTTACAAACGGATACATTGCTCTGAAAATAAAGGTAGACAGAGCTGATACATACGAGCTTTCATTTGAAAGAACAAAGCTTAACCATGATGCTCTCGGTCAGTTCTCCGTATTTTCCGCAAGTAATGAGCTTAACCTGGAAAACATTGCGGCAAACACGGTAGGTAGCGAGGTTGACTTTTTCACAGCCGAAGGCTCAACTTATGTAGGAAACGTAAGCATCCCCACTCCGGGTGAGTATTATCTTGTTGCAAGCTACAAGGGACTCGGTTCTTGCGGACACACTTCCGACGTCCGTGGAATTTATCTCAAATCCATAAACCTCAAAGCAACAACCACGGACTACAAGGAAGACCTCGGCGATGAGTTTGTAAACGTATCTCCCAATAATGCACCTGTCGCAGGCACAACAACGGCTACCGCAGAGGTAAATGCAACTGCCGTTGACGAGGACAACAATTATATATCTGCTGATAT
>JAFSIZ010000116.1 GCA_017439555.1 Oscillospiraceae bacterium | reverse complement strand
TTGATTACTACAACAACCGGCGAATTAAGGCAAGACTAAAGGGCTTGCCACCTGCATTACACAGACAGCAAGCCCTTTCGGCAGCTTAAACAATTTGAGTTAGAAATATTTGTCTAACTTTTTGGGGTCACTTCAATTTTCTGTGCGGCGTTTTTTAGTTCATAAACGGCTTTTTCTTCTTTTCGACTTTTTTCTTATTGCCTTTTTCATCAACAATATATACACTGCTCAGAGCATTTTCCATCCCCTGACGGAATTTTGCTATATACTCACGGCGCAACACCGCCTGCTCTGCTTTTTCAGCTTCCGTCAGACCTTCTGCTTTTGCTTTTTTTGCAAGCTCGTTGATTCTCTTCACAAGTTTTTCCATATGGTTATACTCCCCTTCATTCTCTGATATATTTTACACCTTGATATGTATTCCTTAACGCCATTTCCTTATCTATCCCGCCGAGCACTGATATCTTATCAAGACTCCACAGCGGAGCTATCAATGTAGCTCTTCCGCCATCGCCTGTTATTCGCTCGACAACAGTCTCCGGTGGCAGATATT
This sequence comes from Oscillospiraceae bacterium, assembly GCA_017439555.1. Classification (GTDB taxonomy): domain Bacteria; phylum Bacillota; class Clostridia; order Oscillospirales; family JAAYXM01; genus SIG480. The sequence goes on along the minus strand of JAFSIZ010000116.1, from coordinate 8,132 downwards.
CAAGCTGGGCACACACTGTGTCAATATAATCAACTTTACTCATCGTCTTAATTTCTCCGTTTGCGAAAAGCTCTGCATAACGCGTTCCGCGAACTATATGGAGAAGGTGTATCTTCGCGGCATCGGGATTGAGTTTTCCGACGCACTTTGCCGTTTCAATCATATCACCTTTGCCTTCCCCTTTCAATCCGTTTATAATATGCACACATACACGGATGTTTTTTTCTTTCAGCAGATTATATGCATATAAAAAGGCCTCATAATCATAACCGCGATTGAACTCACGCGCAGTTTTATCGTGAATTGTCTGCAAACCGAGTTCTACCGTCAGATATGTTTTCTCCGAAAATTCAGAGAGCAACGCCGCAACATCTTCATCAATACAATCAGCTCTCGTTGCTATACTCAGCCCGACAACTCCCGGAAAATCAAGTGCTTCGGAATATTTTTCCTGAAGAACTTCAATCGGTGCATACGTATTTGTATGAGCCTGAAAATATGCAATCAGCTTTGGAGCACCGGACTTTTTTAATATGCGTTCACGCTCTTTGCTCAGCTGCTCTGTTATTGTGAACGCAGAACCGTGGGTAAACTCTCCCGCTCCGTCATAGCAATATGCGCATCCGCCATATCCGCATTTCCCATCAATATTCGGACACGTAAAGCCTGCATCAATTACCGCCTTGTAAACCTTTTCACCAAACTTATTCATAAGGTGGTAATGCAATGTATGGTATCTTTTGTTGTCTGAAGTATATCTGAACATTTTACTTCACCTTCATAAATCACAGCAAGTTCCGTCATAAAGCTCTTTCAGAAACAGGACATTCAGATCAATTGAAATTCTCATATCGGATATTTTGATTCTCCGTTTCAGAAAACCTTTATAAAATTATTATATCACATAGCTTTTCTAATAACAACTCAGGAAATAAAATGGCTTACGGATTATTCCGCAAGCCATTTTTCATATCACTTAAAACAGCGTTATTTGTTCATCAAGGCGTTCATCGTCTGTGAGCCTTGCACCTGTTGCAGGAAGATTGCGCACGCGATAGCGCGATGCATCCTTGATGCTTGAGCCTTCTGCGCGGCAGACATATTTTACTTTATATTTCGGCTTGAGCTTCATAACCGCGACGCCCTGCGTGCTTCTTGATGTCTTCGGCGCCAGGAGCGCTGTATGGAAGATAAGGGCACGGTTTTCCGTCGAATACATAACAAGCTGTTCATCTTCTTTTATCTCGAACATCGCAACGAGCGGACTCTTGTCTGAATATGCACCCGTGAGACGTTTTCTGTTTGTCTTTGTCTCATAGGACGAAAGCTCAACTCTTGCCACCTTGCCGTTTTCAAAGACAAACACGAGATGGTCTTTATAATCCTCAGGGTTGCACATAAATACAATCTGTTCACCCTCGTCAAAGCCGAGCTTCGCCGGCAGATAGTCGCCGAGCACGCTCGCCTTTGTATCCGCAAAGTCGCTCAGACGGGCTTTATAGACCTGACATTTATCCGTGAAGAACATAAGCTCTGCACGGTTTGTTGTCTCAAACGTCTCGAGCAATGAGTCGTTTTCCTTATATTTCTGCTCGCCGCCCATACGGAGTGAAAGCGGAGTTATCTTCTTGAAATATCCCTCACGCGATATGAACACGTGAACAGGATAATCCTCAACAGTCTCTTCCTCGTTATACTCCTGTATTTCATTGCTGTATACAATCTGGGTTTTTCTGGGAGCATCGTATTTTCTGATAATCTCTTCGAGACCTTTGATTATGACATTTTTGATTCTCGTCTTGCTTGCAAGGATATCCTCAAGATCTTCTATCTCCGCAGCGAGCTCGCTTGTTTCAGCAACGCGCTTTAATATATATTCCTTATTGATATTGCGGAGCTTGATTTCCGCGACAAACTCTGCCTGAACTTCGTCAATTCCGAAGCCTATCATAAGATTCGGAATAACCTCGCTCTCCTCTTCCGTCTCACGGATGATTGCAATCGCGCGGTCTATATCGAGAAGAATCTTTTTAAGTCCCTTTAATTTGTGAAGCTTGTCCTTCTTGCGCTTGAGCTCTGCAAAGATGCGGCGCTTTACACATTCTGTTCTCCAGGCTGTCCATTCATTGAGAAGCTCTCGGACACCGAGAACCATCGGATTTCCGCCTATAAGGACATTGAAGTTGCAGGAATAGGAATCCATAAGCGGCGTGAGCTTAAAGAGCTTTTGCATCAGCTTTTCCGGATCTGTTCCGCGTTTCAGCTCTATCGCAAGCTTCAGGCCTTCTTTATCCGATTCATCTCGCATATCCGAAACTTCACGCAATTTTCCGCCCTTTACAAGCTCACTTACCTTATCTATAATCGCTTCAATCGTCGTCGTATACGGAATCTCAAAAACCTCTATAAGGTTGTTTGCCTTATCATATAACCAGCGCGCTCTGAGCTTGAACGAACCTCTACCGGTTCTGTATATTTCCTCCATTGCCGCTTTATCATATACAAGCTCTGCGCCTGTCGGGAAATCGGGAGCGAGCAAAGTCGATGCTATGTCATGCTCAGGGTTCCGGATAAGCTCAATAGTCGTGCGGCAAACCTCTGTGAGATTGAATCCACAGATATTCGATGCCATACCGACGGCAATACCCGTATTTGCAGAGACGAGAATGTTCGGAAACTCCGTCGGCAGAAGTGTCGGTTCCTCTGTCGTGTTGTCATAGTTTGGCACAAAATCGACCGTGTCACGGATATCTCGGAACAGCTCTGCGCAGATGGCTGCAAGCTTTACCTCTGTATAACGTGATGCCGCATATGCCATATCGCGGGAATACACTTTACCGAAGTTACCCTTTGAATCCACAAACGGGAAATTCAACGCCTGATAGCCGCGTGAAAGACGCACCATCGTTTCGTATATTGCCGCATCACCGTGTGGATTGAGCTTCATTGTCTGTCCGACAACGTTTGCAGATTTCATTCTTGCGCCTGTAAGAAGCCCCATTGTATACATTGTATACAAAAGCTTTCTATGCGATGGCTTGAAGCCGTCTATCTCAGGTATTGCACGCGAAATTATGACGGACATCGCATATGGCATATAGTTCTTCTCAAGAGTTTCTGTTATCTGCTGTTCGACTACCTCAGCGCTGAGACCAAAGACCTTGCGCTCTTTTTCTTCTGTTTTCTTTTTTCTTGCCATCAGTCTCTGCCCCCTTTACGACACATCTGCTTCGTCGAGATATTTCCAGCCGTTTTCTGCAATAAACGTTTTGCGGGCAGCAAGATTATCCCCGAGAAGGAGATCAAACATTTCTGCGACGGCCGCTTCTGCCATATCCGGCACAACCTTGATGAGACGGCGTGACTCAGGATTCATCGTTGTTTCCCACATCATATCAGGCTCGTTCTCACCAAGACCTTTGCTGCGCTGAACTGTATATTTTGCTTTGCCGAGCTTTTCAACTATCTCATTCTTTTCCGCATCGGAATATGCGAAATACGTATCATTTCCGCTGTTTATCTCATAGAGCGGTGATTCTGCGATATATACATATCCTTCTTTGATGAGCGTTGGCATAAGCCTGTAGATCATCGTGAGGATAAGTGTTCTTATCTGGAATCCGTCAACATCGGCGTCTGTGCAGATTATGACGCGCTTCCAACGCAGTCCTGCAAGATCAAAGGACGAAAGATCCTTGTTCTTCTTGCTCTGAACCTCAACACCGCAACCGAGAACCTTTACGAGATCAACGATTATATCGCTGTTGAATATCTTTCCAAAATCCGCTTTAAGACAGTTGAGAATTTTTCCGCGCACAGGCATAATAGCCTGAAATTCCGCGCTTCTTCCCTGCTTACATGCACCTGCCGCAGAATCACCCTCCACGATATAAAGCTCGCGGCGTTCACGGTCTTTCGTGCGGCAATCTATAAACTTCTGGATGCGGCTTGTTATATCGAGATTTCCCGAAAGCTTCTTTTTGATATTGAGACGCTCTTTTTCTGCGCTTTCACGGCTTCGTTTGTTTACGAGCACCTGATCGCAGATACGCATGGCTTCGTCTTTATTTTCGATAAAATATATCTCAAGCTGAGCGCGAAGAAACTCTGTCATAGCCTCCTGGATAAACTTGTTTGTAACAGCCTTTTTGGTCTGGTTTTCATATGACGCAATCGTTGAAAAATTGTTTGAAACAAACAGCAGGCAATCCATAATATCAGCAAAGTTTATCTTACTTTCATTCTTCTGATATTTTCCGTTCTGCTTTGCAAAATTGTCTATCGCATAGACAAATGCATTTCTGACAGCCTTGTCCGGCGCTCCGCCATATTCAAGCCACGAAGAGTTATGATAGTATTCAATCTTCGCCGCTGTGTTTGTGAAGCAGAACGCAGCCGAAATCTTGAGCTTGTATTCAGGCCTGTCATCACGGTCGCGACCTTTTCTCTCACAGGTCCAGAACTGAGGCTTCGTGAGCGTCGGCTTGTCGCCTGCAAGCTCTTCGAGATAATCAACTATTCCGTTTTCATATCTGAACTCAGTTGTTTCAAAGCTTCCGCCGCGCTGCAAGCGAAATTTGAAGGTTATCCCGGCATTTACCACAGACTGACGCTTTAATGTGTCAAGGAAATATTCTGCAGGTATGTTTATATCTGTGAAAACTTCGAGATCGGGCTTCCAGCGTATGCGTGAACCCGTCTTTTTCCTGTCAGCCGGTTCCGTCTTGAGACCGCCGATATTTTCACCCTTTTCAAAATGCAGAGTATATTTGTTTCCGTCACGCCATACATTTACATCCATATATTCGGAAGTGTATTGCGTCGCACAGGCGCCAAGACCGTTTAAACCGAGCGCAAAGCCATAGTTTGAATCGTCATTGTTGTTATTCATCTTTCCGCCGGCATACAGCTCGCAAAAAACAAGTTCCCAGTTGTAGCGCTGTTCTTTTTCATTATAGTCAACAGGACAACCGCGACCAAAGTCCTCTACCTCTATAGAATGATCCTCATAGAGCGTTACAATTATCGTATCGCCGTGCCCCTCACGCGCCTCGTCAATCGAGTTGGAAACAATTTCAAAGGCTGAATGTTCACAAGCGTCAAGACCGTCTGACCCGAATATAACAGACGGACGCCTTCTGACTCGCTCCGCACCTTTAAGAGCGGAGATACTGTCGTTATCGTATTCTCTTTTTGCTGATTTAGTACTCAATATAAAACCTCCATGCGCGCTATGTATTGGCGCTCAGATTTATAATCTTTTCACATTTAATTATTTTACCATATTTTGATGCGTGCTGTCAACATTTCCACAATATACACTTTTCTCGCATTTTTGGTATGTTTTGCGGAATAATTGTCCAAAATAGAAATATATATAGAGTGTGAGAAGTTTTAAAAAAGATATTCAAAATTCAGGAGGTTTTAAAATGGATAAGACCATAAAAACAGAAAGCTCATATCCGGAAAAACTGCGCGCGCTTCTCGCTTCTTTCTTTTTGAAAAAGCAGAAAGAAGCTGTCTCAGAGGAAAAGAAACAGCTTCTCAGCGATATCGAAGAAGCCTTATCTGATCTTCGCTATGCAAGAAACTGTTTTTCCGCCGCAACAGACCCGGAAATAATCGAAGCCTGTATATATGAAATCAAATCTGCAGAATCAAGGTATAATTTTCTTATCCGCAAGGCAAAATATGTCGCAGAGCGCGAATCAAAGCTTTCGATATAAAAAAACGGTGAGCAAATGCTCACCGTTTTCCCTGAGTTATTCAGCAACCGCAGCCGTTGTTGTTGGCGAAGTTGTTGCCACAGAGAAGCCATACCACGATGATTGCAGCAATGATGATAATCCATGTGCAGTTGCAGCTGTTGTTGTAGTTGTCGTTACATAACATAAGGTGTTACCTCCTAAAAGATTGTTCACTTCATTCTATTCAATCTGCAAAATATGGTTACTGTAAATTTTTTCCAAAAAGGTATTTACAAATTATGGAAATTATGTTATCATATAAATGATGAGAGGCGGCAAGCTCTCGGGCGAGCTGTCCATTCATATCTTTATCCCCACAACCCACTTTACTGGCACCTGATGCATTATGTGTATCAGGTGCTCTTTCTTTGTATCAAACTTGCGGATTCAGGCAATAATAGCAATATATTCTTATGATTGGAAGTGGGATTATGAACTCAAAACGAATTACAATTGCCGCCTGCGGAATGTTTATTATGTTAGGTTTTATCGCAAGCGGATTTGCCGAGCTTCGGGAGTACAGAAAAGAAAAAGAACCGGATGCATCCGAAGCTGCTATCACAGAAACACCCACACCTACTGAGCCTCAACTTACTCGCTATGTCCTTAAAATTGAAGACGGCATTGTTGTCGTATTCAACGAACGTGATATGACGCGCCCGATTATTGTTACAGATATATATGCGAGTACATTACGCCACAGTGACCGTGAGGAACTGACCCAAGGAATTGTCGCCAACGGAGATTTTGAACTTTACAGCCTTATAGAAGATTTTTCTGTGTAAACACGTCCTTCACGGACTATTTTTGTGACATATAACGCTTTTTTTGCATAAAATGTAGCAAAAAGTTCTTGAAGGAGTTTTTATATGTCCTACTCATTCTTTTTAGGCGCGAACTCATCGCGCGGATTCTTCTCATTTTATGATGAGCTTATAGATCTTAAGAAAGCAAAAGCCGTTTATATTCTTAAAGGATGCCCCGGCTGCGGCAAATCTTCGCTGATGAAAAAAATTGTTGCTGCGGCTGAAAAAAAGGGCTTAGGCGTCGAGCGCATTTATTGCTCATCAGATCCCGACTCTCTCGACGGGATTATTCTTCCTGAGCTTTCAACGGCTGTTGTTGACGGCACAGCACCGCACGTTGTTGAACCGTCTTTTCCGCTTGCAGTTGAAAGCTATGTTGATCTCGGCAGATTCGCAGACAAGACTTCACTTCAAGCTTTAAAAAGCGAAATTATCTCAACAAAAGAAAAACACGCTTCTTGTTTCAAGCACGTATACCGTTTCACCGCCTGCGCAGGCAAGCTCGATAACGAATTATTCGATATTGCACTCAGCGGATGCTCTATAGAAAAAATCAGAAAAAAAGCAGAACGGATCATATCTGCAGAAATCCCAAAAAGCAAAGGTTGCGGAACAGCTAAAAAGCGTTTTCTCTCTGCTATTTCGCCAAAAGGATATCTGACACTTCCTTTACATGATGATCTTAAACTTTACGCGCTTGAAGACACATATGCACTCGGCCATTTTCTTTTAAGCCCGATTTCTGATGCAGCCGAAAAATCAGGTTTATCAATCATCAAATGCTATAATCCCCTTATTCCCGAAAGACTTGAACACTTATTCATTCCCGAGCTTAAACTTGCGTTTGTTACAAAAAGCAGCGACACTATCACAGGAAATGAATATTACAAAAAAATCAGAATTGATTCGATGATTTTGCCCGAAGCGCTGAGAGCAAACAAAAAAAGACTTTCTGCAATCAAACATCTCAAGACTGAAATGCTCAGCGCGTCTTGCTCTGCTCTTTCTGAAGCAAAAAGCATCCACGATGAACTTGAGAACATATATAATCCGTATATTGATTTTGAAGAGCTTTATTCTTTTGCGGATGAGTTAATTGAAAAAATCGTCTGAAATAGCATTATTCTTTGCTGACAAAAATACAAAAAGCACACAGGACTTAAACTTCCTGTGTTCTAAAAATTTAAAGGATTACTTCAGAGGCTTGAAACTCTGAGGTAATCCTTTGGGTTTATATTGTTAGATGAGCTCGATGATTGCCATCTCTGAGCAGTCACCGCGACGCGGGCCGAGCTTTGTGATACGGCAATAACCACCGTTGCGCTCTGCATACTTCGGTGAAATCTCATCGAAGAGCTTCTTAACGACATCTTCCTTTGTGATAAAAGCAAGTGCCTGGCGCTTATTGTGCAATGTGTTTGTCTTTCCGAGAGTTATCATCTTCTCTGTGAGCGGACGAACTTCTTTAGCACGCATAAGCGTTGTTTCTATCTTTCCGTTTTCAAGCAAATACGTAACCATTGCGCGAAGCATTGCCATACGAGCATCAGTGGTACGTCCAAGCTTACGTGTTCCGGGC
>JAFSIZ010000115.1 GCA_017439555.1 Oscillospiraceae bacterium | reverse complement strand
TCCGTATCTGCAGAGAAAACGGGAAAATTGCTTATATAACGCTTCGTAACAACAGAATAAAAGAGGTTGTTGCGGAAACGTTCAGAATTCTCAGAAAATACAATATGGAAAATCATTGTGTTATAAATTCTTTTACACACGAAACGCTTTGCGAGGCAAGCAAATACAACAACGAAATTCCGTTATCGCACGTTATAGGTGACAGAGGAACGCTGCTGACGAAGGAGCTGGTTGACGGAGTTATTTCTTTCGGGCACGGAATTGTGAATTTGTTTTACTGCCCCTCGCCGGATATGGAAGAGTATTGGAACTCGTCTCTTGAAGCTATTGAATATGCAAGAGAGAATAACGTGGAAATTCATTCGGCAATTCTCAGCTCTTATTCAGATTATCGCTGGTTAGCTGAACGTGGAGTTCAGGGGTTTCAGATAGAACGCGCGTGTTTGCCGTATACAAGAAGTGATGTTCAGTTTGTCATAAACGTAAATGAAGGCAAGGCAAGCTTTGAAAACATTCTGAACTCCGATCGGATGAAAGCGGATGTTGCGGCTTCAGATGGTGTTGTTTCTGTTACCAACATAAGAAATAACGGAAGTACATATGGCTATGATGATGCGCTTCCTCTTTTGTGGCTTAATAAGCTTCCGTTTGATATCAGCGTAAATTGCAAGGAAAATAGGAACTGCAGCATATGCTTTGAGGATAACGCGATAAAGCTTGATACAAAAGGAAAGGACGGAAAATATTATGTCAATGTAAATATTTAAACCGTATCGCGCAAAGGGCATATGCCCTTTGGTGTTGGAACTCCAACACCAAGCCGACTTAATAGGAAACACTTTTATATAAAAAATGAGGAGGAAAAACAAAATGAAAAGATTATTGGCAATGATTCTTACCCTCGCGATGATTTTATCCCTTGTCCCGGTTGCTTTTGCAACAGGTGAGACGGAGAGTGCCGAAAATGGAGCAAAGATATTCTACAGCATAGGCACAGACTCAACCGAGAAAAAGGAATCCGGTTTTTTAACGGCGTTGACTCCCGAGTATACAAACTATTTTTATGGTTTTATAGGAACGAGTGATAAGAATGATACCGGAGATGATAAAAGTGGGACATATTTTAAATCTAAAGGTGGATGTGCGCAGATAGGTAGTGGAAAGTCTGTATCCTTTAAGGTATATATTCCGACTGCGGGGGAGTATACCATGGAGATGCACAATTGTGAATACAAGACTGGGGGAAAATTAAAGATATATCAAATCGCTTTAGATAAGTTTGCATTGGATACAGATGGTACAACTCCAAGTTCTCTCGGAGACTACGTAGGGGAATACATATGCTATAACGGAGAGATAGGAGATAAGTGGGTGTTTGTTGAGACACCGAATTACATAAGTGGGTTTAGCTTTGATGATGCCGGATGGTACGTACTTTCTTTCCAAAGTGACTACTATTATACAGATCCGACCGATGAAAGTACGAAGACCGGCCGCTACGGCTATGTGGGTGACTTTTATCTGACATGTGGTGACGGCGCAATCGTTCCGATGTATGCTCCGCTTAGCATAACCGACGATACGGCATCTGTTGCAAGCACGGTAGTTATGTCTGATAAAACAACAGAGACGCTTGATAACACCTTTACTGTAACATACGACAGCTCGAATAAAGCTGTTGCAACCGTTGCAGCTGATGGCAAGATAACAAAGCTTGCAAACGGAGAAACCGAGATTACTGCAACCGTTGCTAAAAACGGTGGTGTAGCAACAAGCACAGTCGCGTATGAGGTTACGGACGGTGCAGAACCGGAGAAGACAGACCTTGAAATTGCATTTGAGCTTGATGGCAAAGAGGATAATTACTCCTACACTGCACCGAGTGTAACAGGATTAGATATTACCGGTGATGTAATCGCTCCGGTTGATAACAGGAATGGCACATATACTCTCGAAGCACCGGAAGCTGATGAGGACGGCAATCCCTTCCTCTATTGGGCAAAAGGATTGGATACTAAGAAGAGAATAATTTCATTTGATAGAATTATCAACGACTATGTTCCTGTAGAAGATGGCAGAAACTACCTTATCGCAGTATACGAAAGCGATATTGAAAATGCTCCTAATGAATATTACAATCAGAACGGTCAGCTCATCGGAACCGGCACACAGCCCGCGCTTCCCTCAATGGCAGGCTACGGCACAGCAGATGAATGGGTACAGTGCGGAACTACAAACATCTGGGTGGCAAAGTACGGTGAGAAAACACAACCGGATAATGTTACTGTAACAGTTAATGGAGAAGAGCGCACAGTTCCTTACGGAAAGGATGTTCCCTGCGAAGCAACCGGAGATAACTTCAAGTGCTGGACAAAGCAGGGCGAAAACGAAACAACAGCCGAAATCGTAAGCATTGATAAGAACTACACATTCAAGGCTTGGGAAGACTGCATTGTTACAGCAGTATATGCAGATCACACAAAGCTCTCTTCGCCGATGAAGATATTCATCGACAGCTTCACAGCAGGTAACGAAACCGGTATAATGGCGGAATTTATCGGCATTACCGGCGCGATTGAAAAGGGTATTATGTGGAATGATGTAAAGATTCCTATGACGAACCCGGGCAATCAGTTCGCGGTTATTGCTGATAAAAACGGAACATATAAAGGTTATGCAATTCTTGAAAATGGCACCGGCTATACTCTTATCACCGACGGCGCGATAACAATAAGCGATAAAGCAGAATAATAACTTACCTATAGCGGAGAGTGCTTCCTCTCCGCTATAATAAAAAGAGAGGAAACACGAATATGAAACTTTATGCAAATTTACATACACACTCAACTCATTCCGATGGCGGATACACTCCCGCCCAGCTGGCTCTTGCCGCAAAGCACGAGGGCTACGGTGCGGTTATGCTTACAGACCACGACACGGTTTCGGGCTATGCGGAATTTCGTCTCGAGTGTGAAAAGCTCGGTCTTGAAACGCTTCTCGGTGTGGAATTTAACACACCGTCAACGCTTCTCCAAAATCAGCCGACGGATGTTCCGAAAGCGCACGTTATTTCACAGTTTCATATTGTGGGTATGGATTTTGATCCCGAATATCCCGCTATGAAGAAATACATTTCCGACCTTTGCTATCGCACGACGGAAATGACGCGTCAGCTTTTTGAAAATGCGGTAAAGCGCGGCTCGGTTTCCGGTATAGAATGGGAAGAGGTTGTTGAATATTGCGATAAGACCAATATGCCGTGGATAGGCGGCTCACAGCTGAGATTTGCGATGGCAGATAAGAGAATAATAAGTGCAGCTGATTTAAGCTTCCTCAAAGAAAATGTTTACGGGCAGTATAAAAATGATGCGGAAGCACCGCTCGAGTATAAAAGCGAGGCTGAGATAATACAGCTTATTCACGATGCGGGCGGGCTTGCCATTATCGCACATCCGCATATGCAGCTCTTCTGCCTTGACGCTCTTGTGGAAATGGGAATAGACGGAGTTGAGGTGAGCCACGCGCTTCTTACCGAAGAGGAAAAGGATTACGTATATAAGTATGCACTTGATAAAAATCTGTATATCTCAGGCGGCAGTGACCATTACGGCATTTGCAGCGGATATTTGGAACGGGCGGCCCGTCCTGAGGATAGCTTTGCATACAGACCGCCGTTCAGCTACGGAACGAGCAAGGAGTATTTCGAG
>JAFSIZ010000114.1 GCA_017439555.1 Oscillospiraceae bacterium | reverse complement strand
CTCATTGTTTAATGTGAAAGTTCCTCCGTTAAGCAGATCAACAGATTCTCCCTCTTTTGTGGCAGCGGAGGTGAACACATACTTTATCGGTTCTATGCTTTCCTCACCGGCAAACACGATATTTGCCGGCAGAAGTGAAGCAAGCATCGCAAACGCAAGCAATAGCGAAAATATTCTTTTAAATTTCATAAAGTCACTCCTCTTACGTAGTATTTCAGTCTATTTGAGGGACGGAAAAGTTTATTCCGTCCCTCCCGTGCTGCCTTATTTTGAATAAATAACTCTGTATGTGCCGTTGTCTTCGTAAATCATATATCCGCGGGCGGTGGATATTGTATCGCTGTTCGGCATTGCGGTGAACTGCCCCTGAACGTCCCCCTTTGCCTTTGACGCTGCCTTGCCGGAGAAGCTTGCGACCGATGCATTCTCACCGAAGAGGATACCAACCTCAACGATGTCTTTGCCGTTTGCATCGTAAGAAATCATTCTTGCGCCGTTTTCCTTAACCTTAGCATCAAGCGATATAATCGGTGCGGCGGTTTCTTCTTCCACAAAGGTTATGCTTGCCGTATCCCATACGCAGTGCTTGTAACTTGCGCCGTTTGCAACAGGCTTTTCATTTACATACCATGTTCCGGCTTTTTTCGATGCAGATTTAAGCTCAAGCTCTGTATCGTAAGCATATGTATTAGTTATTGCGCCTTCAATCATGTCCCCAATCGTTACTTTAAAGCTTTCTTTTGCTTTATAATTTGCAACAACGCGGGTCAGCTTTTTAAACATTGCATCTGCCGAAACTGCGCTTACGCCGTCTATTGTCCAGAATGGCGATCCGTAGCCTGTGAGCGTTGCGTCCGGCTTTGTTATCAAGGAAAATGCCATATTTGCAACATTTTCCGCCGTATCAAGATACTGTCCGTTGTAGTTGTAGAACTCAACGTTGACTGTATCTTCATCTGCAACCGGCTCATAAACTGCGGAAAGGAAGGTGTTGGTCATTATCGGGAACTCAACCGTTGTATCAGTTGTAAGCCATACGCCGTAGTCACGGCTTCCGCGCTTCCAACCACGGAAGATATACTTTGGGTTAGTTGTGTTTGCAACTGCTTTTATCGTGCTGCCAACAGGGACGGAATCTATCTGATTGTTTGAAATATACCCTTCAATTCCAGTCACTGTAATCGCATTCGGCACATCACAATATGCTCCGAAGGAAACATTGCCGGAAACAGTTTCCATTTCTTCCTCGTCGCCCGTACTCTGCTTCATAAGATCTAAAAACTTGAAGTTACAGTAGGTTCTTCCTTTACTGTGATTCGAAGCAACCTCCCCCTTGCTAATGACACTTATAAGATAATATTCGCCTGCTTCCAGTTCAAGCTTTTCAGCATAAGTATCCTCAGGCTCGACAGAGCTACTGTTGGTATCCACGGAACAAATATGCTTTACAATTGCGTCCGCGTCATACGATGCATCTCCAACAAGTGACATTATCCCGTTAATATCTTGCACAGCATAGTCCTGTGCAGTGACATCTGTTGTTTTAACCATATAAAGATCAACTCTACCAGTAATCGCTGCTTCACCAAATCCCACAGTAGGTACATATGTTCCGCTTGCATCAACCTTAAGCATAAGAAGTAATGCATTGTCGTTGACTGGGTCAACACTCTTTACAGAATACTGTAGCTGCTCTTGTTGGAGTTCCATAGTACTATATACATCTCCTAAGCGGCTAACGTATTTCCACGAACCTGTTGATACACTCTTGTCGATCGTTTCATACGTTGTAAAATCTGTTACGGTAACGTTCTCGGTTTTACCATGTGCGGAGTAAGAAAACGCATATTTCGGGTTCTCAACCACATCTTCTGCAAATGCTGTCGGAAGCATTCCGACTATAAGCATTGCCGTGAGAATAATCGATAAAAATTTTTTCATTGAACTTTCCTCCAAATCATAAAATTTACTAAACTTATTGTACCCATAGTTTACATCAAGCTCAATATTTG
>JAFSIZ010000011.1 GCA_017439555.1 Oscillospiraceae bacterium | reverse complement strand
TTTCCGTAGTATCCGAGCTTAATTTGAATGCACGAACAAGCAGCAACGCAAAGTCTGCGCGGTTGATGGTGCTTGCAGGAGAGAACGTACTTGCAGACGTGCCCTTTATTATTCCATCATTCGCAAGCGTGTTTATCGCATCTTCTGCCCAAGCGTGGTTGCCAAGGTCAACGAATTGCGGAATGGCACCGTTTTCCACCTCATCCAAGGCTCCCTCTCCGAGGGAGCTGTCGGCATCGCCGACTGAGGGAGTATCGGTCGGTGCGGCACCGCCGCCACCGCCTCCACCGCCGCCGGCAGATGTATCGCCTGCTCCGTTGCTTCCGGAATTATCGTTTTCTTCCGTTTTATTCGAGGAGGAACCGCCTGTTGTTGAGCCGTAAACGGTTACTGTGAAGTGAACTGTTGTCTGGAGTGAGCCGTCAGTTGCAGTAATTGCAACGTGGTTTTCACCTACCTGAGATCCCGAGGGCTTCCATGTGAGAGTTCCGGTTTCGGTATTCACCGACATTCCGCGCGGAAGTGCCGTTCCGACAATAGTTATGGGTCTGTCAATCGGGCTGTGTGCGTTTATCGGAATTGTTATACTGCTTCCGGCAGATGTGGTGATGTCGTTTATCGGGTCAAATACGGGTGAACCGTCCTCAAGATATACAAGCGGGATGCGGAGAGTATTCCCCTTCGCTATGTTATAGACATAACCGAGGTCATAGTCATTTGCATCAAGGAAGCTGCGGATGAGTGAAACATCGCCGATGTTGAGAACGATATCACTGCCGTTCTTCTCGGCAGAAATTATCTTGTAAGCACCGTTCTGTACCTTATCGTTATCCACATATACATACTTTCCAGCAAGGGACCCAACATCAACCTCAATACCTGCAGCCGGTGTGTAGGTGATGAAGTTTTCCATCTGAAGCTCATCTGTGAAGCTCTTCACAACACCTGTGTATGCCGGTATTGCTTTTTCGCGCTCTTCTTCACTTTCAAGTGTTAAAACCTCACCGTCATTGAGGTAACGGTAGATTATCTTATCGTCTTCAAAGGACATAACGCCGCCGAATCCACGGAAGTTAATCTTATCGTCAACAACATAGTTTACAGCGTTGTTTGTGGAGTAGATTACATAGTCGGTACGTCCGTTCTTAAGAGTTACCTTAACTGCGCCGAAGGCATCGTTAAGTCCGGGTTTCTCGCCGGCCTTTCTTACCATAGATACCTTTTCGATGCTCTCAATGAACTCCTTGTTTGCCTCGTGGGGTTCAAATACCGTTGTGAAGGTAGTATTGAGATCACCATTGCCCTTATTTCTTATAAGAACATATTCAAGGTGGCTGCCTATGTTCTTGTTATCGACTCTCTGAGGAACATAACCTTCTGTAAAGGTTACTTCCTCAGGAAGGTCATCCGCATCACTGAGCACTGTCATCTTAAGACGTACATCGCACTTCTCGGTCTGTGCGTTGTTCCAGTCTTTTACATTGAACTCAACTGTGAACTTATCGCTGATTTCGTTAAATGTGCGCACATTCTTCATCCAGGTATATCCGAGAGGATACTTCGGATTCTTAACACCGCCCGGGTCATCGCCGAACTTTACATCAGGTCCTGCATATGTTCCGTAGAGGGCACCCTTTTCGTCAGTATACATTGGAGTTACCTCGACATCGTCGAGACCTTCAACAATAGAGATTTCATCAGACTGGCTGTGGAAGCTGTAAAGGTGATCGCTTCCGCCATTGACGTGGAAGAAGTCAACGCCGTAGGAAACATCGTCGCCTGCATCAACCATAAATACAGTTCTGCGGTAATCATCAAGGTCGGGGTATACAACGTTTGCATCCACATCCATTACCTTGACCATACCCGAATCATCAAAATGGTAAGGTGTGCCTGCAACATTGAGTGCTTTCTGCTCTTCCTCGTCAACAACAACCGTGTTATGAGAGAGAGTTGTCTGAACCCACTGATAACGGTTGGGCTGGCTTCCTGTCTGCTCGGGGTATCCGAGGTCAGGAGCCGTGTTGAGTCCGAAAGCTGACATATAGAGGTTGAGGATTCCCGGATGACCGTGACCGGAGCCGCCACCAAAGTAGATTGCGAAGTCGCGGTGGTCATTGGTTGCGGTTGCTGAGCTTGCAGAATCATATCTTCCGCCGGCGCGAAGTGCTGCAAAGCCGTAGCCTGTCATCATATCGCTTCCGAGGTCTAAAAGTCCGTATTCTTCAATAACCTTTTCAATATCCTTCTGAACCTTTTCGGGATCCGGATCATAGATAGAACCGTATATTCCGTCAACGGTCTCGCCGTTCTTCATATAGATTGCCTGTGCAAGGGTTGGTGTTCCGAGAACTTCAAATGCCTTGACTGTTGGCGGGATTTCCATAACGATACCTTTACTTGCAACAGCACCGGAGTCACCTGTCTGAGGTCCGTAATACCCTCCAAGAGTCTGTTTAATCTGACCGAGGAACATCTTCGTGAACTTGACGTTCCGGAAGAGGTCAACAGAAGGATAGAGCTCATAGCCGTTGAGCATAACAGCTATATCATAGAGGTTATTTATCCAGATTCTGTTGTAGCCGAGAGCATTCTCGTTACCGTTACCGTCGCGGTCAACCTCGTTTATGAGGTTTGTCATAACATATCCGCCGGATATGGGCTCTGCTCTCTCAGCACCTGTGTTGTAGCCAACACCCGGCTTCATAATCCAGTCGAGCATCTCGCCGGTCTCGGGCATTCTGTTGAGTGCAAGAGCTGCCGTTGTAACGGAGTTCTGGTGCATACCGAAGTTACCCCATACCATACCTCTTTTTGTCTGCTCAAATATCTTGAGGAGGATATTGTCTTCAATATGCTTTCTGAGTGCTCCGGGGCTGTCCTTGAGGTTTACAGGGATAAGCTCGCCGTTTTCATCGCGCTTCCAGTCGCCGTTTTCATCAACCTCATATCTTGCGGCATTTCTCTTTGCAAGATAATCTGTGATATAGGGGTCATTGTAAATCGGGAGGAGTCTGTCGTAGCTTTCGGCAAAGCTTACTGCCATACCTGTTGACCATACCGGGTCAACGATAACTCCGCGGTATGCGTCACCTCGGAAGGTGTGCCACTGATACCAGTCAAAGTCTGGGTATACGTCTGCAACACGGTCAAGAAGGATTGCACCTGCACGACCGTATTTCGCCTCACCTGTGTATGCAAATGCAGTTGAGAGTGATACTATCGCCTCTCTCACCATTGCGCTGTTTGCTCCGCCGCCATTACGATACCATATACCGTCGTGGAGATAAACTGCGATATATGTGTGCTGAACCGGACCGCTTGCATATACTGCGTTTCCGTTTGCATCTGCGCTATAGCTTGAATCATATCCCATTGCGTTGGGGTCGGAAACATATTTCTGGAGATATCCGCGGCTGTCGTCAACGCCCCAGCGAGGATCGTCGAGTTCGCCGAAGAGATTGTTTGTGAGGTAACCGCCCTCTACTCCGTAGCCGTAGAAGGTGTACCATTCTTCACTTCCTCGCTTTGAAATATCAAGAGGCTCGTGTGTACAGTTTTCGCCGTCTGCGCAGACAAAGAGCTTGTGGTGAGCAGCAAGTGCCTTATCGTAGCTCCAACTTCCGCTTTCAGTAAGTCCAAGCTCATAGAATGAGCCGAAATCATTACTTGGGAAAAGGCGCTTGCATTCCGGACACTGGATTTTCCACTTTCTCTGCAAGGGATTCTGAACCCAGGGATATGAACCATATTCAGCACCGATATTACAGTTACAATAGCGGCAAAAGAATTTTTTCGGGTCATATTTATGTCCGACGTGGTAGTATCTCGGAAGTCCTTCCGGAACTACAAGGTCATATATTGCATCGAGGTTCGCAAGGTATCTGTCGGCATCTGCCTTTGCCGCATCAACTGTTTTCTTTGCCCAGTCGTAGCGCTTTGCATTCTTTGCTACATTTTCGCGCTCTTCCATGGTTACGATTGCAGGATTGATGGTTGTGTCCCAGCCGACTGTTACGGTCACCGGAGCTATTGCCATAGTCTCGGCGCCTTCCTTCCAGCCTGCCTTGATGCTCGGCTGAATTACCATATCTCCAACGGTCTTACCTGTTACCGTGACATTCTCTGCAAGGTCTGCAAACTCAGCGCCTGAAAGAACTTCAAACTCTGCAAACTCTCCGGGAACGTTTACAACCCTTCCGCTGTTCATCTTAACCGTGAGCTTAATCTTTGTAGCTGCGTAAGCATAGATTTCAGGATTGAACTCTGCAACCACACCTGCAGCTGTATCAATGCCGGAGCTATCAACAACTGTTATTTCAAGCTTTGCTTCTGCAGTGTTTCCATCGCGGGAAACTGTTGCGGAAATCTCTGCCTTACCGTCGTTTACAGCGGTGATTCTTCCCTCAGTATCAACGATTGCGATGGATTCATCGCTTGACTTATAGGAAACGAGTCCCGGATTATCTTCTGTATTAAGCTCGTCGCCTTCACCGCCAAAGAGCTTAAGCTTTGTATTTAAGGCTGTATCAACCTCTATGGTTGTTTCACCGTTTTCCGTTTCAAGCTTTGCACTGCTCATAGCACTACCGTTTGTAAAAGAGATATACAGCGGATACCAAGCATCACCGTAGTCTCCGTTTGCTGCTGCAGCCTGACCCTTTACGGTTCTGAATACTACGATATATTCACCTGCAGAGGGGATCTCACCTGTTCCGAAGCTATTTTTGACACCTGATGCCGTTTCCGCCTTTGAACGGTAGCAGTCAGCTGTGCCGAAGTAATATTCATTGTCCTTTACAAGGAGGCTCTGGAGGTTTGCTTCATTCTCCGGAGTTGCGGGGATCACGAACATTTCCATACACGCCGCGCGGTTGCGACAATATCCCGTTACGTCTACGTTGTACTTTCCGCTTATCGGGAACTGTACCTTGAATGCAAGGTAGTTTGTATCCTTAACGCCGTCAAATACGACCTGTGCGTATGTTTTGCTCGCCGCTGCAAGCCCGATTGTCGGATACTGGCTGCTCGGTCCTGTCCACTTATAGAAAATCCAGTTGCGGTAGGGTGAATATTCCTTGATTGCGGAAAGGTCGCCTGCAGTATCGCCCTGATATGCACCCTGGCGGAAATCTATCATAAAGTTTGTCGGATACTCTACATCAAATGCCGAAACAAAAACTTCTACTTCATCACTTGTATGAACTATTCCGCGTGCGAGAATCTTTGCACGGATTTTTGCAGTTCCTGCGACCTTTGCGGTTGCAGTCTTCTTATCTGCAGAGAGAACAAGAACATTTTCTTTTGAGCTCTCAACGATTTCAAGCTCAACAATCTCGCCTGCGTTCTTTATCTTTCTGTCGTTCTGCTCAAGACGTGTTGTGAGAACAAGGTCTTCTCCGATACTCGGTGTCTTTAAGAGATAGAGGAATGCATTCATAACTCCTACCTTATTGTCAACAGTTATCTTTGTCTCTTCATAGGTTACGCTTCCGTCCATAATTGCACGGGTAACTATATAGCCTTCGCCCTCCTTGAGTGCCTTGAAAGACTTTCCGTCCTCGTGTACCTTAAGGATGTCTTCGCTTCCTTCCTTGACATAGGTGGAAATGTAAGCAGCCGATGCATCAAGCTTATTTCCGACAGAATTTATGCAATCAATGCTTGTTACCGTAACACTTTCACCTTCTGCAACAGTTACATCCGAGAAGGTTGTTTTTGTCTTTGAAAGTGACGGCTCACCGATGAGGTAGATGCCATAGGGCATAACAACACTGTCACCGGAAGAACCTACCTCGGATTTCACTATGAGGAGATATTCTGCATAGCCGTTTGAATAGTCAAGTGACTTATCTGCCTCAAAGCTTCCGATTCCGAAATTTATCATCGGGTCAACAGCTGTTGCACTCTTGAAGTCCGTATCGCCGACGAGGTTAGCTTCTGTTGTGTATTTATCAATATTTTCGGAAATGCTTGCAAAAGTCATACCTCTGTCATAGGGTATCATATAGAGCATAGCGCGTCCGCCACGGCGGTATGCATAGCCACCCATATCAACAGAGTATCTTCCGCCTGCCGGAACTTTTACCTTGAGAGCAACCCACTCGCCTGTGCGGCAGGAGAAGTCTGTGCAGGTACCGGTAGCTCCGAAGTATGTGCCGCCGGAGCTCGGACGGGATGCATTTGTTGCAACCATACCCCAAGGACGCTCTTCGCCATAGTCCTGATATGTGCACATACTTGTGAAGTTTTCTTCATTCATCACCGACGGTGCAAACCCAAAGCTTGCAAGGTCGGGATATGCACCTGCGTAGAAGAAATATGTTGCGTTCTCTCCTGCCCAACTATCGTCTGTAATAACGGTAACTTCAACCTCAACACTCTTTGAAACGTCGCCGAGAGTTCCCGTTACCTTAACCTTTGCGCTACCTTCGGAAAGGGTATAGATTTCGCCGTTGTCGGAGACAAGAAGGATATTATCGTTATTTTCAATTATTTCACAGGTAACTGTACCCTGTACCGCTTCCATCTCGCCCTGATCGCTGATCCACTTTACATTCGGGGTAAGCTTGTGACCGACTGTAACAGTTCCAAAGTCTGCCTCAATTGCAGTAAACTCAGGTGCCGGCAGAACTTCCTTTGCCTCAAGAACTATCGTACCGAAAACATCCGGATTGTCTTTAACCGATGCAGTTATCATCGCACTTCCCGCGCCGACTGCCGTAGCGGTGTTTCCGTCTATGATAAATTTACTCGTATCGGATGATGTGTATTCTATAACAGCGGATGTATCTTCTGTTCCGTCTGCGTTATAAACCTTTGACGAAAGTGTTATGCTCTCACCTATTGAAATTTCTGTCTTTTCGGCAGAAACTGTGATTGTCGGCTCAAGGATTTGTGAAATTGGAGTGAGAGTTATTGAAGACGGGTGCATGCCGGCCGCAGCATCACCTTCATGATTAAGAGCAGTAGCCTTAAACAACACAACGTTATCGCCTTCAGTAAGCGACATCACCGCTCCGGTAATGAGGTCCGCCTCAACACCATCAGAAACGTTCTTATAGAAAGATACGCTGCCTACCTTAGCAGTATCGGGGATCCTCAAATATTCAAAGCTTGATGCACCTGTTCTCACACCGGCAGCTGCAGTTCCGTAAGTTGTTTCATTGCCTTCGGTTAACTTTGCTTCAAGGTCTGCTGTCATAGGCGCAATATATAAGTCTGCGCTTTCTGAATATGTCTTTCTCTGATAACCTTTGGCAGATACATTATATGTTCCGGTCTCCGGAACATATATCTTGAGCGCAACCCACTCACCTACGGCAGCATTACCGCTCCAGAGCTGTGTGGCATTAACGTAGCAAAAGCCCTTTTTAACGTTAGCTGCAGCAGCGATAGTCGTACCCAGGTATGCCCATTTTTCGCCTGCATCAGCAGGGTCTGCAGGGTAGCTTTTATAAGTTGCATTCCATGCGCCGCCTTTACCGTCAAGGTAGGTTGTTGTACCTGTACGCGCACAGTTAAACTCATATGTAATCGCCCCGTCCCCGTCTTCCGCACCGGCAAACAGAACAGTTGCAGGAAGAAGGGATATAAGCATACATATACTTAAGATTAGTGATAATGTTCTTTTAAGCTTCATAAGTTTTCCTCCTTAGGATGAAATGCGGGAGAATGAACGCCATCCATCCTCCCCTGTTGTGTATTATTCCGAATAAATTACTTTGTAAGAACCGTCTGTATCTTCGTAAATCATATATCCACGGGCAGAGCTTTCAGTGCCATACGGTTTTGCAGTGAACTGACCATGCTGATTCTTATGCTGCGAGGTTGCCTTCGAGCTACAACTTCCGATATTCACACCCTCGCCGCCAAAAACAATACCGACTTCAAGAATTTCTTTTCCCGCCGCATTATATTCTATCATATATGCGCCGTCCTTTTTAGTATCATCAAGAAGAACAACAGGAGCAAGCTCGCCGGTTTTGGATGTCGTAATCTCTGTTGTATCCCATGCGGCGTGAGTGTATGATGTGCCGTAGCCAACCACAGCACTTTCACGCGTCCAGTAAACAGGATTGTTGCTTGTAAAGGTATGCTTCGAACCGTAAGTGAGCGGAACTTCTTCTTCACCGCAGGTTATTGTAAATGTCGTGCTCGGTGTGTTAAACTGTGCAACTGCGCGTGTAAGCTTTTTTGCAAGCGGAGCAGATGCATCGAAAACGCCATCCTCTGTTCTCCACTGATTTGCAAACTCGAAGCCTGTCATCGCCGGAGCTTTCGCTTTATCGGGAACAGAGACCGTTCCGCCGACTGTTGATACAGCTTTATCGAGATATTGTCCGTTTCCGTTATAAAACTCCACGGTTGCAGTGTTATCACCTTCGTTTGACACATTCTCATAAATCGCAGTTAAGAATGTATGTGTAAGCGCAGTGAAGCTGTATGCAGGATTATCCGATACATAAACTCCGTTATCCGCACTTCCGCGTACCCAATGCTTAAACTCATATCCTGGCTTTTCGGGAGCGGTTACCTTAACGAAAGTACCCACCGGGATTGAATCGGTAAAATCGTCATAAGTAAAGTTTTCTGCCTCAACACTCATCATATCGCCTTCTCCGACATTCGAAGTCGCAACAAATGAGATGTTTTCTGTTACTTCTTCAGGTTCATCAGTTGTTTCTTCTGACACGGGAGTGAGAGTCATTGAAGACGGGTGCATGCCGGCCGCAGCAGTACCATCATTATTAAGCGCAGTAGCCTTAAACAACACAACGTTATCGCCTTCAGTAAGATTCATCTCTACTCCGGTAATGAGATCTTTCTCAACACCACTAGAACTGCTCCCATAGAAAGATACGCTGCCTACCTTAGCAGTTTCGGGGATCCCCAAATATTCAAAGCTTGATGCACCGCTTCTCTCACCTGCAGATGCAGTTCCGTAAGTTGTTGTATTCGGTGTCCTTGAACTCGCATCAGCGCCTAACTTTGTTTTAAGGTCATCGTTCATATATGCAACATATAAGTCTGCGCTTTTTGAATATGTCTTTCTCTGATAACCTTTGGCAGATACATTATACGTTCCGGTCTTCGGAACATATATCTTGAGCGCAACCCACTCACCTATGGCAGCATTACCTGTCCAAAGCTGTGTGCTAGTAACGTAGCAAAAGCCATATTTAACGTTAGCTGCAGCAGCGATAGTCGTACCCAGGTATGCCCATTTTTCGCCTGCATCAGCAGGGTTTTCAGGGTAGTTCATATACGCCTCTGCCAATGTGCCACTTTTACCGTCAAGGTAGGTTGTTGTTCCATCTGAACGCGCAGCGTTAAACTCATACGTCACCGCGCCTGTCGTTTCGTCCACTGCTGCGAACGCTGTCGGCAGCATTGCCAGAATCATTGTTACTGCGAGGAAAATTGATAAAAATCTTTTCATTTTGTTTTGCCTCCTGTAATTTGTTTTGAATTTATATATTCAGCGAGCTTATCGGGGAAATTTACCGTCATCCCGTCCGTTCCCGCTTCATACACGTTTTTCATAAGCTCCTCATTTGAGACGCCCCACGCACGGACATTGAAGCCTTCATAATGCCATTTTGTGACGTTTTCTTCGTTTATAAGGGTTGCTCTCGGGCAGATTTCGCTGATGCCCCGTTTTTTCATTTCCGAAAGCAGCTCATCCGTCACCTCTTTTGCAAGGAAGCCTGCAGTGAACTCCGGCGCATAATCGCGCATATCGCAGACTGATTCAAAATCAAATGAGGTTATAACCGTTTTGTCCTTCATATCATATTTTCTCA
>JAFSIZ010000113.1 GCA_017439555.1 Oscillospiraceae bacterium | reverse complement strand
TCGTATTCATACAACGTATACTTGCTGTCGGCATCGTATTCCTTTGTTACCCTGCCGGCATAGTCGTATTCCCATTTGGACGTAAAGGTGTTTGTCCAGTCCTTCTGATCGGCAAGTGCCGAAAGCTCTTCCGTTTTGTTGCCGAGATAGTCATACTTATACGTTGTGAAATATTCGTTTGTGCCGGTGACATAACCTATTTTGTCAACATCGCCGAATTTATTGACGTATTCGACTGTCTCTACATCAGGCGCATATGTTGTATCACCAACGGTTGTTATTGTGGTTATGTTCCACTCCTTCGTTTCACCGAAGTTGTAGTCTCCAAGCTCCTTTGCTACCGTTGTTCCGTCGTAGTTTTTGGTTTCCTTGACAAGAATGCGATTTAATCCGTCATAGGTGTAGAATATTTCCTGACCTGAGGTCATAAGCTGAACATTGCGTTCTTCAACCGGTCTGTACCAACGGTCGTAGGTATAGCTTTTGAGCTCTTCGCCGGAAGCAACATCTATAATACTTAGCAGATTATTTGCTGAGTCATAGGTGTATTTCGTCTGCGTTCCCATCTCATCTGTATGGGTTGTCGTGTTGGCTGTGGAATTAAGTACATATGAGAAGGTTTGCGTTTTGTTGTCCGGATTCTTAATCTGCGTAATGCGGTTAAACGTGTCGTATGTGTATGTTGTTGTATTACCGAGGGGGTCGGTTGTTTTTATCTGCCTTCCACGGTCATCATACTCATACGTATATTGTACATTACCTATAGCCTCGCCGTCAATATCATTTCCGCCGCTCTGCCACATTTTTGTGAGATATGCGCCGTTGAAGCTTGAACCTGTCGGGCGTGTTTTCCCAACCGTATCGGTATACTCGTAATTGACATCTGTATATTCCGTTTCGGTTATGTATTTGCGCTCCTTGGTTATGTTACCATAAGTATCATAAGTATACCCGGTGCGTTCTTTAACGACATTGTTTTCCTTAACCTCTTTCTGAGTTACGGTCTTTCCGTCTGAGGACAGGGTATAAGTTTCCGTTATCGTTTTATCCGCATTTTGCTTATACGTTGCAGAAGTAAGCAGATTGTACGCCGGAGAATAGGTGTATGTCGTAAGGTATTCATCGTTCTGCTCATCATCGGAATAAACGCTCCAATGCTTTAACACATTTCCCT
This sequence comes from Oscillospiraceae bacterium, assembly GCA_017439555.1. Classification (GTDB taxonomy): domain Bacteria; phylum Bacillota; class Clostridia; order Oscillospirales; family JAAYXM01; genus SIG480. Next base: position 2,928 of record JAFSIZ010000113.1, on the reverse strand, counting down.
TGCTATCGTTTTCAAATAGCTCAATACTCTTCACCTTTGTTCCGTGGTATACCTGCTTTCTAATGGGCATCTGATATTCATCAAATGTGTATGTTTCTCTGCGCAGATTATAATACCCGTCATCATCCTCAAAGGCTTGTTGAATATAAAGGCCTCTTGCCTGATGGTTGCTGTTAAATATGGTATAGTCGCGGATTAGATTTTCAGTTTTTCCAACCATATAACTATATGTATCAGGAAGATTATTCGGGTCGGAATACAAGTCTTGCTGTGATGCAATCGCCGTCTTACGTCTTGAATATCCGGAATAGTCCCAAGTGTAATCATAGACTGCATATTTGAGCACTTGATCAATATCATAAACATCCTCGTTTGTGTAGCTCTCATAGCGTTCGGTTACACGCATAACCTGCTTCACTCCGCCGACGCCGTTATTGACATCTACGGTCTCGTAGCTGAAACGGCTTGTAAGCCCGGTGTTGTATGTTATCGCAGCCAGATTTGCAACATAATTCCTTCCGTCGGAAGTGGTTATGATGTTTCCTATAATATATGGCTCGTCTGTACAATACATAACATCTGTTCGATACGTAAATGTTGTATTTCCGGGACGATTTGTTATGTATTGCAAAAGATAGGGTTCATCAAAGTCTTCCGCTTCAAGGCTAAATTGTATCAAAGAGTAATCCGGAAGCATTATGTTTACAAGTCTGTCCGCAAAGTTCTGATTCTGTTGATATCCTATTTCCACCTTGCGCCCGAGAGAATCGGTTATTCTTCCGAGTGCTCCCGGAACGCCATCATTATGGTTAAGAACTCCGTTATATTCCATATAATAATCGTAGGTAATCTTATTGCCGAAGCGGTCACCGGTTTCGCGGATTTGTCCGTTTTCGTCAAAAGTCTCGTATCTGCCGTCAGCGAAGACCACCTTGTACCGTAACGGAATACTGTCCGCATATCCGCTGATGCGCTCAACATGGATATCGTCACGCGGATAGTCTTCAAGTATCATATTTGTGCTGTCGGGATCATCTATTATTTTGTATGCTCCGCCGTCCTTCATATGATAGCGGTACACATGGCGATTTCTCGCTGAAACACTAAGGTCATATTCATATGTGTACGAGACAAATGGTAGATTAAACGACCATCCTATCCCAAGCGGGGTATCTATTGCAGTTGCATTTACGCCTGCGTTGTTGAACCAGTCGGTGCGAACGCCTCCGGCAGAGCCGAAATACATATTGGAATTCGGAGTGAAAACAAGGTCGAGATCTAAATCAAGCCCGTTTTTTCCTTTCAAATCCACAATATTTTCGCGATATCCCACACCGCCTGTAGCCTTGTTTATTTCTTCGTTTGCCGCCGGATAATCATTTACGGACGGCGCAGAAATAAATTCATGCTTAAGAGAATGTATCGGGCTGTCTATTGCAAAAGAACTTGAAGATGTTGAATTTAATTCTGCAGTCTGAGATAAGTCGCTTTCTGCAGATATCGTTATTTCTTCTGACTTTACAACATCGCGCTCTTTTCCTTCAATCAGCTCAGTTGTATTAATATTCTTACTTGCAACTACTTTTTGAAGCTTTGTTACATCACAGAAATTCTTTGCGGCAAACTTTTCTAAATCAGTCTCAGTTCCCGTAACCGCTATAGGCTCCGGGTCATTTGGTACAATTGACTTTATACTTACATCAATTGTTTTTGCAACATCATAAGTGTTACGCAGAGCGGTATGTGAATATCCCTCTTTCATAAGCTCTGTATACTCTGATTTATATTCTGCGTCAAGCTTGTCCTCGAACAACTTGTATATCTGCAGCTGGAAGCTTGCTTCTTCTTCGCTTCCGTATGCCGATACATATTCTTTATATTCGGCAGGTGTTATCTCAGCAGCGATTGACGCTCTTGCTATGCGCACGCTGTCGAGTATGTTATATCCGGCCTTTTCGCAAGCAACAAAAAATGCTGTCTTCCAAGTGATAATACTTGCAGACAGCGTCCTTTTCCTCATCGGTAAGCTCGCTGTACTGTCCGATTTTCGTAAGACGCGCCGTATTTATGCGGTCTTTTATCATTATCGGATAATCTGCGGTCGTAACATCTACTTCTTTTTCTTCATTTCCCGTTGCGTAGACTGTTCCTGTAAGGGGCAGGATGCTGAAAAGCATCACTAATGTCAGGACTATTGCTGTTAATCGTTTAAGTTTCATAATGTCTCCTTTTTATCACTTGTACAGATGATACTCTGTCCCTCGGCGAACTTCCTTCCTATTAAGTTTTTATGCGTACACTGTATTACACCTGTTTCTTTGGACTCACCTCCCGAATTTTTCAAAACATTGTCAAACTTTTATCAATATCATTGTAACATAACTGTAATATTACGTCAAGGGGTATTTAGAAAAAATTCAGAAAAATCCAGAAATTTACCGACGAGTTTGACAGCCTGGAACAGGAAATAAAGTGAAGCTCCCGCGGTGTGGAAATGAAACCCGCACCGCGGGAGCTTGGTATTTGCCGCTCTGTAATCGTTGAGATCCCGCGCATACGCGCGCTCTCACTGCGTTCGAGTTCGACTTCGGGCATTCGCCCTCCGCTCAGGATGACTTTACCGAAGCGAAAGCTATAAAAAAACAGCTATAAAAAAACCGTGTTTTTTGCTTGACATATGACATGAGGTATGGTATATTTATCACGAAGGGAAACGTTTCCCTTAAAATGCTTTAGTTTTTGAAAAGGACGGTGAATGATATGCAGGAAAAGCGTGCATCAGTAAAAGACATAGCCGCAAGGCTTCATATATCACTCTCCACAGTTCACAAGGCGCTTACCGGAAAACCGGGCGTAAGCGAAGCGCGGCGCGAGCAGGTGCTTGAGGTTGCAAGAGAGCTTGGGTATGTTGTGAATACCGCAGCGCAG
>JAFSIZ010000112.1 GCA_017439555.1 Oscillospiraceae bacterium | reverse complement strand
TGATACGTAGTTAGCCTCTAAAAGCGCTGTTGTGCCGTCTTCAAAACGCATAAGTGCAGCACCCCAGTCTTCGCCTTCCATTGTCTTATGACGAAGGTTATTTTCACCGCCGCCTGATGTCATTGCAACAACCTCTGTCCAGCGGTTGTTCTTGAGTGCGAGCATAAAGCAGACCGGATGAACACCGAGGTGAACCATCGAACCGCCGCCGCAGAATTTAATTGTCTGAGCAAACGGAGAATGTGAACCGTTGTGGCACTCACGAGCGCGGACAAACATCGGCTTGCCGATTGCGCCTTCATCGATTACTTCGAGAGCGCGGTTGAGAGCCGGAGCAAAGAGCCAGTCTTCAGCATAATAGAGCTTCTTGCCTGCAGCTTCTGCCGCATCGAGCATCTCCTTTGCATCCTCAACAGTTGTTGCGAGGGGCTTTTCGCTGATAACGTGGCGGCCCTTCTTGAATGCAGCAAGAGCTGCATCATGATGAAGGAAGTTCGGGAGGCAGATATCTACAACGTCGCAATCGACCTCTTCGATAGCCTTGAACATATCATCGTATACAGCATAATCCTTGAAACCATATCTGTCTGCAAGAGTCTTTACACGGCTTGTGTCCTTGTCACAAATCGCAACAAGCTCTGCAATGTCGCCGCAGCGGGCATAGCCCTCTGCGTGAAGGTCTGCCGAGAAAGCAGCACCTATAAGAAGAACTCTAACTTTTCCCATTTTAAAAACCTCCAAATTTTTATACCAAAAGATGCGCAAACCCAATATGGAATTTTCGTGTGCGCCTGCCGCATTGTGCTTGCGCATCTTTTGGTATAGCATAGTTTTTACCTATAACACATTATACAGCATTATCATAAATTTAACAAGCCCCTTTTCACACTTATATATAATATGAATGTTTCATTTTAAGTTATAACTATTTTTTATAACTAATTTTGTGTATACGGAGCGTGGATTGAAATTTTTTCAGATTGGTATTATAATGCCTTCAGGAGGTAAAAATGATGGATCTTTCAAAAAAAGGAAAAATGCTCCGTGAGATGCGAAAAGCCTGTGGGCTCACGCAAAAGCAGGTTGCAGACAGGCTCGGAATAACAGCAAAAACCGTTTCGAAATGGGAAACAGGACGAGGCTTCCCGGATGTCTCTTCCATATCTTCGCTTGCCGCTGTTTTTGGCGTAAGTGAACGAATGATACTCACAGAAGATATAACCAAAAATAAGGTTCAGGCCGGAAATATAAGACGCACAAAATTTTATTTATGTCAAAGCTGCGGAAGCAACCTCGAGGTTATGGGCGAAAGCGAAATCATATGTTGTGGGAATCGCCTCCGTCCGCTCTCTGCAAAAAAGGCAGACAGTTCACACGTCGCAACGCTCAGCGAGCTTGAGGACGAGCTTTATATTGAATTCTCCCACGATATGACAAAGGAGCATTATATCTCTTTTGTGACGTATATAGGTTTTGACAAAAAAATCACCGCAAAGCTCTATCCTGAGCAGGACGCTGCAATCAGGCTACCGAAAATACCACGCGGAAAGCTTTATTTCTGCTGCACACAGCACGGACTTTTTGAAATTACAACAGGATAAAACATCCCCCACACATCAGCCGGAACCTTGCAGGCTGTTGAAGAAGGTATGATATCAGCCGGGCAGAGTAATTCAATTACTCTGCTTTTTTCTTCTTGTAAGAGACCGATAAATATGATACAATAATTTGTATTATATAATAGGTGAGGTGTGTCTCAGTTGAACCCGGTTATTGTTACAGATGTCAGATACAGAATGAGCCTTCCGATTATACGTGCACTCGGCAGAGAAAAGCTTTCGGTCATATGCGCCGAACGCACCATATGTGACAGGAAAGCAGCGCTCGGCTTCTATTCAAAATATTCCTCTGAAAATACACTTCTCACCGATGCAGCCGAAGATGTTGACGGCTTTATCGAGGATCTTAAAGCACTGTGTGAAAAGCAGACACAACGCCCGGTGGTAATCCCCGTCGGTATAGCCACTCTGCTTGCGATGTGTGGAAGGCGCGAAGAGATTTCCGCTTTTGCCGATGTTGCCCTTCCATCGCTTGAATCCATCGAGCTCGCAAACGACAAATCGCGTCTCATCCCTTTCGCCGATGAGCTTGGTGTTCCTGTACCTCAGACGACATTTATTAAAGACAGCGAATCAATAGAAGCTTTCTCGGCGCGAACAGCCTATCCTGCCGTTATAAAGCTTCCGCGGGGTGAGATGCTCGGACTTGCGCCTGATGACAGATATAAAATCGTAGGCTCACCCGAAGAATTCATTGCCTGCTATAAAAAGTTTTCCTCGCTTGATGACAGCATCCTCGTACAGCAATATATAAAAGGCGACGGCTATGGCGTTTCCGCTGTTTTTGACAAGACCGGAGAGCCTCTCGAAATCTTTTGCCATCACAGGCTCCGCGAATATCCCGCAACAGGCGGCCCATCCTGTTTCTGTGAAAGCGCCGATATGCCCGAGCTTGCCGATTATGCAGTAAAGCTGCTCAAGGCTCTGGGCTGGACAGGCGTTGCTATGGTCGAATTCAAAGGCAATCCGGATGACGGTTTTTATCTTATGGAGATTAATCCACGCTTCTGGGGAAGCTCCGGGCTTGCCCCAAACTCGGGCTGTAACATTCCCCTTGCTCTCTATCGCGCTTCGCGCGGCGAAACAGCCACCCCCTATTCCACTTTCAAACCAAACTATAAGGTCGGCCACAAAATGCGTTTTCTGCTTCAGGATTTGCTCTCCTTTTCTGCATATATTAAAAAGAGCAGCAACAAACTAAGATTCGCCCTTTCATTTCTCGCAGGTCTCCTGAATCCGATGATTTCAGACGGCGTTCTTGACATCCGCGATTTGCGTTCTTCCGCCCAATATCTGCGGCAGGCACTTAAAAAAACAGACAGTATCGTGAGGTAAGCTCTTTATGAAATTCGATCTCCACGTTCACACACTCAATTCACACGATTCATCTATGTCCGCAGATGAGCTGATTGACGCAGCTATTGCGGCAGGGCTCAGCGGTGTGGCAATCTGTGACCACAACTCATTCCGCCAGCACCACGGTCGCGATAACTTTTTCATCATCCCGGCTTGTGAATATTCAACCGACATAGGGCATCTCCTTGTTTATTTTATGAAGAAGAAAATAAACGCCTCTCTCGCGCGTGACGATGCCGGGCGCTATTTCTGGCGCGATGTCTGCAAAGCGGCGCACGAGCAAGGTGCACTTGTTTTCCTCGCACACCCCTTCTCACCTGCCCACAATCATCCTGCCGAACTTTTTGAACAGATCGACGGTGTAGAGGTTTTCAATTCGCGCGTTGTTCATTCGCGCATAACAGATGCAAACTCACGCGCGCTTAAGCTCTGTAAGAGCCTGGATCTTCCCTTTTCCGCAGGCAGCGATGCCCACTGTCCGGAGGAGGTCGGCACAACCTTCTGGGAATGTGATTTACCGGAAGCCGAGCTGTCAGCTCCGGATTTCAGTGAAAAACTCAAAGCGGCGATTCTTGGCCGCAAAGGGCGCGTCTATGCAGGTGCTGCGGATATATATGATGTTTTAAGATGCAAAAGGCGCGCATACATCAATCTCAGAATGAATTCAAAGCTTTTAAAAAATCTGCTTCAACATATTTACGTTGCAATCACAAAACGCTCAAAAAACAAATTCTGCAGCGGTTATATCAATTTCAATACGGAGGAATAAGCTATGATTCTATATGACCTTGCCCGTCGGGCAAAGCACGTGCTCAAGGAATATCAAAAGAGCCGTGATTGCGGATATGTCACGCCTGTCCGAAGGATTGAGAAGGTATATCCGCCAAAAGGCCGCCGCATCGTTGCGATGACATTCGACGACGGCCCGACAGATATCGAAACAAATCCGAACATCTCCGCTGACGGCCTCACCCTGCATCTGCTCAAAACGCTCGAGAGCTTTGGTGCACGGGGCACCTTTGACGTCATTGGAACAACGGAGCACAACTATCCAGATGCCGCCGGAAAACACGGCTCATTCACCTGGGGCGGCGTTAAATTTGATCACTACCCCGACATTGAAAAGGACTCGCGTGCAGGTGCAAAAAACAAGCCCGAGCTCATCTCACGCATACTTTCAGGAGGACACGAGATAACCAACCATGGCTACCGCCACGTTCTCTTCGGAAAGATGAGCGTTGTCTATGGCGACAGAGAATATTTCAAAACCATCCACGAGGTAATTGAGGATATAATGACGCTTGACAAGCTTATGCTCGATGAATACGGATATAAGATGAAGCTTTCACGTCCTCCGCACTATGTCGATAAAATTCCTGACGGCAAAAATTCCTACGACGTCTATCGCTATGCAGGCTACAACTATATGGCAGCAAGCTTCGACGGCGGCGGTTGGTTGCCGACAGGCGATTTTGAAAGCGATGTAAATGCGATGGTAGAGCCGCTTCGCCTCGCACTTGAGGAAAATCCCGATTCACTCAACGGCCAGATAATCTTCCAGAAGGACGGCTACAGTATGGCTCGTCTCACGCCGGTTGCCGCAGCACTTCCGAAGCAGCTCGAGCTGCTCAAAAACTACGGCTATGAGGTTGTCACGGTCTCTGAGCTTCTCTCGCTTTCCTCATTTGCAGATTGTGAAAACGAGGATGCAACAGCGCTTGCAAACGCAGGCTACACTGTTGCCTATCGCAACAACACGCTTCAGCCCGGCCGCGTCCTCACATTCGGTGAGCTCGTATGCACAGCCGTTTCTCCCGAGACAACGCTTTGCGCCTATCGCAAATTTGTTGATTCTAAATATTCGACAGACGGCCTTGACGCAAGCGCGGCAAAATCATATGGTGTCGATGAGAAAAACCCTTATTTCATCAGCTTCTGTGTTGCAGCCGAGCTCGGCATAATCGACGCTTCAAACAGTGACAGACTGTCATATAAATCCCCGGTCACCGGCGAAATCTTCTCAAAGATTATGCGCACACTCGCACCCGAGTATGAATTCACAATGACCTCAGGCAAGCTTTTGCGCGGCGACGCATTCCCCCATCTTCGCGCCGCACTTTTAAAATAACTCAACAGAGGTTTTTTCTATGACCGCTCTCATAACCAGATTGTTCATCAAAAACGCAGATAACGTTTCAAATCCTGCAGTACGCGCAAGGTATGGCATTGTTTCCAGTGTTGTCGGGATAATCTGCAATGTTCTGCTTGCAATATTGAAAATCATTCTCGGCATAATTTCAAACAGTATTGCAATAACAGCAGACGCGGCAAACAATCTTTCCGACAGCGCCTCGAGCGTTGTTACCCTGGTCGGCTTCAGGCTTTCTTCAAAACCCGCTGATCGGGAACATCCTTTCGGGCACGGAAGGATCGAATATATATGCGGACTTGTTATTGCATTTCTCGTGCTCCTCGTCGGCTTTGAGCTCGGCAAATCCTCCGTTCTGAGAATAATCAGCAAAGAGCACGCGATTTTTTCTCCGTTTGTTGTTGTCGGGCTTTTCGTCTCCATTCTCCTCAAGCTCTGGCTCTATGCTTTCAACAAAAAGCTCGGCGGAAAAATCAACTCGACGGCTATGACAGCTGTTGCAACAGACAGCCTTTCAGATGCTCTCGCAACCACAGTCACTTTGATTGCAATATTCGCATCCGGGTTCACTACATTGCCTATAGACGGATATATCGGCATTCTCGTCAGCCTTCTCGTTATGTGGGCAGGCATTGGAATTATTCGCAACACGCTCACTCCGCTTCTCGGCACAGCACCCGATCCCGAGCTTGTCAAAACGATACACGATGAAATTTTAAGTTATAACAAAATCCTTGGTATCCACGACCTGATTGTCCATGAATACGGCCCCGGAAGAAAATTCGCCTCTCTCCACGCAGAGGTCTCATCCACCGAAAATATAATGGACAGCCACGGGCTTATCGATCTTATTGAAAGCGAAGTTTCAAAAAAACTCGGTGTTGAGATCCTCATCCATATGGATCCGCTGGAGGTTGAAAACGAAGAGGTCTGCCGCATCCGCGACAGCGTATACGAGGCCTTAAAAGCCCTTGACAGCACGTTTTCAATGCACGATTTCCGCATCGTTCCAAGCGGCGAATTCAAAAATCTTCTGTTCGATGTCGTCATCCCTATCGACTACCCTGCTTCAAACAGCATCGTATCGGATATGGTCATTACTGCCATCACCGCACTCAACCAAAGCTTTGTTGTCAAGCCTGTAATCGATAGAAATATGTTATAGTTTTTTCATATGGTAAAAGTGCCCAAAAAGGCACTTTTTTACTATGTAAAGTTATAGGAAAAAGCTATTGAAATCTTCAAGATATATGTTATAATGTTAACGATAACTCGCAAGGAGACATGATTCTCCAAAATTTTCATTTTATTTTATATATTCAGGAGGAATTTAAAAATGGCACGTTTTACATTACCTCGTGATCTCTATCACGGCAAAGGCTCTCTCGCTGTTCTCAAAGAGCTTCGCGGTGAGCGCGCGATGATCTGCGTTGGCGGCGGATCAATGAAGAAATTCGGTTTTCTTGACAAGGCTGTTTCCTATCTCGAAGAAGCAGGTATGAAGGTTGAGCTCTTTGAAGGCATTGAGCCGGATCCGTCTGTTGATACGGTTATGCGCGGTGCTGAAGCAATGAGCAAATTCCAGCCCGATTGGATCATCGCTATGGGTGGCGGCTCTCCGATCGATGCTGCAAAAGCAATGTGGATCAAATATGAATATCCCGAAACAACCTTCGAGGATATGTGTAAGGTATTCGGTCTTCCGAAGCTCCGCACAAAGGCACATTTCGTTGCTATCCCGTCTACATCCGGAACAGCAACTGAGGTAACTGCTTTCTCCGTTATCACAGACTATGAAAAGGGCATCAAGTATCCGCTTGCTGACTTTGAAATCACTCCGGATATTGCTATCGTCGATCCTGAGCTCGCTGAGACAATGCCGAAGAAGCTTGTCGCTCACACAGGTATGGATGCTATGACACACGCAGTTGAAGCATATGTTTCCACAGCAAACTGCGATTATACTGATCCGCTTGCTCTCCATGCAATCAAGATGATTCAGTCTGATCTCGTTGATTCCTACAACGGCGATATGGCAAAGCGCGCATCAATGCACAACGCACAGTGCATGGCAGGTATGGCTTTCTCAAATGCTCTCCTCGGCATCGTACACTCCATGGCACACAAGACGGGCGCAATATTCGAGGATCTCGGCGCACACATCATCCACGGTGCTGCAAACGCTATGTATCTCCCGAAGGTTATCGCATACAACGCAAAGGTAGAATCCGCCGCAAAGCGTTATGCAGATATTGCAGATGCAATGAACCTCGGCGGTGCAACTGTTGCCGATAAGGTTGCAAACCTCATCGCATACCTCCGCAAGATGAACGACGACCTCAACATTCCGCAGTGCATCAAAGCATACGGAGCTGACAGCTTCCCCTGTGAGCAGGGCTTTGTTCCGGAAAACATCTTCCTTGAGAGACTTCCGGAAATTGCTAAGAACGCAATCGCAGACGCCTGCACAGGCTCCAATCCGCGCCAGCCGAATCAGGAAGAGATGGAAAAGCTCCTCAAGTGCTGCTATTATGACACAGAAGTCGATTTCTAAAATGTAATTTCAAAAGGGATTGTAGCAAAACAAATTATGCAACAATCCCTTTTTTACGTTTTCTTTATCATTCTGTTCTTACATTTCGGGCAGGTTATCTGAATCTTACCGCGCCCCTTCGGCACACGCAAAACCGTTTTACAGAGCTTACATCTGTAATATTTATGTGTTTTATCTCTTCTTTTCTTTTTCAGAAATTCCAACCTTGAGCGTATGCGATTTTTAATTCCCCAATATTTTGAAAGCTCACTCTGGCGCTTTCCGATATTTTTTGAGAAACAGCGGAAATATGACCAGGCAATTATGAAAAACGCAGGAATTGCAAGCCAGAAGAGTGGGCGGATAAGCGAGAGCAATGACATCACTATGCCGGAAATCAGCAATAAAGAGCCAAGCTCATCTATGCCATAACGCCCCATCATAAGGCGCGAAACCCGGGCGTTGAATCTTTGCAGCCAGTTGCGCATAATACATAAAACCTCCGAATTCTATTATGCTTCATATTTTACTATATTCAACCTGTCGTTTCAAGCGCATTTTTGCGTTGTTACAGAATATTTACACGGGGTTCACCGTCTGCTAAAAAACAGGGTGTCGAAAACTTTCGACACCCTGTTTGAATCTATCTGCTCAAAAATTCGTTCGCCGCATCAGAGGACACAGCACCCTTTGAAACAAGCTTTGAAAGAAGAGTTCTGTCACTTCCTTTGACCTTTGCCGACATTGCAAGGTAGGAAATGTGCATAACGTGATCGCGCTTGAATTCAACCGCATTAAGCTCTGTCGCTACCGACTGTGGTATAACGCCGAGCCTTACCGCATCGGAAATCGCAGTCAGATATTGGAAATCTCCCGACTCCTCGCTATAGCCGAGGCTTCTGAGCACAAACGTCATATATTGCGTCGCTGTTGTAAGGGAGCTTCCGTCATAGCGCGTATTTGTGACACCCTTTGTATATCCCATGCGGTAGGCATATCCGACATAGCGCTGTGCCCACTTATCGACATCAACAAAAGGATGTTTATGAGCAGCCGCAAGCGCCGGCTCCTCCTCACCAAGCAGACGGATAAGCATCGTTATGCTCTCAGCTCTTGTGTTTCCGCGGGAAAGCTCCATACCCTCTGCCGCACCTCTCACAAGCCCAAGCTTTTTGAGAGCATATGCCTCATCCATATATTTCGGCTCATATCCGCTTTGGGAATATACGCCATCAACAAGCACCTTTGCCGACTTTGAGATTATCTCAATCTCTCCGCCTGTCTCCGGAAACATAAAGGCAGTATATCTGCCAAGCGCAGAGCCTTTTGAAATCTCTTTGCCCTGCGTTATGTTTATAACACTTCCGGATGCACATTTGACGCTACCCTCGGATATTATGACAGTTGTCCCTGCTCTTCCGGAAAGAACATCTCCGGACGCAAAGCTTTTCGGCTGCATATACGCAGTTGAATAAAGATATCTGCCCTTACTCTGCAAATCCAGCAATACAGCCTCAGCCGTCTTCTCAACGAGAGCATCCCCGGATATTGCGCCCGTCGTCACCGAGCTTATTTTTTTTGCATATTCAGTTTTGAAGGAAGATATTGCAGCTTCAGCTTTTGCAACCGCAGATGCGATCACGCTTTCAAAAAAGGTTGTGTCAACATAGCTCTTCGAAACAACCGGGTCAGAGGTCGTTCCGCCAGAAGCTGAGGACAAAAACGTGAGCGACATCACAAGCACAACCGCCAGAAGCGCTGCCGTGATTCTCCTCTTCATAGGATTCTCCTTAATCGTTTTTGGATATTTCGTAGCACAAAATCTTCAGACTGTCTGCAAAATGAACGTTCTCTATTTCGACACCAAGCTCTGTTGCGCTTAAATCTACATTCGTGAAGTTCCATATGCCGCGAACACCGAGATCTGCAACTTGGCGTGCAATATCCGTGGCAAATTCACGCGGCATTGTGAGAACTGCAACATCAAAAGGATTTTCTTCAAAATATGCGGAAAGCTCCTTTATATCGTGTATCTCAACACCCTCAATAGTCGTTCCTATAATTTCGGGGTTTGCATCAAACGCAACCGCAAGCTCAAAGCCGCAGGTCTTGAAGCTGAAGTTGTTTACAAGCGCGTGGCCAAGATGACCCACTCCGATTATCGCAGCTGTGTGCTTTTTGTCAATACCGATAATTGATGCAATTTCAGAAAGAAGATTCTCAACATTATAGCCATAGCCCTGTTGACCAAAACCGCCGAAGCAGCTGAAATCCTGACGCACCTGCGATGCTGTGAAGCCAAGCTTGTTTGCAAGAACGCTGGACGAAACACGGCTTACATTATTGCGCAGAAGTTCTTTAAGGCATCTGTGATATTTGGGTAATCTGCGAATGACTGAAGGCGAAATATATCTTTCGCTCATTTTTACACTCACTTCCTATCTGTCAAGTTTGGACATTACATAATCTGCAAATTCAGCACAGGTTGCACCGTCTGCACGACCTGTTATTTTAAGCTTCTTTTCATCATACATGCAGGTATCAAGCGCGGCTGCAAGCTTTATGGAAAGCTCAACCTCGCCGATATGCTCAAGAAGCATAACTGCTGCGCGAAGCATACTGCACGGATCTGCATATTTATCGCGGCCTTCTGCAACCATACGCGGCGCCGAGCCATGGATAGCTTCAAACATCGCATAACGCTTGCCGACATTCGCACTTCCTGCCGTACCGACTCCACCCTGGAACTCGGCAGCTTCATCAGTGAGGATGTCACCATAGAGATTCGGGAGCACCATAACCTGGAAATCGCGGCGGCGCTTTGTATCAACAAGCTTTGCCGTCATAATATCGATATACCAGTCATCAAAAGCAATATCGGGATATTTTGCCGCAACTCGCTTGCACGCATCAAGGAATTTACCATCGGTTGTCTTGATAACATTCGCCTTTGTAACAGCTGTTACGCGAGTTCTGCCCATACGCTCTGCATATGAGAATGCCAGCTCTGCAATTCTGTCGCAGCCCTGTGTTGTCGCAATCGTGAAATCGATTGCAAGGTCTTCTGTGACATTGACACCCATACTGCCGACAGCATAACCGCCCTCTGTGTTTTCGCGGAAGAACATCCAATCGATGCCTTCGCTCGGCACTTTTACAGGACGCATATTTGCAAAGAGATCAAGCTCTTTTCTCATTGCGACATTTGCGCTTTCGATATTCGGCCACGGATCGCCTGCACGAGGTGTCGTTGTCGGCCCCTTGAGGATGACGTGGCAAGCCTTAAGCTCAGCAAGAACATCATCGGGAATAGCCTTGTTTGCCGCAACGCGGTTTTCGATTGTAAGACCGTCAATAACGCGGAACTCGATCTTACCTGCATCCACCTTGTCCTTCAGAAGATATTCAAGCACGCGGTGTGCCTGTTCTGTAATTGCAGGACCGATTCCGTCTCCGCCGCATACGCCGATTATGATTTTCGGCAACGCCTTATAATCAATAAATTCATTTTCCTTCTTCATAGCCTCAACACGCTTGAGCTGAAGCTCGATAATTTTTTCAAACTGTTTGATTGTGTTTTCCATTGTGCCTATCTCTCCTTTTAACATTAATTTTAATATGTTTCAACCACTTTGTCAACTTTTCCTTAAATTATTTATGACATTTTTCAAAACAAATCGTCAGCGGATTTTTACAATTTTCATAACTTTATTACAGTTAGTAATCACACTGTTACAGAGAAACTTTTTCGGCAATCAGCGCCTCGCTGTTATGCCATCTCAATTCTCTTGAATATGTTCGAAATGTCCTCAAAACATCTCTTATTATGCCATAAACAGGCTTTTAAAAACGCTGTCAGAATCAGCAGAAAACGCTCATTTTGGTTTACGTAAATCTTTGCGATAAATTGTTTTACAAATAGTTATCCACATTTTCCACAAGTTTTTCCACAACCTTGAAAACCCACTCACACAAGACTTTCAGGTTTTTTTACCATTTTTTCCTAAATGTGCAATCGAGGTTTTCCCATTTTTTAAAAAGGCTATTTAGTTTACATAATTCCACAAAATCAGTGTTTTAAAAATCGATTGAAAGCGTCGCCTTGGCGTTTAAGTCGCAACCTGCTGTATTTCCCTGTAAAAACTCAAAATACGCCTGAGCACCTATCATCGCGCCATTGTCTCCACACAGAGAAAGCGGAGGGAAAAACAGCTCAATTCCGTAACTTTTTGAGGCATTTTGCAGTGCAGTCCTGAGGAATGAATTGGCAGCCACGCCACCTGCTATCGCAAGCTTTTTTCTGCCGGTTTTCACTGCTGCTGCCATCGCGCGAGGCACAAGAGCATCACACACTGCATCACAGAAGGAGGCCGCAAGAGATGCCTTATCTATCTCCTCGCCAAGCTGCTCTGCGCGGTGAACAAGATTTATAACCGCCGTTTTTAAGCCCGAAAAGGACATATCAAGCTCTGCGCCGTCTATATGAGCGCGAGGAAGCTTATACTTCGTTTTGTCGCCTGTTTTTGCGAGCGCGTCTATCTTTGCGCCGCCCGGATATCCTGCTCCGAGTACACGGGCACATTTGTCAAAAGCTTCTCCTGCCGCATCGTCGCGTGTCGATCCGAGAATCTCAAATTCCGTATAGCTTTTGACATCCACAAGGAGTGTATGTCCGCCCGATGCCACAAGGCACAGAAACGGCGGCTCAAGCTCCGGAAATGCTATGTAGTTTGCGGCAATGTGTCCGCGGATGTGGTGCACCGGAATAAGAGGTTTGCCAAGCGCAAACGCAAGCGCCTTTGCAAAACCGACGCCGACAAGCAAAGCTCCTATGAGCCCCGGGGCATATGTCACAGCAACTGCATCTATATCATTCTTTGAAAGCCCGGCATCAGCAAATGCCTTTTCCGTCAGCGCTGTTATACATTCTATATGCTTTCTCGAAGCTATTTCAGGCACAACGCCGCCATAAAGCGCATGCATATCTGCCTGTGAAAGAACAACATTTGAAAGCACACGTCTGCCATTCTCAACAATACTTACGGCAGTTTCGTCACAAGAGCTTTCTATCGCAATAATTTTCACGTAAGACTTTCCTTTCATATATAAATAGTCATAAGCACGGCGGCCTCAGAAGGATTTGTATAGAACCTCGGCCGCTTGCCAACATTTTTGAATCCAAGCTTTTCATATAGCGAAATCGCGGCGCAATTCCCCTCGCGCACCTCAAGCGTCAGAAACAAAAGGCCAAGCTGTTTTCCGCATTCAACAAGCTCTCCGACGAGAGCCTGTCCTATTCCTCTGCGCCTGCAATCAGGATGAACCGCAACATTTGTTATATATCCTTCATCAAGAGCATAATATGAGCCTATATATCCGCATACTCTGCCATTTTCTTCCGCAACAAGAAAACACGAATTATCGCCTTCCATGGTTTCACGCAGAGCATTCTCGCTCCACGGCGCAGAAAAGCACAGTTTTTCAAGCTCTGCAAGCTCTGAAACATCTGAAACTTCAGCTTTTCTTATATCAAAATTATTTCTTTGCATCATACCACGTATCCCCGATTCCTGCCTCAGCGATGAGCGGAACCGAAAGCCTGCACGCACTTTCCATCTCCTCGGTAAGGATTTTTGCCGCTGCATCCGCCGCAGACCTTGAAGCTTCAACGATGAGCTCATCGTGTACCTGAAGAATGAGAGCTGCATCAAGCCCGCTTTCTTTGAGGCGTTTGTGTGTGTTGAGCATCGCAATTTTTATTATATCCGCCGCAGTGCCCTGAATCGGAGCATTGAGCGCAACGCGCTCACCAAACGAACGGAGATTGAAATTTTTCGAGGTTATCTCAGGAATATAACGGCGGCGCCCGAACATTGTTGTTACATAGCCGTCGCGGCGCGCTGTTTCAACGATGGACTTCATATAATCGCGTACGCCTGAGTAATGCTCAAGATATGCCTCTATATATTTCTTGGCCTCAAACCGCGTGACTCCTATGTCCTCAGCAAGAGAAAATTCCGATATTCCGTAGACAATGCCGAAGTTTACAGCCTTTGACACACGTCTCATATCCGCCGTCACCTCATCCGCCGCAACTCCGAATACCTGCGAAGCCGTCTGTGTGTGGATATCCTCACCCTCACGGAACGCACGGCACATCGCTTCATCTGCGGTTATATGTGCAAGCACGCGAAGCTCTATCTGTGAATAATCGGCATCAATAAAGCAGCGACTGTCATCAGACGGAACAAACATACGCCTCACCTCTCCGCCAAGCTCTGTGCGGATAGGTATGTTCTGCAGATTCGGATCCGTCGAGCTTATACGCCCTGTCGCTGTAACCATCTGCTGAAAGGTTGTATGAATCTTTCCGTCGCGCTCTGAAATAAATCTCAGCAGGCCGTCGGCATAAGTTGATTTGAGCTTGGAATATTTTCTGTATTCGAGTATAAGCGGAATGATTTCGTGCTCGTTGCGAAGCTTCGCAAGCACATCTGCATCCGTCGAATACCCTGTTTTAGTCTTCTTTACAGGCGGTATACCGAGCTTTTCAAACAGCACCTCACCAAGCTGTTTCGGAGAAAGGATGTTAAACACCTCTCCGGCACATTCATATATTGCCTTTTCCATAAGAGCAATCTGCTCTGCCAGCGAATCGCCAAATCGCGAGAGCTCTTTCCCGTCAACCTTTATGCCCGTTTCCTCCATATCACACAGCACATCGGTAAACGGATGCTCGATATCAAAATAGAGCTTTTCCATATTGGTTTCGGAAAGCTTTTTTCTCATCTCGCTTTCAATGAAGGCGAGCGTTTCCGCAACTGTCTGCAACGCAGAAATTCCTTCTTCACTGCCTGTCAGCGGAGAGAAATTCGCTTCGTCTGCTATGCGCTCACACGGAACATCGAGATCACACCCGAATGTATGGGAAACAGATGTTATGTCATATCTCTTTCTCGTTGCATCAAGCACATATGCAGCAAGAGCAGTGTCAAAGCTGACATTTTCGCAAACAATTCCCTCTTTTGCGAGCTCATAGCGTATGCTCTTTCTGTCGTGGATTGTTTTTTCCGTCTTTTCCGAAAATATGAATCCAGCAAAATCGATAAAGCTTTTCTCATCGGTTTCAGCCCGCGAGATTGCAAATACCTTTTCATCGCAGGCGACAGACATTCCCATAAGCGAGTCCGCGCACACAACAACACATTTTTTACCGAGAACATATTCCTTTGCCAAAGATATGTCAGCATCCGTTCTGAGCGTTATTCGTTCAAGGCTTTTAAGCGATGCAATCTCCACAATCCCGGCAGACTCCGGCGGTTTCAGGTTGAACCTTGAGACAAAGCTTTTGAATTCAAGGCGCGTAAAGAGAGCATAGAGGCTATCGTTGTCAATCTCGCGCAGAACAGCCTTATCTGCACTGAACTCTATCGGGGCATCCTGCGCAATCGTGCCGAGCCACTTTGAGAGATATGCCATCTCTTTTCCTGCTATAAGCTTTTTGCGCACAGATTCTTTTATATCAATAGTATCAATATTTTCATATATGCTGTCTATGTCTCCAAAACGCGAAACAAGCTCAAGCGCTGTTTTTTCACCAACACCGGCAACTCCGGGTATATTGTCAGAGCTGTCGCCCTGAAGTGCCTTGAGATCGCGCATAAGCTCAGGCGGCAACCCATATTTCATAAGAAGCTCCGCGCCGTTATACAGCGTTGTCTCCGTTCTTCCCATTCTCGACGAAACGAGCAGGACGTTTGTTCCGTCGTTTTCAATGAGCTGGAAGCTGTCGCGGTCGCCCGTGACAATGACACATTCGTCACCGTTTTCGGCGCAGCTGTGGCTTATCGTTCCGATAATATCATCCGCCTCAAAGCCCTCACATTCTATCCGCATTATATTCATAGCATCAAGAACGTCTTTCAAAGGCTGCATCTGCTCAGCAAGCTCATCGGGCATTCCTTTTCTGTTTGCCTTATAGCCATCATATTTCTCATGGCGGAATGTTGGCTTGCGGACATCAAACGCAACGCAGACACCGTCAGGCTTCACATCTTCAACTATCTTCATATATATCGACAAAAAGCCATATATCGCATTTGTGTTGAGCCCCTCCGCGTTTGTAAGCGGACGAACCCCATAGTAGGCGCGATTGACTATGCTGTTGCCGTCTATAACCATTATCTTCATAATAAAATTCCGCCCTGTTTATCAAATTTCGGCGGAGAGAGACTTCTCCCCGCCGCAGCTTACTTCCCTATGCTCTGTGCCACTTTACACCCTGAGGCGTATCCTCAAGGATGATTCCCTTTGCAGCGAGCTCGTCACGTATTCTGTCAGCCTCGGCAAAGTTTCTTTCCTTTCTTGCCGCCTGACGTTTTTCTATCATTTCCTCGATTTCCGAATCAAGAGATGCTTCTTCCTGCTTCTCGATGAGGCCGAGAACATCACAAAGCTCGCGGACGCGTGCAAGGCAATCTGCCGCAAATGCACGGCTGCCGTTGTCGGAAAGAGCCGTATTAACATCGCGCACAAGCTCGAATATTGCCGCTATGGCATCTGCTGTGTTGATGTCATCGTCCATCGCATTTATAAACTTCTCCCTGTATTTGTCAAAGCCTGCAAGAAGCTCGCTCTGTGCAGGGGTAAGCGCATCCTCACTTCCGTTCTTTGCGAGGAATTCCATATTGTTTTCCGCATTGCGGAGTCTCTCGAGCGCAGCCTTTGCCTGCATAAGCGATTCCTGAGAATAGTTTATCGGGCTTCTGTAGTGAGCCGAGAGCATAAAGAAGCGGATTGCTTCATAGCCATAT
Organism: Oscillospiraceae bacterium; assembly: GCA_017439555.1. GTDB lineage: Bacteria > Bacillota > Clostridia > Oscillospirales > JAAYXM01 > SIG480. The sequence goes on along the minus strand of JAFSIZ010000112.1, from coordinate 23,754 downwards.
ACGCCTGCAGCATCACGCACTGTGAAGAAATTGCCGAGCGATTTTGACATTTTTTTGTTATCAATATTGAGGAATGCATTGTGGAGCCAATAATTTGCAAACTGGCATCCGTTTGCAGCCTCGGACTGTGCGATTTCGTTTTCGTGGTGGGGGAATGTGAGATCCACGCCGCCGCTATGGATATCAATTGTCTTTCCGAGATAGCGGTTTGCCATCGCAGAGCATTCGATATGCCACCCCGGACGGCCTTTGCCCCAGGGCGAATCCCAGGAAGGCTCACCCGGCTTTGCCGCTTTCCAGAGCGCAAAATCCGTCGCATCCTCCTTCTTTTCGCCAACACTTATGCGTGCACCTGCAACAAGATCCTCGAGCGGCTGCTTCGAAAGCTTACCGTACCCCTTGAATTTAAGTGCGCGGAAATAGACGTCGCCCTCAGATTCATAGGCATAACCCTTTTCAATGAGAGTGCTTACAATTTCGATAATCGCATCAATGTTCTCGGTTGCCTTCGGATGGATTGTTGCAGGATGGATTCCGAGCCCCTTTGCATCGACGAAATATTCTTCAATATATTTCTCAGCAATATCCTTATAGGTCACGCCCTCTTCGTTTGCCTTGTTTATTACCTTATCATCGATATCAGTGAAATTCTGAACAAACTTCACCTTATATCCGCGATATTCCATATATCTGCGAAGCACATCAAACACGATAAACGGGCGTGCGTTGCCTATATGGAAATAGTTATATACCGTCGGCCCACACGAATACATCTTGACGTCGTTCGGGTCCATCGGCTTGAATTCTTCTTTTGTTCTTGTGAGTGAGTTAAACAATTTCATTGCTGTCACCGTTCCTTTCTTCTTTGCCCTGATGGGATAGCAAATATAGTATGTCCGCATTTTGGCGGATATTTATTTCTTCTCTGTTTTATTGTTCTCTGTCGGATTCAAAACTCCGCCAAAGCTCTTGAAATATTCTATACCTGAAATAAGCGTTATTGCCGCCATAAGCCAGACTGTGATATCCCCTGCAGTTATCGCACCAAACGCAATTTCGCGGAGCGGCGTGAACAGGAATATCGTGCCGACCATCTGAATAAAGGTTTTTGCCTTGCCGGATTTCTGAGCCGCTATAACTATACCTTCGCCCATCGCAACAATGCGTAGCGAGGTTACTATAAGCTCACGTGCGACAATTATAAACGCAGGAACGCTTCCCATATCGCCGCGCTCTATGAGAACAAGCGCCGCCGCGATTACGAGCAGCTTATCTGCAAGCGGATCGAGAAACTTTCCAAAGGTCGTTATCTGGTTGTATTTTCTCGCAATATAGCCGTCTATCCAGTCTGTCACGCTTGCAACGATGAATATTCCGACTGCAATGTAATCGTTATAAGGAATACCCGATATAAGTGCAAACGCAATAAAAACAGGAATAAGGCAAATTCTTACCAATGAAATAATGTTTGCAGTAGTCATAATAAATACCTCCTACTCAGCTTCGCCCAAAAGATCACCGTCAAGCTCTCCGTCTATGACAACGTCACAAAACTCACCGGGGCGTATGCCCTTTTTACCGCGGAAAAACACCTTACCGTCAATATCGGGAGAATCTGCAAAGCTTCTTCCGAAATAGCACTCGCTATATCTGTCAAAGCCTTCTACAAGCACCCTGAGCGTTTTGCCGAGCATTTTTTCGTTATATTCATCCATAACACGCGCCTGCAGTGCTCCGACAAGCTCTGCGCGGTGTTGCTTGACGTCCTCGTCAATCTGCCCATCCATCGCGGCAGCCTTCGTGCCCTCTTCGCGAGAATAGGCAAACACACCCGCTCTTTCAATCTTATATTCCTTGAGGAAATCGCAAAGCTCTTCAAACTCTTCGTCCGTCTCACCGGGAAAACCGACGATAAGGCTCGTGCGGATAACAACTCCCGGGATTTTTTCGCGAAGCTTTGTGAGAAGCGCCTTGATCTCCGCTCCTGTGTCGCGGCGGTTCATCGCCTTGAGCACTCTGTCATTGATATGCTGTATCGGAATATCGAGATATTTGACAATCTTGTCCTCATTGGCAATCACGTCGCAAAGCTCATCCGAAATCTTATCCGGATAGAGATAATGTACACGGACCCATTCGAGCTTCTCTATTGCACACAGGCGACGCAGAAGCTCAGGCAATTCGCTTTTTCCACTTCTGTCAACACCATAGCTGCCCGTATCCTGAGCAACAACGATAAGCTCACGCACACCTGTCTCCGCAAGTGCCTCGGCCTCGTTTACGACCTCGTCCATATCGCGGCTACGAAGCTTTCCTCTCAGGCGCGGAATAACACAGTACGCACAGCAATTCGAGCATCCTTCCGCAATCTTTATAAACGCTGTATATGGCGCAGTTGTTATGATTCTTCCGCATTCAAGAGGCGCCTCGTCAGGTCTTGCGAACACCTTTGTATATTCGCCTGCAAACACCGCTTTGAAAACATCCGCAATGTCCATATAGCTTCCGCAGCCAACCAAAGCATCAATCTGCGGGAACTCATCCTTCAAGGAATCCTTCAGAAGCTCAGCGAGACAGCCGGTTACAACTATCTTACCGACGCTTCCCTCTTCCTTCAGCGCAACCGCTTCCTTTATGTACTCATAGGCTTCATCACGTGCATCACCTATAAAGCCACACGTATTTATGAGCACAGCATCAACATTATTAAGCTCTACAGTGAGCTCATAGCCCGCCTCATCAAGCAGGCAAAGCATATGCTCGCAATCTATCTGGTTTTTGGAACACCCGAGCGAGACAACGCCAATCTTAGACATCAGACAAATCCTCCGTATCAAGCTGCAACTCGTTCATCGCAGCGCGTATTTCATCAAACTTAAAGCCACGGCGGACAAGAAACGCAATGAGCTTACGCTTTTTATCAGCATCGAACTCACCGCCGCGAAGCTTTTTTCTTATAAGCTCGGAAAGCTCATCCTGCGGCGGCTCGAGCCTCTCGAGCGTCTCGTCTATCAGCGCGCGTTCAAGTCCGCGGCGCCGCAGCTCCTCGCGGATGCGCAGTTCACCGTAGCCGCGCCGCTTATAATATTCTGCCGCAGCCTTTGCATAAGCCTCATCATCCACAAGGCCGCGCTCTTCAAACCATTCGGCAGTCTCGGCAGATTCCTCCTCCGAAAAGCCGCGATCTCGAAGCTTTTTTGCAAGGTCATGCTTTGACATACTATGATGTGAGAGACTTCTTGCAGCCGCCTTCTTTACCGTCTGTGCATTATATTTGCGCTCAAGCTCCGCTGCTTCCTCGCAGCTTATCTCATCGCCGACCTTGAGCTTATATGCATCATCAAGCCTTGCAGATATATAGGAGCCGCATTCTGTGCGGATTACAAGCTTTTCCTTATCGCGGCGCCCGGGCTTTATGCTTTCAATTTTCATCAGCCGTTAAAATCGTCTGCATCGACCTTGACACCCTTGCCTGCAGCAACAGCCGCAACAGCAGGACGTGCCGGCATTGCAGGTGTAAGCTTATCATAATTTGCCCTGATCTGAGCCTCAACATCAGCAGCAATCTCCGGATTGTCGAGAAGATACTGCTTTGCGCTGTCGCGTCCCTGGCCGAGACGTGTCTCGCCCATATTGAACCACGATCCGCTCTTCTGGATGATATCGAGCTTGACAGCAAGATCAACGAGCTCGCCTATCTTTGATATACCCTGTCCGTAGACAATATCGAATTCTCCCTCACGGAACGGCGGCGCAACCTTATTCTTGACAACCTTTGCACGTGTGCGGTTGCCATATACCTCTGTTCCGTTCTTGAGAGCCTCACCGCGACGGATTTCAATACGCACGCTTGAATAGAACTTGAGCGCACGTCCGCCTGTTGTAACCTCCGGGTTACCATACATAACTCCGACCTTTTCACGGAGCTGATTTATGAATATCGCAACGCAGTTACCCTTTGAAATCGCACCTGCAAGCTTACGCAGCGCCTGTGACATAAGGCGTGCGTGAAGACCGACAAAAGCATCTCCCATCTCGCCTTCGATTTCCGCACGCGGAACGAGAGCTGCAACAGAGTCAATTACAATAACATCAATCGCATTTGAACGAACGAGCGCCTCTGCAATTTCAAGCGCCTGCTCACCTGTGTCGGGCTGGGATACCAGGAGACTGTCGATATCAACGCCGAGTGCTGCGGCATATACCGGGTCGAGAGCGTGTTCAACGTCGATAAATGCAGCTGTGCCACCTTCCTTCTGAGCCTCTGCAATAGCGTGAAGCGCAACCGTTGTCTTACCGGAGGACTCAGGACCGTACATCTCGATGATTCTTCCGCGCGGAAGACCACCGACACCGAGCGCAAGGTCAAGCGTGAGTGAGCCTGTCGATATGCAGCTGACATTCATTTCGCGCTTTTCTCCAAGGCGCATTACAGAGCCTTTACCAAACTGTTTTTCAATCTGTGATATTGCGGTTTCTAAAGCTTTTTCCTTTTCCATATCTTTATACACTCCTGTTATATTATTTTTACTTTATTTGATGCAGGATACTACCCTGTTTATACCTGACGTGTCACGTGTGGTCTGAACGTGTTTTCCTCCACGTTCTTTAACTATCTTTTCCAGCGCTGAGCTCTGTGCAATTCCACATTCAAAAGCGAGTACACCGCCATCATTGAGCGAATCCCACCAGTTTTCACATATTGCACGATAGAAATCGAGCCCGTCTTCGCCGCCCCACAACGCGCCTTTTGGCTCAAACTCCGAAACCGAGCGATCAAGCTCTGCCATTTCCTGAGTTGTTATATATGGGGGATTTGAAGCAATGACATCAAATTTTCCGAGGTTTGCAGGCGGAGGCGCAAGCATATCTGCCTTCACACACAAAAGCCTTGACGCCAGCTTCATATTATATACATTCTCCTTGGCAACAGCGAGCGCGCCATCCGAAACATCGACGAGCACACCGCGAGAGGAATTGCGCATAACACCGAGCGCTATACCGACACATCCGCTTCCACAGCCGAGATCGAGAAAGCGGAACTCTCCGCTCGAGCGACGAAGTGCACAATCCACAAGCGCCTCTGTGTCAGATCTCGGGATCAGCACATCAGGAGTTACCTTGAGCGTTATTCCGTAGAAATCCCATTCGCCGAGGATATATGCAAGCGGCTCTCCGCGCAATCTGCGCTCACAAAGCCTGTTTGCCTCAGCCACAACTGTGTTTGATGCATGGATATATTTGTCGCGCACAAACTCTTCTCGGCTTTTGCCTGTGACGTGTCTTATTATCTCGACAGCCTCAAGCTCTGCCATAGATATTTTTTCTGCCACAAATTTTCTTCTTATATCGAGATAAACATCGTTATATGTGGTAAACAATTTTTAGCACTGCCTCCAAAATCACCAATTATCTTTTCCTTCTTCTTCGGGGATAACCTCACGAAGTGCCGTTATCGCAACCTCTATCATCGAATCGTCAGGCTCAAAGGTTGTAAACGTCTGAAACCATATTCCCGGCGCGCGGATAATTCTTGTAAACCAATTGTCGTGTCGGCCGATGAAGCGGTTGACCTCATAGCTTATACCGACAACAACAGGCAGAAGCAACAGCCTCAGCGCCATACGTATAAATGGATTTGACCAGCTCACAACCGAAAAGACAAGCACGCTTATGACCATAACAGAGAACATAAAGCTTGTTCCGCAGCGCGGATGCTCTTTTGAGAATTTCTTTACGTTTTCAACAGTCAGCTCCTCTCCTGCCTCATAGCAAAAGATGGATTTATGCTCTGCACCGTGATATGAGAATACACGTTTCATATCCTTCATACGCGATACCGAAAACATAAATATCAGAAAAATGATGACACGCAAAAGCCCTTCAAGCAGATTTCTCCAGATTCCGGAGCCTATATATTTATCAAGCGTGCCTGCAAGCAAAGTCGGCAGAAAGATAAACAGGACTATCGGTATTGCGATGCCGAAAACCGTGGCTATGCCCATCACAATGTTTTCTACAGCGCGGCTTCCGAACTTTTTCTCGAGCCATTTTTCAAACCTCGTCGGCTCCTCGTCGATTTCATTGATTGCGATTGAAGATGCATAGTTGAGCGCCGCAAATCCGCGTTTCATCGATTCAAAAATCCCGGCAATTCCGCGTATGAACGGGATTGACAAAAACTTATACTTTTCTGTCAGCTTCTTGCAGTTTTCAACCTTCAGCTCAATTTCACCGTCACCGCGGCGGACGGCAATCGCGCTCTTCTCAGGCCCAAGCATCATTATTCCTTCAATCAGCGCCTGACCGCCTATTGATGTTTTTTTGCATTTACTCATTTGCATTTTACCTTTCTCTACATTTCTTCCTCAGCGTCTTTTGCAGGCAGGGTTATTGTTATTGTCGTTCCCTCTGAAAGCTTGCTCTCAATATCGAGCGTACCTCCATGGAGATTTACTATTTCATCACTCACAGCAAGACCTATACCGTTGCCCTGAGCTTTTGATGTACCTTTATAAAACTTCATCTTGACATACGGAAGCTCTTCTTCCGAAATTCCTTCACCGAAATCGCGGATTCTGATTTTTGCATTCTTCCCTTCACGGAAAACACTTATCTCTATTCTCTTTCCGTCGCCACCGTGTTTTACCGCATTGTCGAGCATATTGAAGAACACCTGTTTGAGACGTTCTCTGTCGCCGCTGATATAGATATCATCCTCATCGTCCTGATCATAGCTCATTGTAATGTTTGCCTTGCGAAGCGTTTCCGCATACATAAACAGCGTTTCCTCAAGCTCTGCCTTCAGGTTGACAGTGTCGATATAAAGCGTGAAGCGCCCACTCTCCATACGCGCAAAATCAAGAAGCTCTTCGACCATTTTCGAAAGCCTGCGCGTCTCCTTTAAGATTATCTCTATTCCGCGCTGAGCCTCCTCCTTGTTTTCGACACCGACGGCCGTGAGAGTTTCGCCCCAGCCTATGATTGCCGTGAGCGGCGTTCGCAGTTCATGGGAAACAGAGGAAATAAATTCGTTCTTTATCTTGTCTGCGCGCGCAATCTCCGCCGACATTTCATTTATCGAATCGACAAGCTCTCCTATTTCATCGTCATATTTGTTGTCTATCGTTACTCCATAGCTTCCTTCAGTTATCTTTTTTGTTATATCGGTAACCTCGCGCAGCGGAGAAGTTATTGAATGTATGAAATATTTATTTGACATAAGCACAATGATGATGAGAATAATGCCGATTATCGCCGCAATGGATGTCTGTATCAATATGCGCCTGTCTATTCCGCGAAGGCTCGTGACATATCTTATCACGCCGACAACCTTGCCGTTTCCTGCCACAAGCGGGCTTGATACGCTCATTATTCTCTCACCCGTATAGTTGTCGCGCCCGACATAAACGGATGTGCTGTTTGTGGCAACCGCTTCGCCAATCTCGGGCGTGCCCGGGATAAGCCCTGCCGGAAGCCCCGAGGAGGACATAACTATTCTTCCGTTTGAAAACAGTATCTGTCGTTCTATGTTTTTGAGATTTGGTGTTCCTGCAAGATTTCTCTTTGCATTCTGATAGAATGAATCCATACTGAGGCTCAGCCCGTCGCTGAAATATTCAGCACTCATCGCCGCGCTGTTTGTCAGGCTCGTGCGGATGTTCACATAATAATAATTCATCGCAGTTACTGAAAACACAACTATACATACAACTATGATAAGCGCAACATATATGAGGTTGTTTATCATCCAGCGGCGGCGCATTCCCATCGAGTGACGCATCTCACACTGCCTCCTTTCTTCAATATACCCTTCAAGTGCCTATGAATTCCATTTATAGCCATAGCCCCATACAGTCTGAATGTATGTCGGGTCTGCAGCATTATCCTCTATCTTTATTCTCAGACGTCTGATGTTTACGTCAACAATCTTCAGCTCTCCTATATAATCGTTACCCCAAACGGCAGTAAGCATATCTTCTCTCGATATCGCCTTGTCGGGGTTTTCGAGAAAATAGCGCATTATCGTATATTCGACCTGAGTCAGCCTTATGCGCACACCGTTTTTATCGAGCGTTCTGTTTCTCGTATTCAGCTCAAACGGGCCGCTCACCATTTTCGATGTATCCTCAGCAACAACTCCGCCAAGCCTACGATAGAGCGCATCTATTCTCGCTATCAGCTCTGTCGGCGAAAACGGCTTTGTGACATAGTCATCTGCACCCGTCATCAGCCCCGTAACGCGGTCAACCTCCTGCGTGCGTGCCGTCAGCATGATTATTCCGATTTTCGAGCCGCGCGCTCTTATTCTTCGGCACAGCTCAAAGCCGTCTATTCCGGGTAGCATCACATCGAGCAAAGCAACTCCGATGCCCGGCTCACCGTCAAGCACTTCAAGCGCCGCCTCTCCCGAATCAGCCTCACATACCTCATATCCCGCACGGCTCAGATTTATGACAATAAAGCTTCTGATGCTGGCTTCGTCTTCAACAACAAGAATTTTCTTCTTACCGTTCATGGGGATACCTCCTTATGCAAATAATATCTCTGAGAACCAATCATTCTCTATATCTTTAAACATTTCTTTAATAAGCTCTTCGTTTATCTCCGTTGCGAGATAGCTCTCACTTATTACCTCTGCTGCAAATATCGTTCCTTCACGGGTCGATACAACAAATCTGCCCTCTTCCGCCGCGTGCTGCTCACGCTGATTTCCCGTCAGCACATATATCGAAAACAGCGGTGCTTCAACAAATTCTTCGGTATCGCCATGCATATATTCTCTCGTCAGAAATCTTATGGCGACCTCACCGGAGCGCGTTGCCGAACGCTCAGCAACCACACTTCCACTCCAGGCAAGCGGCATCAGGAGATACCATCCCTCAGGATAAGAATGATAGGTAAAAGAGCTCTGGCGCAGCGAATTCTCACCCGAAAGAACATTCCAACGGAAAAAGCGGTTAGCCGCAACAGATGAGGTCAAGCCGTTGGCCGCAGACTTTGGCATCTCTATAATTCCATCGCCGTCAACGTCTGCCGCAGTTGCCTCTCCCGAGCACAATTCCCCTTCGGGCAACATATTCACAAAGCGCTCTCCATTATGTGCAACAACGTCTGTCACAACTCCAGTCTCTGCTTTGCGCTCTATAACAACGCCGTTTTTCGAAGGCATTATCTCCGCTGCTTTTATCCGCAAAAGCTCACCGTCTGCAGTTGATAACGGAACACTTGCAGCCTCTATAAGCCCTTTCCCCGAATCTGATACATAGATATCTGCCAAAAGCCCTACGCCGCGCTTTGCGACAGCAATAAACTCATTCGTGCCGTCATTGTCAAGATCGCTTACGGAATATTCTTTTGCCGAAATCTCCAATATTTTTTCGAGCCCGTCGCGATTGATGTTGTAGATTGTTATCGGATGGCTTCCGCTTCCGTTGTCGCCCCATTCGACAATAAGCTCATATCCGCTTTTTCCCAGAATGTCCGAATAGGAAACCGTGTAGAGCTCATTCTCAGAGCCTTCAATTATATCGAACAGCACGAATCCGCGCGTCGTTTTTTCAAAAATATAGATAAAGGTTTTATAAGTTTCCGTGACATCGCGCAAAAACGCAATTCCCTCTTCCTCTCCGTCTCCGTCGAGATCCATCAGCTGGAGCGGCTGGCGATTCAGCCCGGAACGCGGCTCAGAATATTCATAGCCTCCTCCGCGCACGCTGTCTACCGTCTCAATAAGCTCGCGCTGCATCTGCGGCATTTCAGGCATCGCAAGTATGTCCGACGAATTGCTGCTGCAGCCGCCGAGCAAAAAAGCACATATGAGAAGCATTGCATATACCTTTTTCATACCGCACATCTCCATACAAAATTTACATATATTCATACATATTATATTGTACCACAAACATCCCCGGCTTACAAGCATTATTTGACGCACGGAAGCCTAAAAAAACAAAATTCACAAAAACTTAAAACAGGTTCTTATCAATTGAGTTGACTGCAAAACTCTGTACTTTTTTCAATTCTCCTGACAACATTTTCTTGCAATTTACCGCCTTTTGCGATATACTTTGTCACAGATTAATATAAACAAGGAGTGATGCCTATCGCCAATCAGGACAAGTGAATAAAGCGCCGGGACCTGAAGCTATGAGTTTTCAGGTTGACGAGGTGGGAGTTCGGCATATTATATAGATTTTTTGCATAAAATATGCCATATCGAAAGATTCGGCGGATGCTCCCCTGTCCACAACGCTGCGGACTGAACCGGGGCATATCTCAAAAACCGTGGGTAACCGAGGTGACAAATGATATGCCTGCAGCGGCGGCGGCACTCCATTCTTATTAAATGTGCTGTCGGGGAATTTTTGTCCCCTTATGTTTATTTTGAAAGGAAAATTATAAAATGTGTGGTATAGTTGGTTTCACGGGAAGTGCTGATGCGCTCCCCGTACTTGTCAATGGCTTAAAACGCCTCGAATACAGAGGCTATGACTCTGCCGGTATTGCCGCTTTTGACAACGGCGGCATCCGTGTTACAAAAACGCGTGGCAGAATTTCCGAGCTTGAACGCATTCTCCGCGGTCAGCCTGATTTTTCATCTGCCTGCGGAATCGGTCACACACGCTGGGCAACCCACGGTGAGCCGACAGATGAAAACTCTCATCCTCATCTCTCGCACGACGGCAGAATTGCAGTCGTCCACAACGGCATTATCGAAAACTACGCAGACATAAAAGCACGTCTCATAAAGCGCGGATATTCCTTCCGCTCTGAAACGGACACGGAGGTCATCGCACATCTTCTCGATTTTTATTATAAGGGAGATATCCTCGTTGCTCTCGCAAAGGTTATGGCAACTGTGCGCGGCTCCTATGCACTCGGTGTTCTTTGCGCCGATCGCCCCGGTGAAATCATCGCAGCAAGGCTCGACAGCCCGCTGATTGTCGGTCTGGGCGACGGAGAAAACTTCATAGCCTCCGACATTCCTGCATTTCTTGAACACACGCGCGACTACTATACGGTCGATGACGGCGAGATCGTTTGCCTGACAAAGGATTCCGTGACAGTATATAACTCAGATCTTGAGGAAATCAGCAAAGAACGCATGACTGTCAGCTGGAGCATTGAGGCAGCAGAAAAGGGCGGCTACGAACACTTTATGCTCAAGGAAATACACGAACAGCCAAAAGCTGTACGCGACACTGTTTCTCCTCGCCTTGAAAATGGGAGAATATTCCTCGACACAAACATCAACGATGATTTTCTTCAGGATATATCGCGAATTCATATCATAGCCTGCGGATCTGCATATCATACCGGTATGGTGGGAAAATACGTCATCGAAAATCTCGCGAGAATCCCTGTAGAGTGTGACCTCGCATCCGAATTCCGCTATCGCGACCCGATAATTTCCGGGCGTGATCTCTGCATTGTCATAAGCCAATCGGGCGAAACCGCCGACACGCTTGCCGCAATGCGCGAGGCAAAGCGCCGCGACATAAAAACGCTTGCGATAATAAACGTCGTCGGCAGCACAATCGCACGTGAGGCAGATTATGTGCTCTACACCTGGGCAGGTCCTGAGATTGCTGTCGCAACAACAAAGGCATATTCAACCCAGCTCGTTATGCTCTATATGCTTGCGGTCCGCCTCGCCGCAGTGCGCGGTCTGCTTGATGCCCACACAGAAAAGAAGCTCACCGCAGAGTGTTTGCATCTCCCGGAGAAGATTGAGGCTGTCATTGCCCAGATAAACACACTTTCATATCTCGCCTCGCGCTTTCATAATCACAAGGACATTTTCTTTCTCGGGCGCGGCGTTGACTATGCTGCCGCCCTCGAAGGTTCTCTCAAGCTCAAAGAAATATCCTATATACGAAGCGAGGCATACGCCGCAGGTGAGCTCAAGCACGGCACAATTGCGCTTATCCGCAATGACACACTTGTCATCGCGATTGCCACGCAGCAAAGCCTTGCCGAGAAAATGGTCAGCAACATCCGCGAGGTCAAGGCGCGCGGTGCTCACGTTCTGACAATAGCCTCAGAGGACACGCGGCAGATGCTCTCAGAGGTTTCTGACGATATATTCGTTGTCCCATCCTGTTTTGAGAAATTCTCACCCTCGCTCACAGTGGTTGCAATGCAGCTGTTCGCATATTATATCGCACTATGTCGCGGCTGCAGTATCGACAAGCCACGAAACCTTGCAAAATCAGTTACCGTTGAATAACAAAGAGCCCGGCTTATCCTGAATAAGCCGGGCTCTTATTATTATTTGCTTTCTGTTGCCATCCTCACAATATCTCCAACTCCGGAAAGAACAACAGACGGGCGGTACGCATAGGTTTTAAGCGTTTCCTCAGTCGATACTCCCGAGAGCACAAGCACCGTTGACATTCCGCTTTCAAGACCCGAAATAATATCTGTATCCATTCTGTCGCCTATCATAACCGCTTCCGCGGAATGACATCCTAGAATGCGAAGCCCTGTGCGCATCATAAGCGGATTCGGTTTTCCGCAGAAATAAGCGTGTGTGCCTGTTGCTATCTCAATCGGCGCGACAAGCGCACCGCACGCAGGCGCGATTCCGTTTTCTATCGGCCCTGAAACATCAGAGTTTGCCCCGATGAGCTTTGCACCGCGCAGCACAAGATTTGTCGCTTTTGTCAGGCTGTCGAGCGAATAGGTTTTCCCCTCACCGACAACCACATAATCAGGGTTTATATCATTCATCGTGATTCCTGCGTCATACAGTGCGTTCAGAAGACCTGCCTCACCAATCGCATACACAGAGCATCCGGGTGCCTGCTCCTTGAGAAATGCCGCCGTTGCAAGCGCACTTGTATAGAAATGCTCTTCGCCGACGTCAAGCCCCATTCTCGAGAGCCTATATTGCAGCTCGCGTCTCGTATATCCGCTGTTATTTGTCAGAAACAGATATTCCTTTTTCTCATCATGAAGCCACTTTATAAATTCAACCACACCGGGTAAAATTCTGTTGCCATGATAGATGACGCCGTCCATATCGCAAATAAAGCCCTTTTTCTCGTTAAAATTCAATTTCTTCATTTTGCATCATCCTTTCATCCTTAATGATACCACGCAAAAAAGCAGATTGCAATTGACACTGTGTTAACTTTATGTTACTTTCTGTGTCTGAGTTCTCCGAGCACCTTGCCTGCACCCTTTGCAAAAAGGCGCACAGCCTCTGTCAGCAATTTCCGCGTTTCGTCATCGACAGTATGAAGAGATCTCAATATCGAGAGCGTATTCCCGACCCAGTTTTCTCCAAGATCCTTGACGGTTTTTGCGTTTGTATCCGCAAGAGCATCAAACAAGACATCAACAAGCTTTTCACGTTTTTCCGCCGACATTGATGCAAGCCATTCTTTCATTGCATAGTCAAGAAATCTGCTTGTGCCGGTGACGGTTTCAAGATAAGAATATTTGTCGCGCTCTATTTCCCACGAATATGTATCGTGTTGAAAAAGCCCCTGACTTGTGCTCTTTACTATCGTATATTCCTCCTCGTGCTCGAGAAGAAGCCCGACAACAGATGATTGCGGAATGAACGTGTTGGCTCTCTGCTGTATCTTTTTATATCCGCCGGTCTCAAGCACCTTCGCATCAAAACCAGGGCCATCAAAATTCTCTATGCGGCTTATACGCGTCTGGAGCCTCGGGCTGCAGAACGCCGCGGCATATACCGCAAGATTTCCGCCCTTTGAATGTCCGCCGAGTGTGAACGTTCCCATAACACGCGAGGCGAGGCGCTCAAAATATTCAACAGCGAGCTTCTGCGCAGGAACGGGTGTTGTGAAGCTCATATTAAAATCCTCTTTCCAGCCGATGAGCGTCTCATCCGTGCCGCGGAAAGCGATATAATATTTTCCGCGCCCGACCTGAACCGTCACAGCCGAAAACTGAGTTTCGCTCTCCTCATCAATTCTGTTTACATATTCAAAAAGGACAAGCTCGCGGAAACGCTCACTCTCGCAGAGCATTTCAAGCAAACGCTTATCCGCCTTCACAAGCAGTTTTTTCTCTATCTGCGGTATTTCGAGAAGGGCTTTGCACGCCTGCCCGACCGTTACCGCCGATTCGACACCTATAAGCTCAAACGGAGCATACGAAAGGCGCGACAGAACCATTCCGTCAACCTCATTGAGAGGCTTTACCCGAAGCGGAATATCTCCGCGCCACATAAGATAATCAAACACATTTGCCATCTACAAGCACCTCCATAATATATTGTATCACAATTTTATATCTTATTCTACTCTCAGATGCTGTTTTTGTTTCCGTATTGTAATTTGACTTATTGTCATCCCGTGTTATACTTAAAGAAGGAGAATTATGTCGAATCGTGTAAGAACAACACAAGGGGGATGCAGCTATGAAGCTTATATCAATAAGCCGAAGTCCGAAAAAGAAAGAGGAAAAGAAAAAAACGCAAAAGCGCGAACAGAAAAAACTCACTCTGCCGGATGCAAAAACCATCAGGTGGATTGCTGCCGCAGGTGTTTCACTTCTGCTTGTCGCCGCTCTGATTATTGCAATCGTTCTCATCATATCCGCTTCGGACAACGACAGCCGCCTTGCTGCAGTGCGCGATGCCGTTCTCTCAGCGCGTGAGCCCATCGAGCTGAAGCTCGCCTCGCTTGAAGCTATGCAATATGACTATGACAGCGCGCTTGCGCGCATTGAGCCTTTTTCATCGGAAGCGGCAAACGAACTCCGTTCTGATATAGAATCGGAAAAGCAAGGGCTTGTTGCGGCAGACAACTATGCAATTCCGCATATTTTCTTTCATTCACTCATCGCTGATACATCAAAAGCCTTTGACGGTGAATACACCGAAGCAGGCTATAATCAGGTTATGACTACGATTGCGGAATTCAATGAAATGATGCGTCAGATGTATGAGCGCGGCTATGTCCTAATCTCTCTCCACGATATAGCAGAGGTGAATCCCGACGGCACGGTGACAGAAAAACAGATAATGCTCCCTCCGGAAAAAAAGCCGTTTGTTCTGTCTGTCGATGATGTCTGCTATTATGAATATATGGACGGCGACGGCTTTGCATCAAGAATCGTCATCGGTGAGGACGGCAAACCCACCTGTGAAATGAAACAGGATGACGGCAGCATCATAACAGGTGATTTCGACGTTGTCCCACTTCTTGACAAGTTCGTCGAGGAACATCCGGATTTCAGCTATCGCGGAGCAAAGGGCATACTCGCCCTCACAGGCTACAACGGCGTTCTCGGCTATCGCACCTGCCCGTCATACTCTGACAACCCTACATACAATGATGATGTCGAAGCCGCAAAGGCTGTTGCGCAGAATCTGCGTGAGCACGGCTGGGAATTTGCAAGCCACAGCTGGGGGCATCGGAATATGGGCACAATCTCTATGGAAAATCTCCGCACCGACACACAGCGCTGGGAGGATGAGGTTGAAACCATCATCGGCGACACGGATATTCTCATCTATCCTTTCGGCGCAGATATTTCGGGCGTTAAAAAATACACCGAAGCAAACGAGAGATTCGTTCTTCTCAAGAGCGTTGGGTTTGACTATTTCTGCAACGTTGACGGAAACCGCGCCTGGCTTCAGATCGGAAAGAACTATGTCCGTCAGGGGCGCCGCAATCTTGATGGCTACCGCATGTATTATGATATGATAAATGACAAGCGCGACTGGCTCTCCGATTTATTTGATGTCAACACAGTTTTTGATAAATGCCGCCCGCTTCCTGTTCCTCCGATGGGATAAACATTGACAAATTGCGACTTTTATGCTATTTTTAAATAAGATTATTCCGAAACGAGGTCATCATCAATGGTAAACTGCAAAAAATGCAAAACTGAATTCAACGAAAACTTTATGAACTTCTGCCCGAACTGCGGCGAAATGCTCCCGAAAGAGGAGAAGGTAACCTTCTATCCGCAGAAAGACGACGAGCCGAAAGGCCTCGCAAAGCTCTTTGGCTTTTTCAAGAAGAAGTGAATATGAAACGATAAAGAGAGCGCGGAAAATTTTCCGCGCTCTCTTTTTATATCCGATACCACTTACCGCCCTCAAAATGATACCAAAAAATGTACGTCCCTAAATGGCTACGTCGGTATTGCCGATGAAATTATGCTAAGCAATAAAGATATAGTAAGTAATAACGAGACTAATTTATTGAAGTTCTTCATTACGCACCTCCTGCTTCATATGAAACAACCGTTGCACCTGCTTTTTTAGCTTTCAAGCGGATAATATTTACCGCACCGTCCCAGGTTTTTCCATCCGTTACTGTTATATTTCTTGTGAATGTCGCCGTTCCGGCAGATGCCGCAGTTATCGTGATCCCCGTTCCATCGACTGCCCCCGTCGTCGTCACGGGTTCGCTTACAAGACCGCACAGTGTCACAACATCAAAATATGTGCTGTCATACTCAAACGTTATGCTTTCCGGCATCCCGGATGTATTGTCTGCACTCAGGATGAATATATATTCGGTTCCGTATGTTGTGGTAACGTTCTGACTGTAGCTGAACGTCGTGTCAGTTGTCGCTGAACCATAGCTCGCATCGTCAAAATCGTTGCCGGTTGCACTTCCGGTTCCATCTCCGAAATCATCTCCGCTTCCGTCGTCAAACTCATCCGCTGATTCGTCAATAGTTTCGTCTATTTCCGAATTGATTCTGAAACGATATATCACATTAATAGCATTACCAAACGCTTGAATATAATATCTCTGTCCTTCCGTAAGTGTATATACTCCATCCGTCTTCCTTAGCCCTCTATATGAATTTGTGCTTTCATCGTAATAATACAGCGATATGCTAATCTCCGTATTATCCGAATCAAGCAGATAACCTGTGATTGTTACGTTTTCTCCGCCTCTGTGAACGAACGTGAAATAATCTGTTTTTGTATTTTCACGCCGCCCATATATCCAACGATTTACCGAAATCTCATATGCATCTGCATATGAGCTGCCATAGTCATCTGTAGCGTATTTTCCTCCTGTAAATACCGCACGCGGATAGTTGTACTGTACGGTCACTCCACCATTTCCCATTTGTCCGTCCCAGTTACTTCCCCATCCTACAATCGTTCCGTCGGTCAAAAAGGCATAGCTGTGCGAACCAAAATTCTTGATTTGAGTCGCATTCGTCAAGTATCCACTGTTATCTACACCCTTGACTTTGACAGGTACAAACTGATCATCTTCCGAATTGTTTCCGCAGTTGCCATAAAAATTGCTTCCCCAAGCATATACGGTTCCGTCAGCCGCCAGAGCGAGATTCGCCAATCCGGATGATATTTGCACTATGTTTGTCAGATATCCATTACCGTTAAGCCCTTTGACTTGAACCCAATCACTTGCTACGTAGTTTGTATTCGATTCGTTAATTCCAAGTTCTCCATAGGTGTTGCTGCCTTTAGTCCATACGGTGCCGTCATATTTAAGCATCAAATCGCCATCTATTTGCAGTGCACCGTCAATAAGCTCGGTTTCTTCCGCATATGTATTGGTCGGCTCCAAAACTCTCGTTGTTGAATTCCAATTCCATATACTTCCGTCTCCTTTGATGAAACCTGATGAAAAATCCTTCATATTTCCTACATTTGCCCCGGTAGAATCTTTCGACTGTGTGGGTAGCCAAATATACGTTGCAGTATTATTTACATAATATCTTACGCCCCAATACCACAACGTTCCGTCTCCTTTTATTGCATACCCTTGCTTTGCTTCTGTAACATTGTTTATTTTACCTGTTCCGTCAGGCCCTAAAACAGCAATCGGACGCGTAGATTTCGTCGTTGTTCCGTTACCAAGCTGTCCGTATGCATTTGACCCCGCAGTATATACTGTGCCATCCGTTGCAAGCATAGTCGAACTTAAACTCGATGAACAAATTTCAACAATCTTAGCATATGGAGTATATAGTAACAGCCAGTTTTTCGAACGTGTTGCCGGATACGGATCTCCGAGCTGAAGATTGTCATTTGCTCCAATGCCCCAGATTTGTCCATTTGATTTTTGCACAACAAGGAAATTATGTCCGGCATACAAACTAACTGCCATTTCCATTCTGTCTGTTTCCGTCGGCACTGCTTTGTTTCTGATAGTTCCGTCGCCAAGCTGTGCCATATAGTTATCTCCCCATGCCGCAATATGTCCGTTGCTTCTTCTTGCCGCACTAAATTCATATCCAGCCGCTATATCGGTTACAAACGTGAGTTCTGTTTCTCCATTAACGCCTGACACAAGCATAGGCGTATTCGATGATATCGTTGAACCTATACCAAGCTGACCTTTAATGTTTGCACCCCAAGCATACACCTTACCCCGCGAAGTAAGAGCAAGGCTGTGCTTTCCACCTGCTGATATATTCTTTATTGAAGAGACGACTTGTCCACCCATCGTAACGGAAACAGGATATAGCCTATTAACATTTGTTCCATCTCCTATCTGTCCATAGGTATTATCACCCCAGCCATAGACCTCTCCGTTGATTTTCAACGCAAGTACGTGTGAGTTCCCGACTGAAATTGATTTTATCCCGCTCAAGTAACCTTCATTATTCGCACCAACAACACGCACAGCAACAGATGACTGTGTTGTCGAATTGTTTCCAAGCTGTCCGTATGTATTGTCCCCCCATGCGTATACTGCGCCGTCTGCCGTTATTGCAAAACCATTTTTCTCCCCCATTGCGATCGCCGTTACGTTAGTGAGATTCCCATCGACTGTTTCCACCTGCACAGGCGATACACTGTCGGTTGTAGAATTGTTCCCGAGCTGACCATACTGGTTTGCACCCCACGCCCATACCGTTCCGTCATTTTTCAGAGCAAGCGCCGAACCTCCGCCTGCTGCTATATCTATTATACTTGTGAGAGAATCGAGTATTACAAGCAGACCCGTATCATTCACCGCAATATATTGCTCTCCGCTGTAGTATTTCCCCCATGTAAGCACACCGCCTTGTGCAGTAAGATACACTGTATGAGCTTGTCCCACTGCAATTTCCGGGCGAATTCCTCCACGGTTCGCACGTGGCTCTCCCCTTGTGGACATTGTTGATGTCTCACCTTCATAGTTCTCATTATCGCCGCTTGGCAGCGGACCTTCAGGAAACCCTGCCATAACCTGGCGAACATTCATTATGTCTATAATATCAAAGGTCTCCTCAGTTCTTAACTTTTGCACTATCATTGCAAGAAATTGCTGAGCAGACCCGTTAGCCTCGTATTCAGGCAAATAGGAGTTGATAAGTTCTCGCAGCTCTTCCGGGTCATCTCCGCCATACTGTTCTACTATCGCATCAACAGCACTTGCGGTTGTCATTTCCTCTGTCGTTATCGTTTCAGCTGATGCTGAACATATCATACCGAATAACATCACCAATGCAAGTAAATAGCTTATAACTCGTTTCACGATACTTCTCCTCCTTTATTAACTTTTCATTCTTCTTACTTCTTTTTGTTTGTCCTGCTATCTTTCTCCCGGGCAAACTTATTTTACCATCGCAATCACCTCCTGCTTTTATTTCAATGTCGTCTTATCTGATGTTTGATATGTGGTGCGGCAGGTTTGCTACCGCACCGAAATGGTACCAAAAAATGTACGTCCCCAAATGGCTTTGTGAACTCGTTCGTCCAATCCTTCTGGTCGGCTATTGCGGCGA
Organism: Oscillospiraceae bacterium; assembly: GCA_017439555.1. Lineage (GTDB taxonomy): Bacteria > Bacillota > Clostridia > Oscillospirales > JAAYXM01 > SIG480. The sequence continues at coordinate 4,059 of JAFSIZ010000112.1, read as the reverse complement.
GGGCGGCAGGGTTGCTACCGCCCTTGAGATGTTGACAAATAATTATTCGACAGTCTGACGTCCCCACTGTCACCTGCATTAACCGTTCCTTTGTCTTATACCTTTAATCCTTTAATCTCTCTTGGACATAGCTCTAATAGCATATATGCAAGTTCTTGCATATATACATCTCCTTCGAAAGAATCCTGCCAATATGTAGACTCATAAAAAAAACCGTCTATTTCAATGGTTATTACAGGTGAGTCAACCCATGTTACTTTATTATCTCTATCTGCACGCTCTTCTACTTTTTTTATAGCAGAATTCAAGATTTTGCACTCACTACCTGATAATTTACAATCTTCCTCCCACCCTTCTCCATTTATTTCTCTTTCATAATACATATCAATAGACCATGTTGCATACAAATCAGGTGCTGAAATTATTTTTACAACACCATCTTTTTTTATATCAAATGCGACTCCGTTATTTCCGGGCGAAGCTCCTATGCACACCTTTGCAGAGCGTAATTCCTTATTCCCTGCACCTCCAAGCGCCATCAACAATGCTATAAGCATCACTAAAAAAAATATCGGCTTTATTTTCCTCATTCCACATACCTCACTCTCTTTGCATAGCCTTGTTCTTGACGCAAGATATTTTCCGTAATCACCGTTCCGTTAGAAGTTACAAAAGGCATGTATCCTTGATCATATGATATTCCAACTGTAGATAATTCTTCTGCTGGGGCAAAACTATATGCTAAATTCCCGTATGAATCACTCTCGTACCCATAATATACATAATCACTTTTATTAGAACTATCATATTCAATAAAACCACCATTCATCCATCGCGCAGCATGAATCAACTCATGTCCTAATGCAATATTGGTCGGTATTGCTTGGTTACTTGCAGCTCCGTCAATTCTTTCTACCAAAGCAAAATCTTTCTGTTCTGTTGTATTAATTCTAATAATTGCACCAGTTCCTTGTTTTGGATTCGAAGCATTTTGTCTTATAATAGGCTTCGCTCCACTACCTTTTGCGTTATCGACATAAATCCAAGAAGTGTAAATATTGTCAATAACTTCTCTAATCAGTTCGGTCCCCGCATTGTATTTAATTCCATCTACAGCCTCATAAAAGACTCTCCATTGTCCATACTCATCAATTTCGTAACTAAGCTCATCTCTTGTTAAAGATTGCATATGGTTAAACAAGGATTGATTTTCGTCTTGACTTCCCATAAGAACAACTTGCAACCCACTCGGATCAATTCGATTAACCGGATTATTCTCGCAATACACATACCAGTTCAACCCATCGCGTATCGGGTCTTCCGTGGTAAATCTACCTATCGTTGGGTCGTAGTAACGTGCCCGGAGGTAGATGAAGCCGGTTTCCTCGTCATAATATTCGCCGCAGTAGCGGAAGGGGTTGATGTCGGTTGTCGTTTCCGTCTGCTGATTTCCGTAGGCATCGTAGAGGTAGTTCGTTTCCGTGGTGTCGTTATACATCTGTATCGTGTCGCCGCGGTCACTCATTATATAATACCATTCATCGCCGTCTGCATTATACATCGTTGACAGGTCGTGCGCTCTTGCATAGCCCGTCTTTAATGCATAGTTGCCGTCAAGGTCTGCTATGATATTATCTCCATCCCACATATGCACTGTTGTAACGCCGTTGGTGGTTTTTGTGCGGCGAAGTCCGTCTGCATAATAGGTATAGTTTGTTGTAACTCCACCTACAACAGCTTGCGACATTTCGCCGTAGCCGTTATACTTGAATGTATCAACGCTTGGCGATGATGTACCGAAGCTGAATGTATTTGTTGCCGTTCCGGTTGTTGCGGTCTCGCGGCTTCGGAGAATCAGGTTGCCGTCTTCGTCATACGAATAGTACGTTCTGTCCGTATCACCGTTTGGTGATTCCGTGTAATGATAGGAACCGGCAGGGCGGCAGGATTGCTACCGCCCTTTTTCTTAATTTAGGTTATTCGTTTGTCAAGACAGCAGAACCGTCCTCTTGTCTTTCTTGCCTTATTCTCAAATCAACCATCCTTTTCTTCAAATCGCATCTTTGGCGCAAGTGTTCTCAATGGGTCTTTCAACTCGCTCACTCTCGGAAAATTGCTCCACAATAAATTCGTGTCCTATGTTGGTTTTCCACACTGAAACATCCCATTCTCCCAAGAACGGCTTATACACACGTTCAAAGTCATCGCGTGCCCCTATCATATTTTGAGAATACCACTTCCACCATTCACTATCCCGTCCGTTGAAAGGAATGACTTCACATAGTTCATATCCCAACATTTGTATTATGTAGTTGCTATCCGTCATATATTCTGCACCAGGTTCTGCTTTTTCAAACCAAACAATAGTTCTGTATTCTTTTTTATTAAAGAGCAACGTGAAATGATCCGAAGCGCGCCCCTCAATGAGCATATCAATTTCGTTGTGTTCTTCACAAGTTTCGAGTCTTGCAAGAAGTTCCTTTATTTTAGATATCTTATATTGAGATAATTTTCCCCTCCAAAAAATACTATCTATGTTGTTGACAATCTGATAGTTATCATTTATGTACTGTTCGCCGGCACTTACAGAGATTTCCCCATTTTCTTTCACATCAATACAGCAAAATGAATTATCTCCAGCTATTTGCATTGGATAAACCAACATTTGAAAAGGTTGGACGAATTCTTGTTCACCAAGAACAAAGAACCCAACAACAATCAATCCGAGAAATACAAACACTAATACTCTTCGCTTATGCACTTTCAAATCACCATCCCTTAGGGTAACTAATTCTTTTTTTTAGTCCCATTTCTTCTCGCAACGCATTTTCTGTATACTTAAATGCATCAGCATTGACCGTTTCTCCTCTATGCTTATACGAAATACCCACGGTTTCCAGTTCTTCTCTAGTGGCAACATTGTCTTTGCCATAATTACCATATAAACTCGAATCAATTCTTTTTCCCTGTGCGTATCTTAATGCATGAATCAATTCATGTCCTAATTTAAGTTTATTTGACATTGTTTCTTCTACACCACCTTCCACTTCAGCGCATTCATTCAAATGTGTATTCAAATAAATATCACTTCCGGAACCTTTTGTGGGATTCATAGCATCCTCTGTTGAAACAGCCTCCGTGCGTGTTATATTAGTATAGAAATTATCGCCACGTTCCATTTGTATTTTTACAGTATGCGGATTAAAAATGAGATTTCTTAGCAAACTAGTTCCTATTTCCTTATCATTTCCATCCTTAGGTTCATAGTATACCCACCAATTGTAATCTTCGTCAAGGGTAAGTTTGAGCGTATCTCGCGTTAAAGATTGTAAATATCCGAAAATCTCGCGCCGTTCTTCGTTTGTGCCATACAGTTGTATCATTAACCCCAACGGATCAACGAACAACACCGGATTATTCTCGCAATACGCATACCAATTGAGTCCATCACGTATCGGGTCTTCCGTGGTAAACCTTCCTATCGTCGGGTCGTAGTAACGTGCACGGAGGTAGATGAAGCCTGTTTCAGCATCGTAGTATTCGCCGTTGTAGCGGAACGGGTTGATGTCGGTTGTTGTTTCCGTCTGCTGGTTTCCGTAGGCATCGTAGAGATAGTTCGTTTCCGAGGTGTCGTTATACATCTGTATCGTGTCACCGCGGTCGCTCATTATATAATACCATTCATCGCCGTCTGCGTTATACATCGTTGACAGGTCGTGCGCTCTTGCATAGCCTGTCTTCAACGCATAGTTGCCATCAAGGTCTGCTATGATATTATCTCCATCCCACATATGCACTGTTGTAACGCCGTTGGTGGTTTTTGTGCGGCGAAGTCCGTCTGCATAATAGGTATAGTTCGTTGTAACGCCGCCTACAATTGCCTGCGACATTTCCCCGTAGCCGTTGTACTTAAATGTGTCAACGCTTGGTGATGTAGTACCGAAGCTGAATGTATTTGTTGCCGTTCCGGTTGTTGCGGTCTCGCGGCTTCGGAGAATCAGGTTGCCGTCTTCGTCATACGAATAGTACGTTCTGTCCGTATCACCGTTTGGTGATTCC
>JAFSIZ010000111.1 GCA_017439555.1 Oscillospiraceae bacterium | reverse complement strand
GCAACCTCGTCGAAGTACCACTCTTGGCTCGTTTTGCGCTATCGCGCAAAAGCTTCGCCTTTCCGTGGACTTCTCCTCAATCCCACAAAACAGGTTTTGTGGGAGCCCTGTTAAAGGGGGTTTTCAAGGGGGTCGATGCGTCAAAAAAATATGCCGGTGGCATATTTTTAGCAATCGACCGCAGCGGCTATGCCGCGAGGAACTCCGTTATTCAAAGAGTATAGCGCAAGCCGAAAAGCAAAGAAGATACGTGTCACATAAATTCCATATCATCGGACAGCGTAAAAGGTAAAATGTCAAAACAATAACGACAAAACCTACAAAAGCTTCTGACCCATAATGACACCCATAACCGATGCCATCATAAGACCGCGTGTCCAGCCGCTCGAGTCACCGAGACAATGCAGACCCTCAACGCTTGTGTTGAAATCGCGGTCCATCTTGACGCGGTTTGAATAGAACTTGAGCTCCGGCGAATAGAGAAGCGTCTCCGCGCTCGCAAAGCCCGGTACAACGTGATCAACCGCCGCGATGAAATTTATTATGCTTATCATTGCGCGATACGGCATCGCCGCCGTGATATCGCCTGCGACTGCATCAGGAAGCGTGGGCCTGACGTTTGATTGCGCGAGCTCCTTTGCCCACGTGCGCTTGCCATCGAGAATATCGCCATAGCGCTGTACGAGGATATGACCTGCGCCGAGCATATTCGTGAGCTCACCGACCTTCTGTGCATAGAGAATCGGCTGATTGAACGGCTCTGAGAAGTTGTGTGAGCAGAGTATTGCAAGGTTTGTGTTGTCTGATTTCGTCTCCTTATAGGAATGGCCGTTGACAACTGCGAGATCGTTATCATAGTTCTCCTGGCTGACGAAGCCGCCCGGATTCTGGCAGAAGGTGCGCACCTTGTTTTTAAACGGCTTCGGGTATCCTATGAGCTTTGATTCATAGAGAACCTCGTTTACCCTCTCCATAACCTCGTTCCTGACCTCGACGCGCACACCGATATCGACAGTGCCCGGCTGATGCGCGATATCGTGCTCTGCGCATACCTTTTCGAGCCAGCTCGCGCCGCGTCTGCCCGTTGCGACGACTGTGTGTGCCGCATAAATCTCGCGCTCCTCGCCGTTCTTTTCAATATATGCGCCGCGGCAGACGTTTCCATCGATAATAATATCCGTACACTGCCAGCCAAAGAGTATTTCAACGCCGTTTTTCTGCAGATATTCCTCGATTGCAAAATAGAGATCCTGCGCCTTTTCCGTGCCGAGGTGGCGTATCGGGCAATCGACAAGTCTCAGACCTGCCTGAATCGCCTTCAGGCGGATGTTTTTGACCTCTTCCGTTCTGCCGATACCCTCGATATGCTCATCAGCTCCGAATTCGAGATATATCTTATCTGTATATGCTATCATTTCTGCGGCATACTCATAGCCTATGAGCTCGGGAAGCATTCCGCCGACATCGGGGGAGAGGGAAAGCTTGCCGTCTGAAAATGCGCCGGCGCCCGAAAAGCCTGTTGTTATATTGCAATAGGGCTTGCAATTGACACACGTTTTTGTTTTTGCCTTGGGGCACTTGCGCTCGCGGACGCTCCGTCCCTTCTCGACGATGACTATTTTCTTTTTGCTTCCGCTCCTGACAAGCTCGAGTGCTGTAAAGATGCCGGCAGGTCCGGCACCGATTATTGCAACATCATAGTTCATTTGCTTCTGTTTCCTTTCTCTGTAAAAAAATATAAGCGTACGTTTTGAGAAAACGTACGCTTATGAATGACCTTTATTTTTGCGCGCGAGAATCTTGCGTGCGTTTTCTGTGAGATAGGGCATAAATCTGCCGATTTTTTTCACTGCCCTTGTGAAGTCGCGATAGGCGAGCTTTCCGTCGCCGTGGACATCGCTGCCGAGGATATGCACCTCATCATCCGCGATAAGGTTGATATATTCGCGCCTGTGGCGGAAGCTCTCCAGAAATGCACTTGCATTGAGCTGGACATCCATATTGAGCTTGAGGATTTTCGCCCTTCCGATATGCGAATATCTGTCGATATGGGCGCAAATCGGGCGCAGCCTTCGCGTGCGCGCGATTTCCGTTACCGAATCGAAAATCCAATATGGCCAGGGCTCGGAAGGGAACTCGACAAGCAGGCAGCCTGTATCCCCGATACAGAGCTTTTCAAGCCCTTCAAGTCTCTCGATGCCCATAGCAAGCTGAACCTCTGCTCCGAGCACGATATTCACATTGCCGTGATATACCCCGGAAAGCGCGGCATATGCCTCTTCGCGGCGGCGCAGAAATTCATCCACCGTGTCGCTGTCCGGATAGAAATGCGGCGTTGCGATAACCGTGTCCACTCCTGCCTCCTCGGCATATTTAAGCTGAGAGAGCGCCATCTCCACATTTTCACAGCCGTGATCGGCTTGCGGAAGAATGTGGGCGTGAAAATCAACATACATAAAACACACCTACTCCTGGGACGGAAGGCTGTAGCCATAGGCATAGCCATATTGCCCCTTATATCTGCGGCGGTATTTATATTGTGCGAACGGCGAGCTTCCCTCAGAGTCGTTGAGGATAAAGCCCAGAACCTTTGCGTTGACGTGTTCAAGCGATTTTATGGATTCCTTGACAACCTCGAGCGTTATTGAGTTTTCGCGGACGATAAACACAACACCATCGAGTTTGTTTGCGATGATTGCAAGGTCTGTTACGAGGTGAATCGGCGGTGTGTCGATAAACACATAATCGAATTCATCCCTGATCTTTTCGAGCAGCGAATCAAACGTTTTTGACATAAGAAGCTCAGGCGGACTCGGCGGAATTGTTCCGACAGGGAGCACAGAAACATTTTCAAATGCTGTCTGCGCTATCGGAATCTCGCTTGAAAAGCCCCCGAGGAAATCGGAGAGCCCGGGCGCAGACGGCACATCAAAATATCTGTGGAGTCGCGGCTTTCTCATATCCATATCTATAATGAGAATCTTATGTCCCGTCTGCCCGAAGGCTATGCCGAGATTCAGGCAGGTCGTTGTTTTGCCCTCGTTGGCAAGGCCGCTCGTGAATGCGATGACCTTCTTATTGTTGCCGGAGAGCATAAACATCAGATTTGTGCGCATCGCCTTATATGCCTCGGTTATGATAAACGGGCTGTCTGCTGTGAGAAGCTCGCTCTTGACATAATGGCTCACCCTGCGTTTTTTTCTGGCAAATAATCTGAACGGATTTAATTTCATCATTGCTTTTTCGCCCTCCTTCTGCGCTTGCGTGCCTGCTCGTTTTCAACGATTTTAAACGACGGAACAACTCCTATGATCGGAAGGTCAAAGTTCTCAACAAGAATAAACTGATTTTTGATGCGCGAATCCAGAGATTGCATAACAACGATTACAGCGCAGGAAAGGAACGCTCCGAGGAGCGCACCAAGAACCGTGTTTCGCGGAATGTTCGGCGATGAAGGCGCGAGCGGAAGCGTCGCATAGTCGATAACCGAAACAGCACCTGCGTTCATAACGCGCTTTACCTCACTCGGCGCAACCTTGAGTATTGCGTCGGCGATTATCTGCGCCTCTGCAGGGTCTGAATGTGTGACGGAGATGCGGAATACCTCTGTCGATGAAACGGAGTTTGCGCTTATCATATTTTTTATCTCTGTCGAAGTATAATCGAGCCCTGACTGCTCTGCAACCTTGTCGAGAACTGTGCGGCTGTTGAGTATGACAACGAACGTGTTGACAAGCTCACGCGAAACGTTGACGTCGCCCGTCGTAACGATCGATGATTTTCTCTCAGACATATTCGATACATACAAAAGCGCCTGCGAGGTATACATAGGCGTCATAAAGAAGGCGCTGCTCACGAAAAATATTATTCCGCTGAGCATTGTCACCGTGATTATGATCCATATCTTTCCAAGCAGCGCAGATATGGTTTTGGTGAGATCAAGTTCCATTAAACGCAAACATCCTTCCTGTATTTAAAAGATAAAACAACATTATAAGTATATCACAAAACGCCGAAAAAGCAAGAGCGATGTATATAGTATTCCAAATTTACAAATCCTCTTTATGCCCTATGAAAGCGATGAAAATTCAGCGAGGTTGCCACCGTGTTTTGTGCTTTCCTCAAAATCAACAGCGATAGTGTCGAAAACGGCTTCGCGGATCGCAGGCTCACCGCAATCCTCAGCGAGAAGAGCCGCAAGCCGCTCTATATCGGCATCAATGCTTTTCGGAACTTCGTCTGTGTGCATAACGAAAATTTTGTCCATAGCCGTGCGTGTATATGTCTCAGAATCGAGCTTGAGCTCTTCAAACATTTTCTCGCCCGGTCGCAGCCCTGTGAACTCAATCTTTATGTCCACATCGGGGCGGAGCCCTGCGAGCTCTATCATATTGCGCGCAAGGTCATATATGCTGACGGGCTCACCCATATCAAGCACGAAAATCTCTCCGCCTGCCGCGGAAACTCCTGCGTTGAGCACGAGGGAAACGGCTTCCGGAATAGTCATAAAATAGCGCATAATGTCGCGGTGGGTGACAGTGACAGGCCCTCCTGTCTCTATCTGGCGGCGGAATATCGGTATAACGCTGCCGTTTGAGCCGAGCACGTTGCCGAAGCGCACTGCCGAAAGCTCACAGCCACGGCCGTTGTAGCGCTGAACGAGAAGCTCCGCCGCGCGCTTTGTCGCGCCCATGATGTTCGTCGGGTTGACGGCCTTGTCCGTCGAGATAAGCACAAACCTGTCAGTGCCGTGTTCGATGCAGGCTTCTATCGTATTCTTCGTGCCGAAGATGTTGTTCTTGACAGCCTCAAACACATTGTCCTCCATAAGCGGCACGTGCTTGTGCGCAGCGGCATGGAGCACGATATCAAACCTGTGGCGTCGGAAGAGGTAATCGAGCCTTTCCTTGTCGCGCACGCTTCCGACACGCACGCAGAAACGATCTGCGGAATATTTTTCGAGAAGCTCGTTCTGAAGGAAGAAGAGCCCGTTTTCGTTTATATCGAAAATGACGAGATATTTACAGCCGAGAGCGAGCACCTGACGGCATATTTCAGAGCCGATGCTGCCTGCGCCGCCTGTTACGAGGACGGTCTTTCCCGTCATATATGAGGAAACCGCGCTCATATCTGTCTTTATGGAATCGCGGAAAAGAAGGTCCTCGATGGAAATCGACTTGAGCGCCGCCTTTGAGCCTGCCATAAATTCATGGAAATCAACAAGGCTGCCGAAGGTCTTTACCGGGATGTCCGCACTCTTGCACTTTTCATAGATTTCTTTAAACTGTGCTGAGTTTGCCGAGGGTATTGCTATTATTATCTCATCAGCGCGTTTATCCTTTGCGATTTCCGCAACATCTGCAATTTCGCCGCATACGCGCACGCCCGAGAGCGTCATCTTCTGCTTGAACGGAGCATCATCGAGCACTGCGACAGGGATGAGGTTCATATCGCGGCGCGTTGTCAGCATATGTATGAGCATACTTCCTGCCGTACCTGCACCGATAACGATAACCCTCTTTATCTCCGCGCGGTCTGAACGGGAGGATAAAACCGCCATTTTATAGAAATGCTCGACGCATCTTACGCCGAGCGTGAAGATGAAATAGAAGAATCCGAACATACAGGTTATGCTCATTGAAATCGGAAAATCGAAGATGAGATGTGAAATATATGCCGCAGCTATGGCTATTGCCGAGATTACGAACTGGCGCTGAACGTCGCGATAGGAAACGCTGAGATAGATTGTGTTATAGGTGCCGAAAAGGATGCCGCTGCCGATTACGGCGACAACACACACGATATAATAGATATAGCTCACCCCACCAAAGAAGGAAAGCGCCTCTGCTATACTCATATCAAAACGGAGCAGACCTCCAAAAAGCATCGCCACAGCGATGCAGATTATATCTATCAATATATATGTTACGCTTTTTACATTGAGCCGCATAAAAAAACAGACTCCCTCTCTTATTTACATTATTAAAATAATTGTAACACATTGCATTTATCTTGTAAAGGTAAAAATTTGCCACCTTTCGCCCTGTTACGACATAAAATCATATCATCAAAGCTCTTATTTCCTGCATATGGGATAATGTCCGGATGCAGGTCGTTTTCTGCGAGGGGGGAGGGATATCAACAAGAGCCTTCCCCTTGAGGTAGCGGAGCGTGAGCGGAGTGTCGGCGCGGCAATGAATGATAGTCCGGTGGACTATCAGAACCGCGACGTGACCGAGCCACAGCGAGACAAGGTGCCGGAGCAAAGCGGAG
>JAFSIZ010000110.1 GCA_017439555.1 Oscillospiraceae bacterium | reverse complement strand
GCAACCTCGTCGAAGTACCACTCTTGGCTCGTTTTGCGCTATCGCGCAAAAGCTTCGCCTTTCCGTGGACTTCTCCTCAATCCCACAAAACAGGTTTTGTGGGAGCCCTGTTAAAGGGGTTTTTCAAGGGGGTCGATGCGTCAAAAAAATATGCCGGTGGCATATTTTTAGCAATCGACCGCAGCGGCTATGCCGCGAGGAACTCTGTTATTTAAAGAGTATAACGCTTTGCCGAAAAGCAAAGAAGATACGTGTCACGTTGATTCATTGCATCGGGCGTTGCAAATGGGACAAACACACGGAACGACACACAGGTCGTTCCCTACATATATTTTCTCTGCTTGCGTTCTTGCAAAATGAACAAATCCATTCTCTATTAGGGTTTGCAATTCGGGTGCTTGCGCTTCCCTGCGAGATTGCGGCAAATAAAAAAGAGCCTTTCGGCTCTCTTTTTTATAATACTTTTCCGAGGAATGCCTGAAGTCGCGGACTCTGCGGATTTCCGAACAGCTCATCAGGTGTGCCCTGTTCTGCGATAACGCCCTCATCCATAAACATAACTCTCGTTGCGACCTCGCGCGCGAAGCCCATTTCATGGGTAACGACGACCATCGTCATTCCCTCGTCTGCAAGCTCTTTCATAATTTCAAGAACCTCGCCGACCATTTCCGGGTCAAGTGCGCTTGTCGGCTCGTCGAACAGCATAACATCGGGGTTCATCGCAAGTGCGCGCGCAATTGCTATTCTCTGCTGCTGACCGCCCGAGAGCTGGCCGGGATAGGCATCAGCCTTTTCCGGGAGACCGACGCGCTCAAGCAGCGCCTTTGCCTTCGCCTCTGCCTCTGCCTCGCTCATAAGCCTGAGCTTGACAGGCGCGAGCTTTATGTTCTCCTTGACTGTCATATGCGGAAACAGGTTGAACTGCTGGAAAACCATTCCCATCTTCTGGCGGAGCTTGTTTATATCGTTCTTCGGGTCGGTTATGTCTGTTCCTTCAAAGAAGATGTTACCGCCTGTGGGCTGTTCGAGAAGATTGAGGCAACGGAGAAATGTCGATTTTCCCGAGCCCGATGCGCCAATTATGACGACCTTTTCGCCCTTGGCAATGTGTTCATCAATGCCGCAGAGCACTTCGTGGTCGCCGAACGCTTTTCTGAGACCTTTAACGTTTATCACTTTCGCGAAGCCTCCTCTCCAATATTCCGAGAAGCTTTGTAAGAATCATAACAAGCACGAGATATATGAGCGCGAGGCTGATATACGGTATCGTTGCTGTATATGTCTTGCTGACGATGACCTGCGCCGCCTTTGTGACATCCTGAAGGGCGATGACCGTAACGAGCGAGGTTTCCTTCAGGAGCGCGATGAGCTCGTTGCCGAGCGCAGGAAGTATGTTCTTGAACGCCTGAGGGATGATTATGAAGCGCATCGTCTGCCAATAGTTGAGGCCGAGGCTTCTTCCTGCCTCCATCTGACCTGCGTTTATCGACATTATGCCCGAGCGCGCAATCTCTGCGACATAGGCGCCGGAGTTTATACCGAGCGTGATTATCGCACAGATGTTTGTTTCAAGTGTGCCTTTCGGAACCATAACGACAAAGCCCATTATAAGGAGCTGGACCATCAGCGGCGTACCGCGGAGCACCGTTACATATACCTTGCATATCATATTGAAAAAGCGAAGGATGATATTCGGCTTCCTGCGCGAGCTGTCATGAGTGGAGCGGATTATCGCGACCACCATACCGATTATTACACCGAGCACAAGTGCGCCGATTGTTACGGCAAAGGTTGTTATAAGACCGTCTGTGAAAAACTTCCAGCGGTTTTCATAGACAAATACCTGAAAAAACTGAAACAGCACGCGCTGCAGACCCTCCGGGAGTGAGAGAATCCACGCAGGCGCCATCTCCGCCGCCCATTTTGCAAACGTCAGGACGTTCATTCGGATTTCCCCTTTCGTGAACAAAAGGGCAGCGATGCCGCCGCCCTTTGTTTAATCTTATTTTTTATATATCAGAGATTATTCAGCCTTGATATATTTGCCGACGATTTCGTCGATCTTGCCCTCTGCCTTGAGCTCTGCAAGAGCTGTGTTGAACTTTTCGAGGAGCTCAACATTCTCTTTTGCGATAGCTGCAGCATAGTTCTCTGTGATATACTCTGTTTCGAGGATCTTGAGACCTTCGTTTGCTTCAACAAATGCCTTTGCCGGCTCGTTGTCGATAACAACGCAATCTACCTGACCGTTCTGGAGAGCCTGAACAGCGAGAGCGCCGTTGTCATAACGTGCTACAGCGTCTTCGCCATAGTCGCCTGCACAATAGATGTCGCCTGTTGTGCCGGACTGAACGCCGATCTTCTTGCCTGCGAGATCATCGATTGTTGCGATTGCGCTGCCCTCAGCAACGATGACGACCTGGATGCCTGTTGCATAGGAATCAGAGAAGTTGACTGCCTCTGCACGCTCAGGTGTGACTGTCATACCTGCGAGAACAACATCAATTGCGCCGGAGGAAACAGCTGTGATGAGCGAATCAAAAGCCATATCCTTGATCTCAAGCTCCATACCGAGCTTCTCTGCAACTGCTGCTGCGATCTCAGCATCGATACCGATGATGTTGTTGTTTTCGTCAACCATTTCATACGGCGGGAATGCTGCGTTTGTTCCCATTGTGAGAACTTCTTTTTCTGCTGTCTGTCCGCAAGCTGCGAAAGCGAAGAGCATTACAGCTGCAAGTGCAAGTGCTAAAATCTTTTTCATTATGAAAACCTCCCAATGTTATTTTAAGTGTTTTTCACCTTGCGAGGATAATTATACCTTTTATTGCATACTTTGTCAAGAGATATGCTTATTTAACAGCTCTTTTAAGGAAGGTTACTATATGTCCTCTTGTGCAGGTGGTATTCGGGGAGAAGGTTGTCTCGCTTGTTCCTGTGGTAATACCGTTCTTTACTGCCCAGGCAACAGCCTTTGCATATGAAGCATTAGCAGGGACATCCTTGAAGGCGCTGACAGTGCCAACATCAGGTGAGCCTGACATTTTCCAGAGATATACAACAGTGTCTGCACGGGTTACAAACTTATCGCCCTGGAATTTGCCCTTCTCAACCATACCCTTCTCAAATGCCCACCAGGAGGGTGAGAAATAGTAGTCCTTGTAGTTTACATCGGTAAACGGATTATTATAAATTGTATACTTCGGCTCTCCCATCGCTCTCCAGATAAAGGTGATAATCTGTGCCTTTGTGCAGGTGGCATTCGGGGAGAAGGTTGTGGGGGAGGTTCCGTTTGTTACCTTTTTATCGACAGCCCATTTTACAGGCTCTGCAAACCAGGCATTTGTGGGAACGTCGGTAAAGTTGCCCACGATTTCGCCCTTCGGCTTTGATGCCACTGCATTTACCTTCGGGATAACAAAGCTGTCCTCGGGGATAGCGGCAAGAACCTTTCTGCCAAGCTTCGCAGAGTTTTTCCAAGCACTTCCCGAAACGGAATTGCCGTTTGCATAGCAATTATTTGTGGTAAGGGTGTTGTCCGGAAGATATACAAGGTCTGCCTTTCCCGGAAGTCCCATAACGGTAATTCCCTCATCTATGGTGAGCTTACCGACGTTATAGCAATTTGTGAATGAGCACTTGCAGTTTGTTCTGCCGTAGTTTGCAAGCCCCGAAACAACATTTGCCGTCAGATTACCCGAATTGTAGCAATCTGTAACGGTTGACTGTTCTACAGCCTTGATATCGCCGTATTTCTCGGCATAGACAAACATACCACAGGCAACCGAATTATTACCGTTAACCCAGTCCATATAGTCCAGAGTAATATCTCCCGAATTGTAGCAGCGGCTTATATTCGACTTTTGGATAGAAGAAGCAAAACCGCCTGCTATCAGGTAATAGACATCGTCATCATTTGACTTTACCGTAATGTCAGTATCACTGAAGCATTCTGTTACGTTGCTTCCGGCAATTTCCGAGGATAAACCGCCGAATACAAACTGCGTATTCAGAGTTTCCATATCTACTCCGGGTGCTTTATTGATATTAAAGTTGATTTTTCCGTTTGCAGTATAGCAGTTAG
>JAFSIZ010000109.1 GCA_017439555.1 Oscillospiraceae bacterium | reverse complement strand
GTCTATTATCTTCTGAACCTCTTCGATAGAATTAATCTTCCAGCTGTTTTTGCTTACAGCCGCAGAGCTTACAAGATACAAATCCGTTATTCCGTAGTGGTTTTGTCCTCCGTCCTGCGGATTTGTGATCGTTGGCGTATATGTGCCTGAAGTTGCAGGTGTCTCCGTGCCGTAATCTCCGAGATAGAGCTGGAAAACAATTGCGTTTGCATCGGCTTCTGCCGAAGATGAAGCGCTCTGTGCTGCGAATATAACAAAATTGGATTTGTTCGCCTGAACGGATTCTTTGCTCGCTCCGCCTAAAACCTGCACCAATTTCCACGAATTTCCATCCTTGACGTTTCCAAACCCGTAGCCCGCCAATTTTGTTCCGTTATAGATATTTGTGTTTTTGGTCTGACCTATCGCGGTAGCCGTAAATTTATATTCATACGACTCCGCTGGTTTATCCGAGGCAAGCACTACCCCTGTAGGGAGCATAGCAACAAGCGTTGCTATTATTAAAAATACACTTATAATCTTTTTCATAGTATAACACCCCAACATAGTTTATTGTATAAACTTATTTTATACTTTATATCCAAACTATTCAATCACCTCATTTTGACAAATCGGATAATTTTTTGTTGACGAATTTTTGAAACTGTGGTATATTTATCATAAGGGGTGATTCATATGCTGATTCCGGAATATGCGGATACACATCATCTTGGGAAGCAATCGTTCAGACTTTCAACAGAATGCACCAGAAGAAGGAACGTCGCACATATGCACGGCAATATGCAGCTTTGTTATGTGAATTCCGGCAGTCTGATACACTCTATAAACGGCAGGGAATATATCCAAACCGCCGGTTCCTGTGCGATAATACCGCCGTTTACAGGTCACACTCCGAACTTGCATAAATCAGACGACACACCCGTTATCAGCTTTATTTCCTTTTATGATACATTTCTTTCCGACAGAGGATATAACTTTTTCCCTTTTCTCCTGAACGGCACCTTCTTCAACGGTTTTTTAATTCCGCATTTCTATCAGTTTGATTCCGAAAGGATCCCTCTTGCAAATTCGATTATATATTCATTACGAGCAGAGGTTAACTCAAAATCCGGAACAAACTTTGACAAAATAGCAGCCTTAATCGCCGACCTGCTCGGTATGATGTGCGAAACCACATCTGATTTTAAAATTTCGAAACCTATACAGAAAAACAAGGAAATGGTTTTCAAAACCATAGAATATTTTAACAATAACTACCAAAAGAAAATTGTTATTGACGATATTTGTGAACTTTTATCCGTTTCGCGAGGAACGCTCACAAAAAATTTCAAGCTCTTTACCGGTTATACCTGCAACCAGGTTCTGACGTCAATAAGACTTTATCAAGCTATTATGTTTTATGGCTTTGGTTTTTCGAAAGATGAGACAGCAAGATTTTCGGGTCTGGGAGATATAACGAATTTATCGCGGACATTCAAAAAGTGCTTTGGACTTTCTATGGACAGATATTATAAAGAACGGCAGTTTATCACTCTTTTCGGTAAGCTTGATAAAATATAGCAGTTAAAAAATTGTGATGATGCAAAATACCGAAAAATACTTTATCGAACCAGAGAGCGGGAGTTACTCAGTCTTACCTCTGATTTACTCCGCCGTAACCTATCCTTGGTTACGGCATAAAATATCCCCACACGAAATCGTTTGTGCAAAAAGTTGCTATTGTTTCGTGTGGGGTATTTTTTTGACATATAAACACTACTAATACGCACATGAGGGCACGGTATTTCTATTCGTCGATCCGCTTTGCAAATGAAAGCATTGCGGTGCTGAATATTTCCGAGTCTGTCAATGTCGGAGATTAAGGTCGCTTTCACGGATGCGCATTGTGCGGCGTATTTCTTCTTGGGTGCAAGGCTTTTATAATTCTTCGATATTGATTTGTATTACAATTAATATTATAATCAAAGCAGGAATTCTTGAAAATGAGGGATATATATGAAAGAGCGTATACTGAAGCTGATAGATGAAAGACGCGAAGAGCTGTTCTCACTTCTCTCGGAGCTTCTGAAAATCAATTCCGAAAATTTTGCATACTACGGCAACGAAGAGGAGTGCGCCCGATATATAAAGTCATACTGCGAAGATATCGGAATAGCTGCCGATATGTTTGCGCCGACAGAACTTGAGGGCTTTGAAAAACACCCCGATTATTGGCCCGGGCGCGCGCTTGAGAACCGCTTTAGCGTTGTTGCAACACTTGCGGGAAAAGAGAACAAAAACGGGCTTATGCTTATGGCTCATACCGATACCGTCGAGATAGGAGACATATCAAACTGGACCGTTCCGCCGCTTTCGGGACTCATAAAGGACGAAAAAATCTACGGCAGAGGCGCAAGCGACGACAAATACGGAGTTGCCGCCGCGCTCTTTGTTATGAAGCTTTTAAAAGAGATCGGTTTTGTTCCGAAGGAGAATCTTCTCTTCTCTGCATATTCGGACGAGGAGGCAGGAGGCTCACACGGAGCATTGTCATCCGTTCTCAAATATCCTTGCGAGCACATACTGAATCTTGACGGCGAGCACGACCAGATTTGGCACTGTGCAACAGGCGGTCAGGAGGCAAAATATCTCTACCGCACCCGTGATACCGTCGACAGCGCAGAGCTTTCCGCACGCGCAATTCCGGTTATTATGGATGTCTTAAAGGAATTTAAGCAAAACAGATATACCGAGCTTTCTGAAAATAAGTATTATAACGGAACGGTTTTCCCCGAAAGCTCGATGACTTATCAGGGAATACGCGCAGGGTGCAACGGAACGGATTTAAATCGCGGTGAGATTCACTTTATGTATTACACAGATAAAACAGAGAAGGAAATCTATGACGAGCTTGCGCTTCTCGAGAAAAAGTTTGCTTCTGTGCTTGAGCCTATGGGAATCATCGGCGAAGGCTTTGTGCCATACACACGTTTCTTCCATTATGTATTCTGTGAGCCGGATGCACCGGATATAAAAAAGATGCTTGATGCCGCGCGCGAGGTGAGCGGTTGTGAACCGGTTGTCTGCGGCTCGTGTCTTTCGGATCTTTCCGTTATTT
Organism: Oscillospiraceae bacterium; assembly: GCA_017439555.1. Classification (GTDB taxonomy): domain Bacteria; phylum Bacillota; class Clostridia; order Oscillospirales; family JAAYXM01; genus SIG480. Next base: position 11,913 of record JAFSIZ010000109.1, on the reverse strand, counting down.
CAAAATACGGAAGCCGCAATGCATTCACCTTTGGCGCTGCACGCACGTTCCGGGAGGAGGGCGGTGCGCATCAGCCGGATGAGTTCATCGAATGTGACAAGCTTCTGGAATTTGCGAAAATAATTGCAGTGTATATACTGAATATGCTCGGTTAGAGGCTAATATATCCTCTGCCTGTTTGCGAGAAAACAGGCAGGACTGATACATATTAAAAGACAGCAAAACAGTGTGAAGATCAAGCGATCCTCACACTGTTTTTATATCCAATAAGTTATATTATATATTTTTTATACATATTGTATATGTCGTCAGCCGTCGGTTCATAGAGCCCCTTGTTGACGCTGCCGCCACCGCCGCCTATTCTTGAATATTTCATAACGGCGTCGCGATCGAATTTCCAATCGCACGGAACAGCGCGCTCGATAAGTGAGCGGAATTCCTCGTGTGTCTTTACGCCGCACAAGCGGTATACACGCATAACCTTATCCTCGGCAACACGCGCAGTGTATTCCGCAAAATCAGGCAAGAAGCAGGCGTTTGCTTCGCCATGGGAAAGGCCTTCGAAATAGGTGAACGGATAACCGAACGAATGAACAAAACACGTGCCCGTAACGGATATTACCATACCTGCAAGCATCGAGCCGAGCAACAGCCTCTCGCGCAGAGCAAAATCAAGCCTGCCCTCTATGAGCGAGCGGAGAGAACGCCCGACATAGAACATCGCCTTTTCCGCAAGCGCATCCGAAACCGGGTTTGCACCCTTTGAGAGATAGCCCTCAACAGCGTGGCACAGCGCATCAACGGCTGTCGCATTTGTGATGCTCTGCGGCAACGTGACAGTATATTCAGCATCAAGGAGCGCCGCGACCGGGAAGATTTTCGGAGTTTTCAGCGTTTTCTTATTTTCGATTCTTCTGCAGGTCAGAACGGAATATTGCGTGACCTCGCTACCTGTTCCTGCAGTCGTCGGTATCGCAATCACAGGCAGAGGATCTGATTTGCATTCGCCGTCATAGAGCGTTTCGACCGTGAGATGAGGATTTGGCGCAAAATATGCCGCCGCCTTCGCCGCATCAAGAGGGCTGCCGCCGCCTATGCCGATTATGAAATCGACTTTGTCCTCGCGCGCGATGTCGCCGGCCTCCTTGCAGGTTTCGACTGTCGGGTTCTGCTCGACGCGATCGAAGATTATGAACTTTATGTTCTGTGCCGTGAGCGCATCGCGGACATCGTCAAGCGCGCCGCAAAGCCTTGCGGAATGTGAGCCGCACACTATCATACATTTTTTGCCGTGACTTTTCCACGGATATTCCCCGACGCAACCGCGCCCGGAAAAGACCTTCACCGGATTGAAAAAGAGGTTTGTCATAAAGCATTTCCCCCTTGCATATTTTTTATCACCTGTTTTTTACCATTATACACCAAACTGCGCTTCAATGCAAACACCACATTGACATATGCCCGGAATTTATGCTATTATTTTAATATGAAGAATAATCGGAGGTTTAAGTTTTGGATTTTTATCTGCTGCTCGGTGCAATAGCTATTTTTCTGTGTGTTATTTTCAACCGCGTGTCTCATAAGCTCGGCGTTCCCGTATTGCTTGCGTTTATTTTCATAGGCATGCTCTTCGGTTCCGATGGGCTTGTGAAAATTCCGTTTGACAACTATGGCTTCGCCGAGAATATTTGTGTTTTCGCGCTTATTTTCATAATGTTCTATGGCGGCTTCGGCACAAAATGGACTGCTGCGCGCCCTGTTGCGGCAAAAGCTATTATGATGTCCACGCTCGGCACAGTCGCCACGGCAGGGCTCGTCGGCCTCTTCTGCCACTATGTCCTGAAGCTCGCACTTCTCGAGAGCTTTCTCATAGGCTCTGTCATCAGCTCGACAGATGCCGCCAGCGTTTTTTCCGTGCTCCGCTCAAAGCACCTCAACCTCCGTGAAAACACAGCATCTCTGCTCGAGGTTGAAAGCGGCAGCAATGACCCGTTTTCATATATGCTCACAATTACAATCCTCTCGCTTATGAACGGAAATTCCGGCGGCGAAGATATTGCGTGGCTGCTGTTTGCACAGCTCTTCTTCGGCCTTGCAGGAGGCTTTCTCATCGCATATCTTGCAATCCGCTTTTTCCGCCGCTTCCGCTTTTTCTCGGCAGGCTTTGACGGCGTGTTCATGGTCGCTGTCGCCATCGCGGCATTTGCGCTTCCCGAGGTTGTCGGAGGTAACGGCTATCTCTCTGCTTATATTACGGGCATCATCCTCGGCAACGCAAAAATAAACCACAAGCAATCTCTTGTAAATTTCTTTGACGGGCTCACAGGCCTTATGCAGATGCTCGTCTTCTTCCTGCTCGGGCTTCTCGCGTTCCCGTCGCAGCTTCCTGCGATAGCTCCGCTCGGGCTTGCAATCGCGCTGTTTTTGACGCTCGTTGCACGTCCGATTGTAACCTCGCTCGTCCTGATTCCGTTCCGCGCAAGCTTCGGGCAGATTGCCGTCGTTTCGTGGGCAGGCTTCCGAGGGGCCGCAAGTATCGTTTTTGCAATAATCGCAGTGCTCGATCCTGCGGTTATGTCACGCGATATTTTCCACCTTGTTTTCTTTATCGTACTGTTTTCAATTCTCGTTCAGGGCACGCTGCTTCCGCGCTTTGCAAAGTTTTTCGGAATGACAGACAACTCAAGCGATGTTATGAAAACCTTTACAGACTACACTGAGGAGCATCCTGTGCGCTTTGTCCGCTTTAAAATCCGCGAGTCTCACCCCTGGGCGAACAACGAAATACGCAACATCACGCTTCCGCCCGACACGCTCATTGTTCTGATAATAAGAAATGACAGGCGCATCGTGCCCAACGGAAGAATAAAGCTTCTGCCGGGTGACAGAATCATTCTCGGCGGCAAGGCTATCGGGCGCATAGACGGCGTAAATCTCTATGAAAGGGTGCTCGATCACGATGACCCGTGGACGGATAAGCCGATATCTCAGGTGAAATCCGGCAACGATCTTATAATTATGATAAAGCGCCGCGAAAAGATAATCATCCCGAAGGGGAATGTCAAGCTTCGCGACGGCGATATCCTCGTCATAAACGATTCGGAGCACGTCCGCGCCGAATGGGAATCAAGCGACGAAAATATGTAGAGTCCGTATGAACAAAATCCCCCATTCTTTTTTGAGAATGGGGGATTATTTTCTAACGTTGCGAGCAGGTCTGTAAGCCGAGTTCTGTCTTGGACAGTCATCTATCTACGCGACGTGTTGCCACGGCGCTTTAGCCACCTACCCGAGGACAGCCGGGCCAGCCTTGATGTCCTCCTATACGGTGTTGCTCCGGATAGAGTTTGCAGGATGAGACAGTTCCCTGCTCACCCGTGAGCTCTTACCTCACGTTTCCACCCTTACCTCGTCGGAGCAAGCGACAATTTATCAACTTGCCGCTAAAGCGACAAGCCTCATGTTTGTCGCTGCTCCTCCTCTTCCGGCGAAAGCAGGCTTTCGCCGGGTTTGAAAAAAGCAAGCGACAATTCATCAACTTGACACCAAAGCAATAGCTTTCGAGGCGGTATATCTCTGTTGCACTTTTCCTGAAGTCGCCTTCGGCGGGCGTTACCCGTTATCCTTGCCCTATGGAGCTCGGACTTTCCTCATACGTCACCTTTCGGCATAGACGCACGCGACTGCCCGACCTACTCGCGGATTTTATTATAATTCATACTCAACGGAATTGTCAAGCAAAGTTTGCCGCCTCAGATGCGCCTTATATCAATTAAAGAGCTCAGTACCGCCCAGTTCTGAGGAAACGGGCGCATCAGATTCCAATAGCCTGCACCGTATAAGGAATATTCGGGAAGAAGCGAAAGCTTTGCACTTATGCTCCGTGCATCCTCAAAATGCACCTCGTGAAGCCGTCCGGCTCCGTCGGTATAGTTGAAATATGGGCTTTGCGCCATTTCGTCAAAGAGGATTTCTGCGCCATATTGCCGTGCAAGCGCGACTGCGCTGACATTGGATATCGATTGTGCGCGGCTCTCACCCTGAACAAACGGGAGCGTCCAGTCATAGCCGTAGTTCGGTATGCCGAGATATATCTTTTCGCGCGGTATCTCCGTCAGCGCATATTCAACCACAGCGCGCACATTCGGTATCGGTGCAACCGCCTGCGGCGGACCGTAGGTGTAGCCCCATTCATAGGTCATCAGAAGCACATAGTCTGCCGCCTGCCCGAGAAGCCCATAATCGTGACCTTCATAGAGAAGGCCGCGCTGGTCTGCTGAGGTTTTCGGTGCAAGCGCGACAATGACTGTTTTCCCTTCGACATTCAGACGCTCGCGGAATTCTGTGACGAGAGCGGCGTAGGCTGCGGCACTGCGCGACGGGATATATTCAAAATCGATATCAAGCCCGGCATATCCCTTTGCATCAATAGTCGAAATTACGTTTTCAATCAGATTTTCGCGGCTTTGCGGATTGTTTAAAACAATGTCTGCAAGCGCGCTGTCAAAGCCACCCTCCTCTGTCAGTGTTGAGAGATGCATAAGCGGCGCTGTGTCATATTCGCGTGCAAGTGAGAGAAGCGCGCCGTCATTGAGCTCAACAAGCTCGCCCGAAGGCGTGAAGCCATAGGTGAACGGCATGAGATATGTATTGAACGGCAAAACCTCCCTGAGAAGCCCGAAATCTATGAACGGATATGCGTAGCCATAGACGCTTGCCTCATAAATCGGTCTGTCCTGAGGAAAAGTTATGACAACCGTCTGCCCGACAACAAGCCCCTCGTTGAGAGAAATTCCGTTTATTGCAGAAAGCTCACGCACGCTCACTCCGAAGTTTTCGGCGATATTTGTCAGCGTATCGCCCGGCTGAACAACATAAATTTCCATAAAATTCACTCCTTTTTTGAAGTATATGCCGCATATGGAAAATCAAGAACATACTATCTACTTGACAGCGATTTATGCATATGATAGCATTAAATCAAAAAGGGGGGAGATTTGGTGAAGAGATTATTCATAAGCTTACTTTCAATCATTATGCTTATATCCGTTGCATCGGCAGAGGTCAGCTACGATAGTGCAGATATGCATTATCCGTTTGATTTCCCTATATATTACCACGATAGTTATGATAATCCATGGGAATTTTCTATGTATCATCAATATGTGGCAGATGGTGTTGGCAGAGTGTATAACTGTTGGGATGATGAATATGTACTTTCCGATGTTCCGGGTAATCATATGCTGCTCGACAGCCGATATGTGCTTGTGGAGAATAATTCCAAATTCGCTGTATACGATATCGAATCCGGTGAGAAGCTTACCGATTGGTATACCGAAATTTCAAATGTAGAAAATCACATCGCCATTTGCGGAGAAGGAGAATGGGTACCGCCCGGAATGCTCCGCGGAAACTACGGCGCAGTGAATCTCAAAACAGGAAAGACAGTTGTTCCGCTTAAATGGAATCTTGGTGTTAAAATCTCTCCCGACGGTGAGCATCTTATAGGTTACGGCAATGAATACGGAGTATATGACCGTGAGGGCAAGGATGTAACCGATACCATAGGTGCAGTACCTTATGAGGAAAACGGAGATTACTACACAACGATTGATGCGAAAAATAAACTCTTCGGACTTTCCGATAAGGACGGAAATGGGCTTATCACGCCCCGGTTCAAATCTGTAAGAAACGCATTTTCAGGCGCACTTGTCGCCTTTGAAGACGGATATTACGGCGCAGTTTCTTTAGACGGCTCGGAAGAGGTTGTTATTCCGTTTGAATATTTCGATTTTGCGGCATATAAAAATGATATATTCGCTCTTAAAGAAAAGGGAACAGTTTCAGACAACAGTTTTCCTGTTGAAGTCGAAATATACTACGGTGACGGAGGACGTGCACCGATTTACGCCTATGCCTCGGTACAGTTTTCTTTCGGTGACGTTCTTTTCCTCAAAAAATACAACGATGATACGCTCTACTGCGTTTCAAAAACCGGACAGGTGCTTGATTCTTTCGAGAATGGATTTCTCTCGTTTTATGCCGACACCCATGATTATGTACTCGTAGGAAACACAGAGGTTGAGCAGAGTTTTATAGTTGTGAACAAATGGGGTGAAAGACTTACCGACGGCAAAATCGGAGAGGTGCTTTCAAGCGACAGCATCGGTGGAAAAGGGCTTGCTCTTTATGATATGAATACAAAAAAGACCCGCTTTCTTATGGCAGACGGCTTTGAGATTAAGGATGCCGAAGGTGTGCTTGATTCGGAAAGAGGCAGAATTATCATAAACTCTGAAGACGGTAGCGTGATTATCGAGCTGACGGAATGGGGAGAAAGACATTCCGAGCGCAGAATTTATGAAAGGATTGAGTTTCCACAAAAATATACACTCGGAAGACTTTCAAGGGATGTTACGGGATATGTGTGCAAGCTTCTTCCCCAATATGCGGACGATAGAGGGACTTATGACTTTTATCGTGCAAAAAGTACATATTACCACGACCCACACGCTTGGGCGGCGGAAGATATCGAGGAGGCAAGCGATATAATTGTTCCTAACGGCTATAAGTACTATCTTATGGAGGGTGGCTGGGGTCCTGTCATCCGCGACGGATGTACAAGAGAAAAATTTTGCATATAAGTTATGAATCTCTTAAAAGCCTGCGGCTATGAAACAGAGGTAAAGTCTGATATAAGCTTTAAGGATACGAAAAACAAAAAGGTCTTGCAGGCAGCGCAACTCGGAATCGTAAACGGTGTCGGAAACGGCAGGTTTGCACCGAACAGACCCGTTACAAGAGAAGCCGCGGCAACAATGCTTTATCGTGCGGCAAAGCTTTTAGGTATTTCTCCAAACACTGAAAGCGTTGCATTTTCCGATATGGATGAAGTTTCTCCCTGGGCAAGAGAGGCGGTGAACTGCATTTCCGCAATGAAAAACGGAGAAACTGCGATTATGCAGGGTGTGGGAAATAACACCTTCTCACCAAAAGGAATGTACTCAAATGAGCAGAGCTATATCACAATGCTTCGTATTTTTAACCTATATATGGGAATTTTAACAAAATAATACCCGTATATTTAGTGTTTTAAGCATTTTTTTGAAAAAAAGAGAAAAAACTATTGATTTTTATGTTGGTTTGTGTTATTATTTACTTTGCTATTTAATGAGTAAAGCAACGCAATTACCGAAAGAGGTGAATTTCATGAAGGCAGGTATCCATCCCGATTACAAGCAGACAACAATTACCTGTGCATGCGGCGAGGTTATAGAGACGGGCTCCACAAAGGAAGGCATCAAGGTCGAAATTTGCTCAAAGTGCCACCCGTTCTACACCGGCAAGCAGAAGCTTGTTGATACAGGCGGCCGTGTCGATAGGTTCAACAAAAAGTTTGGTTTGTCCCAGGACAAGTAATTTAAATTACGCCAAATGTTTACCGAAGCTGATATTCAGCTTCGGTTTTTGTTGTATATGCAGAAATTTTGTGGTAAAATGGATTCGTTGAAGATGAGTTCATTTCATTCTGAAGAAAGGTGGTCTTATTATGCGCAAGATAAAGCTCGGGCGCACAAACCTGTATGCAACCGAAGTATCCTTCGGTGCGCTCCCCATACAAAGAATTCCGCGCGAGGATGCGGCAAGCCTGCTTCGCATGGCATATGACCGTGGCGTCAACTTTTTTGACACGGCAAATTTCTATACCGACAGCGAAGAGAAGCTCGGCTATGCGCTTTCCGATGTGCGCGATAAAATAATCATCGCGACAAAATCCTATACAGACAGCCTTGATTTCGTGAAGGCAAATCTCGAGCAGAGCCTTCGGATGCTGAAAACCGATTATATCGACATCTATCAGCTACATAATCCTGCAACGCTCCCCGATGACGATATGCTGACGTTTCTCGACAAGGCAAAGCGCGATGGAAAAATACGCCATCTCGGATTCACCAACCATAGAATCAAGGTCGCAAACGAAGCACTCGACACAGGGCTTTTTGACACGATGCAGTTTCCGTTCTCGCTTCTCGCAGGCGATTGCGATATTGAGCTCGTCAAACGCTGTGAGCGTGAGGACATCGGCTTCATTGCGATGAAGGCAATGTCGGGTGGGCTTATTTCCGATGCGGAAGCCGCTTTTGCATATATCTCGAAATTTGCGAATGTCGTACCCATTTTCGGAATGCAGAAAAAGGAAGAGCTCGAGGAGTTTCTGCGCTATGCCGAAAATCCTCCGGTCTATGATGAGGCGATGCAGAAAAGAGTCGATGAGCAGAGACGTCTTCTCGCAGGCGATTTCTGCCGCGGCTGTGGCTATTGCCAGCCGTGTCCTGTCGGAATCGATATCTGGCAGTGCGCGAGAATCAGCCTGATGATAGGGCGCGCACCGTCGGCACCTTGGCTCGGCGAAAAATGGAGAGCAGAGATGGACAAGATAAAGAACTGCATAAACTGCGGCTCGTGCAAATCAAAGTGCCCCTATGGGCTCGACACACCGGCTCTTCTTCGCCGCGAGCTTGAGCGCTATGACAAGCTTTATGCGGAGGCGCACAAGAATGATTGATTTCGGAAACGACTGGACTGAAATCCTGAAAGACGAATTTACAAAGGATTATTATATAACTCTGCGTAATTTTTTAAAAGAAGAATACAGAAAGTATACAATTTACCCCGATATGTATGACATATACAACGCACTGCGCCTCACAGCCTATGGAGATGTAAAGGTCGTAATCCTCGGCCAGGACCCATACCACGGAGAGGGGCAGGCACACGGCCTTGCCTTTTCGGTTAAGGAGGGCATACCGCTTCCGCCGTCGCTTCGGAATATGTATAAGGAGATATATGCGGAAACGGGAAATGTTCAGCCGGAATCGGGCGATCTCACGCGATGGGCGAAACAGGGCGTGCTTCTTCTCAACACGGCGCTGACTGTCCGCGCAGGTGAAGCGAACTCCCATAGCGGCAAGGGCTGGGAGATTTTTACCGACACTGTCATCAAAAAACTCAACGAACGCGAAAAGCCTGTCGTCTTTCTGCTATGGGGCAGAAACGCGAAGACGAAAGAGGCGCTCATAACAAACCCGAATCACAAGGTTTTCACAGCGGCGCATCCGAGTCCGCTCTCTGCTCACAACGGCTTTTTCGGCTGTGACCATTTCAACGCGGCAAACCGCGAGCTTGTGCTCTCCGGAGAAATGCCGATAATATGGTAAAGCTTTTCGATGAAAACAGGTTTTCATCGAAGGCTTGCGCTCTGCTACAGCGCACTCGCTCAGGCTCGCACGTTTGCAGAGCGAGAAGAGAATTTTCCAAGGCGTATGTCCCCGGAAAATTCATATTAAAATTGTTTTGTATCCTGAAGATGCAAAACTCTGCGAGGCTTAAATAAAAATTCAATATAAAGGAGATTTTGAAAATGAGCTTTGAAAAAGGAACATACGGCGGCTTTGAACTCTTTACGCTCAAAAACAAAAACGGAATGCAGGCGGATATAATCTCCGTCGGCGCATCAATCGTAAACCTCATCGTGCCCGATAAAGGCGGCAATTTCCGCGATGTTATGCTCGGATATGCAAACGGCGAGGACTATCGCAAGCCCGGCCCGAACCACGGCGCTGTCTGCGGAAGAGTCGCAAACAGAATCGAGAATGCCGAGTTTGAGTTAAACGGAAAAACCTATAAGACTTCTGTCAATATGGACGGCGGCCACACGATCCACGGCGGTGGCGAGGAGCAGCTTGCAAGACGCATCTTCTCCTATAAGGCAAACACGGAAAATTCCGTTACGCTCACCTGCCTTCTCCCCGACGGTGAGAACGGCTTCCCCGGCAATATGACGATTGACGTCACATACACTCTTTCTGACGATAACGGCCTCAAGATTTCGTATAAGGCATCTGCAGATGCAGACACGGTCATCAACCTCACAAACCACGCATACTTCAACCTCCGCGGCCACGATTCCGGCAGCATCCACGATCACGTTATGACGATGTATGCGGATACATATGCTCCGCAAAACGATAACAAGATGGTCTATGGCGTTCTTCATCCGCTGCCCGAGGAATTTGACTTCCGCACACCGAAGGCATTCGGCAAGGATATCGACCGCGACCACAAGCAGCTTGGCCTCGCTGGTGGCTATGACCATGCGTGGACCGTCAGAAACGACGGGAAGAACCTCGTCAGGTGCACAGAGGTCTTTTGCCCCGAATCCGGCATCAGGATGGATGTTCTGACAAACTCACCCACAATCCTTCTCTACACGGGCAACGGTCTCCCGGGTGTTGACTATCCTGCAAAGGGCGGCGCGACTTATGGCCCGCGCGGCGCATTCTGCCTCGAGACAGGCTTCTATCCCAACTGCCTCAAATTCCCACAGTTCGGACAGGGCTATCTCAAGTGCGGCGAAGTGTTTGACTATGAAACAGAATATGTTTTCAGCATAGGCTGAGCCGGGAGGAAGGCTTGAAATATATAAAACAATTCCTCATCATAATATTCATATCATTTCTCGGTGAGATACTCAACCGCCTGATACCTCTGCCGATACCTGCAAGCATCTATGGCATTGTGATAATGTTCCTCTGCCTTATGCTGGGCATTGTGAAGCTTGCAGATGTGAAGGAGACAGGCGCGTTTCTCATCGAGATAATGCCGGTTATGTTCATACCTGCGGCTGTCGGGCTCATAGATTCTTTTGAAATCCTGCGCCCGTCGCTTCTCGCATATATCACAATAACCGTGATAACCACAATCGTTGTTATGGCGGCAGCCGGCACAGTCACACAGCTTATAATAAGGAAAGCGGCAAAAAAGGAGGAGAGAGACGATGGCTGATTTCTTCTGTTCCTCCGTGTTTTTCGGCGTGCTCATAAGCCTTTCGTCATATCTGCTCGGAATGTGGCTCAAGGCGAAGCTGCGCTCGCCGCTGCTTAACCCTCTGCTTATTGCAATCATTCTCACCTCGGCTTTTCTTCTGCTGAGCAAAACGAGCTATGAAAGCTATAGTATCGGAGCCAAGCCCATCAGCTATCTGCTCACCCCGGCAACGGTGTGCCTTGCCATACCGCTCTATGAGCAGTTTGAACGCCTGCGCAAAAACGCCGCCGCAGTTGTTGTCGGCGTCATCACGGGCGTTATCACAAGCCTTTGCTCTGTTCTTTTGCTGTCATATCTTTTCGGGCTTGACCACGCAGAGTATGTCACACTTCTCCCGAAGTCAATCACAACGGCGATAGGAATGGGCGTCACAGAGGAGCTTGGCGGATATGTTCCGCTCACGGTTGCGATAATCATAATAACAGGAATTCTCGGCAACATAATCGCCGTCGGCGTGTGTCGTATTTTCCGCATAACGGACCCTGTCGCAAAGGGAATCGCCATAGGCTCTGCCTCCCACGCCATCGGCACGACGAAAGCTATGGAGCTCGGTGAGGTCGAGGGCGCAATGTCGAGCCTTTCGATAGTTCTGTCCGGTGTTATTACTGTTGTTCTTGCAGGCATATTCTCACGCTTTTTATGATTTTCCGCGTTTGGCGCGTAACCGTTTGCAATAACGTATGTTGTAATTTATAAAAGACACGTATCTTCTTTGCTTTTCGGCAAAGAAGCAAAGCGAATTCAAGGGGGGATTTCGATTTCCCCCAACAGGGCTCCCACAAAACAGGTTTTGTGGGATTGAGGAGAAGTCCACGGAAAGGCGAAGCTTTTGCGCGATAGCGCAAAACGAGCCAAGAGTGGTACTTCGACGAGGTTGCGACCCTGCACCCGGGGAAAGGCAGCGCACCACCCCAAAGGCTTCCCCTTGAGGGGAAGCTCCGCCGCAGGCGGTGATGAGGTGGTTAAACGTTATACAGCTCTACGATTCCACCTCATCCGCCTCCGCTTTGCTCCGGCACCTTGTCT
>JAFSIZ010000108.1 GCA_017439555.1 Oscillospiraceae bacterium | reverse complement strand
TATGATGAGCTTTCACCGCTTGAATAAAACAAGCGTTGAAATAAGAACCCCACCCAACAACGCAATCAAAGATTGCTGTTGGGTACCCGGGAACCTTGTTGTATTCTACAATAAAAAAGCAAAGGCATATGCCTTTGGTATTGTCAATATGACAATACCAAACAGATTAAAAGGAGGAACAAAAATTATGAAAAAGGTATTATCATTTATTCTTGCAATGGCACTTGTTATAAGCCTTGTGCCGACAGTGGCTTTCGCCGCAGGGGAGACATGGACGTTTGATTTTGGTGATGTTGAACAATGGAATGATGGTGAACAAACGTATGGTGTGAAAGACATCGACGCTCCTGATGGGATCGAGTATAATGCAGATGAGAGCTTGAATAAAGCTGATAGTCAAACAAGTATGTTTAGGATAACCGAAACGAGAGAAAAATACACAAAGATACGAGGAAGAAAATCTACTTGGTTGAATCCAAATGAAAAAGACGCGAAGGATGGCCAGGTGGTATTCTCGGCTAAGCTTGGAGAAAATCCATCTGCAGGCTGGTATCAGATAAAATTCACGGGTGTTGACTGGTGCGAGGCTTCCAGTTTGTATATTTATGCAGATAACAAATATGTTGGTATGCATGTTCCAGATAGGAACGTTTCTGCTGCGCAAATAGGAAAAGACGAAACCTTTGGTGCAGTCTATCTTGAACCAAATGAACAGGGAAAGGTGGATTTCTTGCTTGCAGTGGCAGAACAAGGAAAGGTCTCGAGCGGGGCAGTAACATATGCAAATTTTTATCTGAAGAGCCTTTCTCTTACATACCTCGATAATCAAGAGCAATACGGATATAGGACAGTTACTACCGGGATGCCTGACGAAATAGATCTTACTGATGATGCGGATGGCGTTGAGTTTACTGCATATGCAGATGCGGGTGATGGTATTCCGCGAGCAATGAACGGAATAACGTCAAACAAAACAATAATCGAAAATCCGTTTAAGGTTGAAGTAATTGAGGGCGACAGCGTTGAGATTACAAGCAGTACAGTAACCGACGGCACTGCAACCATTAAGCTCAAGCCGGTTAAAGCCGGTGCTTCAACAATCAAGTTTACAGCAATGAAAAATAATACAGAGATGTTGTACACGGATACTAAGACGATAACCGTTACATCTGCGGCTCTGGACAAAGATGCAGAGGATATCGATGACAAAATCTCTTACATCGTCCGTGCAGAGGACAGCGCGAACAACAGCAAAGTTAAGGTTTCCGACACAGAGTACACAGTAAACGGAACTAACGTCGGTGAGTGGACAGTTGGCGAAAGCTTCACCGCAACTGCAACCGGTTCTGACTTTGCATACTGGGCAAACGGAAGCGGCGCACCGGTAAGCACAAGCCCAAGCTATACCTTTAATCCGACAAGCAACTTCACGCTTGAAGCAGTTTACGCTCCGGCAACAGATGCCGCAAAGAAGGTTCAGTTCTGGAACTATAACAAGGTTTTCCTTGATGAGGTAACTGCGACTGAAGAGACACTCGGCGAAAAGATGCCTGCAAACCCGACTCTCAACGGCTGGAGCTTTACAGGTTGGAAGACAGATGCAAACACAACGTTTGATGCAAATACACTTATCACAGAAGCCATAACCCGAGTTGTAGCACAGTTTACGAAAAATGCCGCAGGGTTCAATGTCGGCGAAGAAATCAAAGCTTACGATGATACTTACACAGATACAGCTGCTGACGAAAAAGACGGTACGGCATTCTCTTACTGGACAATAGACGGACAGGTTGCATCGTATAACAAGACACTCTCGTTTAACGTATGGGACACTGTTAATGTAGTTCCTGTATACGCAGGAACAAAGACTGCCGTTCCGACGGTTGTGCTTGATAAGGTAAGCGCTGATGAATACTTCATCCATTACGAGGTTCCGACAGGATATACAGCAGTTGACGCAGGTATCGTATTCGGAACGAGCGATAATGTAACTGTTGACAGCACTGATGGCTCAAAGGCAAGTGTAAAGAAGGCGGGAGCAAAGGGGCAGTTTACTGCAGCTCCGCATAAAGATGCGGCGGCAAACACTGTTGCCCGCGGATATGTTATGTACAGAGATACAAACAACAATCTTCGCATACTTTACACGGAGGCAAAATAAATGATCTGGTCTTTATATGCAACGCTCGGATTTAATATGTGGTACACCGAGCTTCCCGAAGTTCCGATTGAAGACGAGGCATGGAAAATTCTTGTTGATAAAGCAGTTGAAAACGGCTTTAATCAGATAGTTCTTGATTTGGG
>JAFSIZ010000010.1 GCA_017439555.1 Oscillospiraceae bacterium | reverse complement strand
TTTATCGCGTCCGCTGCCCATGTGTGGTTATCAAGGTCTGTGAAACGGAGATTTTCCACCTCATCCGCCTCGCCTGCGCTCGGCCCCTTCTCCTCAAGGAGAAGGCTTTCATCGTCGGGGTTATCGGTATCTGTTGCATCATCCGGCTTGTCGGTCGGTGCGGCACCGCCGCCACCGCCTCCTCCACCACCTCCGCCGGAGGTTCCGGAATTTTCAGTTGATGGTGTTTCGGTTTTATCCGAAGAAGAACCACCTGTTGTGTTACCGTAAACCGATATATCAAAATGGATTGTGGTCTCACGTCCGTCGCTGTCACGCGCTGTTATCGCAACGTGATTATCTCCTACCTGGCTCTTGTCCGGCTTCCACGTAAGCACACCGGTTTCTGCATTGATGCTTGCACCGCGCGGGAGTGTTGTGCCAACGTAAGTAATTGTCGGTGCGTCTGTCTCAATCGGGCTTGTTGCCTTTACCGTTACACTTATCGAGCTTCCGGCAGATGTGCTTAACGTATCGCTAACCTGCTCAAACTCCGGCAGGCTTTCATCCTCAAACGATGTCGGGATAGTGAACGTCTGATCTTCCTTGATGTTGTAAACATAGCCCTTATCAAAATCGAATTTGTCGATATGGCTGCGGATAAGCGTTACCGTGCCGATATCAAGGCGGATGCTTCCTTCTTTAAGCCCTTCGCCTTCTCTTGATGCCGAAAGAATTCTGTATGCACCGTTTTCAACGCGGTCGTTATCAACATAGATAACTTTTCCGGCAAGGTCCGAAAGGTCATCACACTGCATTTCCACATCAATGTAGTTCTCAATCTCATAGCCCTTCTGGAAGCCCGTTACCGTACCGGTATACGAAGCTGTTTTTTCAGTTTCTTCACCGATAACCGTGCCGTCGTTTACATAGCGGTAAATGCATGCGCCGCTTTCGTTTATAGTGTACACGCCTACAAAGCCCGAGAACTCAAAGCTTATCGGCATTTCGGTGCCATCTGCTTTTGCGAACGTATCGGTTACTGTATATACAACATCATTGTTCGTTGCATAAACAACATAATCGCATCTTCCGTTTGTGTGAGCTACCTTTACGGCGCGCGCCATATCCTCGCCTTCGATTTCGGTGCCTGTCTTAATAGATACATCAACCGTTTTGATATCGCTTACATATCGCTCGCCTTTATACGGCTCGAGCACGGTTGTAAACAGGCTGTCAAGGTTTTCACCCCTGTTATGGACAAGGAGATAATCAAGTGTTCTCGGAAGCTTCTCAGTTTCGCTCTTTATCGGAACATATCCGCCGACTATCGCTACCTCATCAGGTGTGAAGTTGTTCATCTGTGTAAGACGAAGCTTTATGCCCTTACCGTCTGCAAGTATCTTGTTATAGTCCTGAACATCAAACTCTACGGAAATATTCTGCTCCGGCTCCTTATCACGGCGGACCTTATTCATCCACGTATAACCGCGCGGATATTTCGTTGAGTAATCATAGTTGTCCTCAGTGTTCGGGTCGGGACCGTATTCAATCCACTCGCCCGTTTCAGGATCCTTACCGTCAACACCGGCATACGTTCCGATGTATTCCCCGTTTTCATCGACCTGCTTCGTAAGCTCAAGTCCGCTTACCGGATATGCATTCTCAGCCTGGCTGTGGAAGCTGTAGGTATGCGTATTACCGCCTGTTACACGGAAGAAGTCAACAGCGTAGGAAACGTCATCGTTTGCCTTTATCATAACAACGCTTCTGCGGTATTTCTCAGTGTTTGAGTTTACATTGCTTGCATCGATGTCTATGAGCTTAACTGTTTCCGTATCGTCAAAGTGAAGCGGATAGCCGTGCTTTATTGTTTTGTCGTGGTTTGCTTCGTTTACAATAACCGTGTTGTGCGATATGGTTGGATCAACCCACTGGAGACGGTTTGGCGTATAGCTCGTATCCTCCGGATATCCGAGATCGGGAGCTACATCCAGACCGTATGCATCCATACCAAGATTGAGTGTATCTGTATGAGCGTGCGAAGCCGATCTTCCGAATGTTACCCAGATATCACGCATTGTGTTCTTTGCAGTAGCCGCGCTTGCAGAATCATACTTTGCACCGTCGCGGAGGATTGCAATACCGTAGCCTGTAAGGATTGTGCTTTCCGTCTTTTGGTCCGGATCAATATACTTTAAGATATCCTCCTCAAGGCTTTCGGGATCTTTTGTAAAGATATCGTATCTGTAGCCTGTGGTTTTGTTTCCGTTTACAGTATAAATGTAGTTTGCGATCTTCTTTTTATACTCCTCATTATCCGTGCGTGCAAACGCCTGAAGCCATGCAGCCGTGCCGCCGTTTAGCGTAACTGATGCAACGCTTCCCGCATCGCCGACATTCGGGTGTTTTGAATTGGTAAGCAGTATATCAATCTGCGGAGTATACATCTTGATGAACTTAGGCACATTATACGGCTGATAATCTCCTTCTCCGGTGTACATTGCCGTTGCATCCGCGAAGGTGCTTAAGTTTGATACCCACGAGGTGTTGTACCGAGGAGAAGCCTCATTTCCCATTCCGTCACGGTCAACATCATTTATCAGCGTGCTTTCAAGATTTCCGCCGGTTATTTTTGTTTTTCCGTTTCCTGCATCCGTTGCATAAACCCAGTTGAGAATGTCATTCGTCTCGGGTTGTTTGCCGACAACTATCGCCGCAAGCCCCGCAACGCCTTGTGCCTGACCAAAATTACCGTTTATTCTTCCATCCTGCAGCATCTGATAAGAGGCAAGAATAATTCCCTCCTCCCAGTTTTTCCAAATGCTTTCAGAACTTCTCTTATCGTTTTCAAGATGTGATTTTTCAGCATCCTCCGAAAGCGTGCGGATAAGCGTTTCGTCTTCAACCATCGGATAAAGAATATCTGCAGAATGTAAAAGCTCTCTTGCAACATATGAATCGTTTATTCGTCCTACCGCTGCGCCGTAGCCCGAACCGCCGTGGGTGTTTAAGAACTGATTTCTGAAACAATACATATCAAAGCTTGGCCACACATCTGCAACACGGTCTAAAAGCACTGCACCTGCGCGTCCGTACTTTACATCGTTTGTATAAAGATATGCGTCGGCAATCGTTCTGATTTTTCCGTACAAACCTTCCCAAAGCGAATTGTTATACCTCGCGATATATCCATGGCGCTCCTCAAGTCCGTCATCATAGGTACGTCCCGGGAGATATCCCCAGCCGTCATCAACGCCCCACATATCGCCGCCCTGCCAGAGGACGTTGCCGGCATCATCCGTATATGTTCCGAGGTCTGCTCCGTGGTCAATGACCTCTACCACTTCACCTTGCTCATCTTTTATCGTTTCTTTATTCCATGTGATAAGCTCTCCCCACGGGTCCTCGTTGCTTTCTCTTATTTCCGAGTAAAGCTCGTTATAGAGATATCCCTCCGGATTTCCGTAGCCATAGAAAACATACCACTCCGGCGTATTGGCTTTTGTCGGTGCAGTACAGGTACATTCCTCTCCGTCCTTGTGGAACAGCATTTCGTGATGAGCCTGACGTGCACGGTCAACATCGAAAAATCTTCCGCTTTCATCAAGACCGAGCTTCAGGAAGCCTTCAAAATCGTTACTCGGGAAAAGGCGCTTGCAATCCGGACACTGAACCTTCCACGGACGTGACATTGAGACTTCCCCCGGGCCTCTTCCCACGTTTGCATGGCAATAGCGGCAGTAAATATAATAGTCATCACCGCGAACACCTATCTGTCTTCCGCGAGGAAGTCCTTCGCCGAAAATTTGAGTTTTGATAAGCTCAACATCCGGCATAAGCTTATCCGCAGCCTTTGTCGCGCTTTTCTGCGTGCTCTTTGCCCAGTCATATTTTGCGATGTTCTCCTGCGCATTTTCGCGCATCTCATTTGTATAGAGCGTCGGTGCGGTCTTTCCGTCATCCGGAATAACCGTTACCGTGTTTTCAAAGGTCTTTTCAAGACCGCGGAAATTAACCGTTGCCGTAACGGTTGCTTTCCCCTCCGAAACCGCGGTAATTATGCCGTCCTCTATCCTTGCAACACTTTCGGGTTCGCAGGTGTAGGTAATATACTGCGCACCTACGTCAAGAACGTTTCCGCTGTTCATAACGGCGTCAATATCGAGAAGAAGCTTTTCATTTACATAAAGCTTTTCGGTGAGATTGTACAAAAACTTCTTTGCGCCGCTCTTATCCGTAACCGTTACCGGGAACTCTTTTGAGATTGCTCCGACTCCATCGCTTACCGTTACGGTAATAACGGCTTCACCTTCCGCAACGCCTTTTATAACTCCGTCCCCGGAAACAACTGCGCATTTCGTATTGGAGGAAGAATACGTCGCCCGGTAATCCGTTATTTTCGTTCCGTCAAGGCGAAACGCGCCTATGGAAATCGGTGTTTCTTCATTCCATGCCAAATCCTGCTTTGCATCCACACCAAGCTCCTGAATGCAGTTTATGCCGTCAAGCGTTATATTACCGGCAAGCGTAAGTATTGCAGAAGCAAACGCAACCGTTCCCGGCTCTGTTATCGGGCTGACATAACGCGGCTTAAACACAACATAATATTCTCCCGCAGCAAAGTTTATCTTCCCAAGCTCCTTTGTCCGCATTGTCTTGTCCGCAGAATCGGGGTCTGTACACGCTACCGTACCTATAAGCGTTTCGCTGTTCAAGTTTGCTTCAACAAGAGCTTTCTTTACCGATACGTTTTCTTCAACGGGAATAAGATAATAGTCGAGATAGCTCTCGGGATAAACAATAACATTCTCTCCGTCCCTATCCGTAACATACGTTCCGTTAAGCTTATACGGAGAATCGTTTTTATACGTTCCGTATGTGACCTTCGGTACATATAAGCCCGCCTCGTCCACGCGGATTTTTATTGCCCACCAGTTGTTTTGCCCTGCGCGGATTTGAATTCCCTTCTTCGGGGCGTAAACAAGATGGCTTCCGCTTGTGCTCGTGGTATTTACTTTAGGATTTGTTTCCGGGTCATCATCAAAATAGTCAACTGCATAGGAATATGATGAACGGCGGCATGCCGCATATTCCCACAGGTTATTGTTTGTCGCATAGGTGAAATCCGTGAACAGGATGCTTGTATCTGCCTTTCCTCCCATGCGGCTTGCAATATCGTAGGTTATCGTCTTGTTCGGAACCGGAGGCGTCTTGACGCTTACGGTTTCCGTTTTTGTGACCGTGAAATCGCCCATCGTTACGGTAACGGTAAGCGGGGTTTCGCCTTCGGAACGCACTGAAACGCTTCCGTCCTCCGAAACCGATATAACCTCTGTGTCGTAGCCTGACCACACAGCCTCAGCATCGGAATTTACGCTTCCGTCCGACATATACACCTTTGCCCGAAGGCGGTATGTGTCGACACCTGTTATATCAACATCTATCGGAACTGCACCCTCGCCCGCAACGAGCAAGAAGGAGCCGACTGAGCCGTAATTACTCGTGCTGCTTGTATCTTCGGCAAAGGTTAGTATGTACTTTTTGTCTGCCTTAAAGCTGTATGCCGCCTTTTCACCCGACGTATTGAGCACATCGCTTGTTACAATGGTATCATAGTTATCGTATTTCGTGTCGCTTGTATATGCTGAATATGTTCCGATGAGAGCTCCGCTGTCAGCGTGTTTTCCTTTTTCAAAAGTATCTTCATTTACATAAACAGAGACGTCTGCTCCCGAGGTGTGAGCTCCGTGGTCCACCGATAGATAATATGTGCCATCCACCGGAACACTGATTTCAAAGCTCACATAGTTTCTGAAAATAAGATTGTGAGCAAACGCTCCACTGCTCGCCCCACGTGCATACAGGGCAGCACCCCATGCTGATGTATTACTCATACCGGCAGAAAACTTATACATGCCTCTTGTAATATCATTAATCGCCGTTATTTTCGGCTCCGTAATCGGACTGTCTTTTGTATTTTTGCGCGTAAACCCAAGCTCGGCAAGATGCGAGCTTAAATCATACTTTATTGTTATTCCATCGGAAATATCCGATG
Organism: Oscillospiraceae bacterium; assembly: GCA_017439555.1. Taxonomy (GTDB): domain Bacteria; phylum Bacillota; class Clostridia; order Oscillospirales; family JAAYXM01; genus SIG480. Next base: position 3,846 of record JAFSIZ010000010.1, on the reverse strand, counting down.
TTGCCGACACTGCCGGAAGCAGCGATATCAGCATTGATAACGCAAGAATAAGTGATAATAATCTTTTCATCTGTTTTTCTCCTTCCGTTTTTTACGCCTTCCCGACCGCCGGATGGCGGCAGTTCCGAGACCGGAACGGTATCCTCTTGTTTATTATAGCGGAGAGGGAGCCCTTTCCGCTATAGGTAAGTTTTGGTTGTTAGTCTGCTGCTTTTACAGATACATATTTTGTCTTATAGCTTGCGCCGTTGTCTAACGTGTAAATAATGTATCCCGTTGCATCCAGTTCCCCTTCTTCCGGAACTGTGAACTGATTATGCTTTTCTTTTCTCTGCGAGGTGTAAGTCTTTATATCTGCAGTATCCTTACCGAAAATGATACCTGCTTCTACAATTTCATAATCACCTGCATCATATTCAAGCATATATGCCTTATGCTTTTCGCTGTAATCGAGAATTGCAACCGGAACCTTATCCGTAATTTCTTCTGTTCCTTCAGTAATATTCGTTGCATCCCATACGTTGAACTTGTATGAGCTTCCGTATGCTATGATTTCGTCGTCTCGCTTCCAGCAGGTTGTTGCATCTGAAGTTGCCAGAAGTGTAATATCTGCATTATACTTATCTGCACCTGCGATTGCACTGCCATTGAATGTTACATCAGAAATTGCCGATGCTTCATACTTTGCAACTGCATTTGTTGTGCCGGCGGCAAGTGTCTGCTTTGCCGTAAACGGAGCATTTCCGTCTGTAAGCCAGCCGATGAATGTGCCAAAGCCTGTGAGCTTCGGAGTGAATAACGTTTCCTGTTTATTGTAAGTTGCTTCATCCATCTTGCCGATATATGCGCCATTCTGATTCCAGAATGCTACAGCCTTTTCGCCTTCTGCTGTGACAGGTTCATAAACAGCAGTAAGATATGTATTTGTCCAGACGCTGTATGTATCGCCTGTAATATCAACCCATGCGTTTTTATCAGAGGTATCTGCTCCGCGCTTCCAACCTACGAATTTGTAGCCGTCTATGCCTTTATGTGCGGTGAGAGCAACGAGGTCGCCACGGTTGACTGTAGTAACAGCAATATCTTTAAATCCGTCAATATTCGTTGTCTGAGCAAATGAAACCGTTTCTTTTGCCACTTCATCCTCCGGCTCCGGTGCGGTGACGGTTATAGTGATTGTTTCTACTGAATTAACAACACTATCCGGAGACTTAGCTGTGATCTTTGCTGTACCCGGTGCTACTGCTGTTATTGTGCCGGTGGCAGCATCAAAGGTAATAACCGGCTGTTCCTCGTTCTGCTCAACGATGTACTTAACAAAGCCGCCTGCAATGTCCATAGGTTTATCTAGATTAGTTCCCGTAACCGCGCTTGTAATAGTTGCTGTTTTATTAGCAGTTGTGTCGAGGACTGTTTTGTCTGCAGATATGTGGAGTTTTGCATCCTGAACTTCGGCAAGGGTGATGTTGTAGAAATTATAATTTTTGATTTTCAATCCGAAAGCTACGATTATATCTTCGTCGCCCGAAACATAAATTGCTTTTTCCGAGGTAAACGTGGTATTACCCGCGTTCGCGAGTTCCGGCTCACCAATCAAATTATCGGGAGCCATATAATATTCATCATTTTCATCATCGAAAGTCTTGTCGCTGACTTTTGGCCCCATATACCAAGAAAAAGAGCTGCTAGAGTTTCCACTTCCCCAATATATACTCGGTACATAAACCCCACCTTTATCAGATGCCGGCGCTTGAAGAGCAAGCGCAAAATTACCCGTTTCGATGTTTGCGCCATACATTTTGAAATTAAGGCCTCCCGAACTGAGGCTATGCACAGAGCCAATTCTTGTGGTAGAAGCCGTGTTTGATTCTTTTGTTGTATCGAGCTCACCGGAATAACCAAAGAATTTCCATCCGTGATTTTTTGTGTGAAGTGTGTTTGCATTGTTGTATGTGTCACGGTATGTATCATAGTCTGTTACTGTAGAAAGAAAATTTTTACCGGAATCGGTACCCGTTAGCGCTCCTCTCGTAAACCCATACTCTTTCGTGTACGCCTCTTCCGTTTCGCTTGCAAATACCGTTGGTATCATGGCGATAATCATTGTAATCGCGATTAAAATTGATAAAAACTTTTTCATAATTGCATAAACCTCCAAGTTTAATTTATTGTAATTATATTGTAATATTTGCATATACCCTTTTTCAACGGTAAAAATAGTAAATTCCCGCAAAAAAATGCAACCATCATTTTTACGGGATTTCTATTGCAAAATTCATTTTTTTGCTGTATACTTAATATGTGAACAACATATTTCAACAGAAACGGAGGGAGAACATTGCAAAATTGTATTATTTATCCATTCAAATGCGATGTACCGGTTTTGTCATGCTTCAACAGAATTTTCAATGAACTTCCTTTTACTGTAGGCGTAACCCATAATAAGCGAATAAGCGAGTCGCATTGGCATGATTATCTTCAGATTTGGTATACCGTTTCCGGAGAATATCGGCACACATTGAATGGTACTACATATACGCAAAATCCGGGAGATGCCATTCTTGTTTTCCCGTATATGCTTCATCAAATAGACACTTCTGCTTCAAATTTTCCCGAAACAAAGCTCGTGTGTATTTCAATAAAAAAGGACGAGCTTATGCGCCGATGCATTCCGTTTTTCTCTCACACCTTTTGCGATGCTTCCTTTGATTTATTCCGCCTCCCACCGATCGTTTCGTTGCGCGGAAAAGAAAAAGCAATTGCCGATAATCTATTCAACGATATTCTTGAAGAATACAACAAAAAAATGGCAATGCATTTCAATAAGATATTTTCATTCATTGCCCGTTTTTTTGAGCTGTGCATAAGCAATTCAACCAACTCTGTGAGCAAGCTTGAGCTTGCCTCAATGCGAGCAAGATTTGAATGCATTGACAATTCTATGGAGTTTCTTTTATCCAACGTTTCCGAGCCCGTAACGACAAGAGACCTCAGCCGTTGTGCTATGATGTCGGAACGCAGCTTCTTGACCGCCTTTTCAACAACAATCGGTCAGACACCACATAATTATATCCTGCACCTTCGTATGCGGTATGCAGTTGATCTTTTGCGAAAAACAAATATGAGCATTGCGGAAATTGCAGAAAAGAGCGTTTTTTATGACAGCAGTCATTTTAACAAAAAATGTAAAGAGCTGTGCGGAATGTCTCCCCTTGCTTACCGTCGTTATTTAAGTAAATGGACAAGGGAAGTAGGCGATGATCTTTACAAAAATACCATAAAAAACTCAAGCTGGGTTCTGACCTTTGATGATGACGGTGCTGAACGCCATTGGTATTCAATGTCGTTTTATTAAAAGCATTTCCGATGCCTTCAACATTTCAAAAGATGAGACCCGTAATTTATAAAGAATAAATTTCATTTAAAAACCCAACTCCGGTGCTGGATTGTATTCCAACACCGGAGTTGTTCTTTTCTCTATTCATAACATGCGCTGAGCGCTGGGCGCATATCTTCTATTTTTCCTCTCGGAATTCCATATTTTTTTGCTAAAACCTCCCAATTATCTCGTACAACCTGTATTATCTCATCCGAATATTGCTTTGCACTCTCTTCATCAATTCCAAAATGATATGCGGTATCTATGCATAGCGGGATTGAAATACGGTTATCATCCTCATTCACATTAAGAGAGAGCTCATCACCATACGGTACCGGGTAATATATTATATGTTGTTTTCTTCACACAAAATCACCTCTTAACGTCTATAATTATAAACTCATACATACATTTTGTCGATAATTATAAACATTATCAAGATTTTTAATTTCAAGCATTACAAGCAC
>JAFSIZ010000107.1 GCA_017439555.1 Oscillospiraceae bacterium | reverse complement strand
CGTTTGAATCAAAGTTTGACAAAATCCCTTGAAACATCGAGTTTCAAGGGATTTTCCGCTTGTTTTGCCCGAATGTCACCTCTCGGAGTATTCATATACACCTTCGGGTTCCATTCTGCCAATCTCACGCCTTTTTGGACAACCCGTCAGCGTGTCGAAAGTTTTTCGACACGCTGAAAGCCTTCCCGGAAAGGAAGGCTTTTCACATTATTCTTTTATAAATGCACGGCAGGGCGCACAACAGGTTTTTTCTATGTTTAGCGGAAGCGCTGTGAGATATGCTCTTTTGCTTTCAATCTTTTCGAGATTTACAAGCGGTCCGAGCATCAGAATGTCATTAGCATAGAAATCCGGGAAGAAGCCTTGCGGATTCTCAAGATTCTCCCACCTTGCAAAATCCGTTCCGAGAAGAAACGGCTTTTTCGATATGAGATAATCCATCGCCGACTTTTCAAAATAGGGCGATGCGGAAAGATAGCGCTCATCTCTCCAATATTTACCCCAATCGCAGGAAATTATAATCGAGACTCCGCTCTCAATTCCTGCAGCTTCAAGCATTTCACACGTTACCGGTTTTCTCTCTCCCCCGATATCAAAGCCCGAAAGCTTTATTATCTGAACAGGGATATCGACAAGCTTTTCAAGCGGAACATCAATGAGCGGATATGACTTATCTCCAAGAAGATGAGCCGGAGTTTCAAGATATGTTCCGCTCTGGGAATGCAGCCCATCAAAAATGTCACAATACACCTTGGTTTCGACCCAATCCACCTCGGGAAGCGGCTGCATATTGAGCTTCGGAAACGGAGGCTCATAATTCCACATTCCGTTATAGAGGACACCTGTTACATCTGTTATCTTTGCCATAGTCTTTACACTTCTTTGAAGATTCGCTTCGTCTCTGCAATCGCACCGGAAAGCTCACCGTCTACCGCGCAGATTGAGAAATACCCCTCATAGCAACGTGTGAGAAGCGTCGATACACATTCGCGCACCTCGGCGTTTCCATGCTCGGGAAGGCAAGGCTTACCTTCTCCGATCACGCCATCGTTTATGCGCAGAATCCTGACATCTTCCTTGAACTTATTCTTATAGAGCGCGGCAAAATATGCGCCGCGTCCTTCCTTGACATATTCAAGCGGATTATAGATAATACCTGTGTTTTCATCGCGGAGTGCTGCATATTCCGCAAAATCATAGCCTGCATAGGTCTCAAACAGAAGCTTTATATTGCAGGCGCGTGAAAGCTTCTTAACATAATCCCAGCCGCTTTCGGGAGCGCCCTTGAATGAGATATTCTCGATATTGAGCGCACGTGCGTTGACGAAAAGCTCCTCACATTCCTTATCGCTCATACCTGCTTCGGCTGTGTAGAGAATTACATCCTCAAGCCCGTCAATAAGGCTCTCACGAGCTGCGACGAGCTCTGCGCCCGACATCGCTTCAAGTCCTTTTCCGAAATAGGTGTTGTCTATCTCGATGTTTCTGATTCCGAGAGTGTCGCCGTTTGCGGCTTTATATGTCGATATCTTATACATTACTTCGCACCTCCCTGCTTTGCGCGAGCATTCGTGCAATATGCGCAGTTTTCATTTCTGCACATAAAATACATCATATCGCGTGCTATGAACTCGCGACCGAGCCTGAACATCTCTTTTGCATCAATAACCTTGAACATCGCGTTTCCGATAGGCGCTTCGCGAAGCGCATCGATCTTGCGGAGCTCCTGCGTGAAATGTAGAAAATCGCGGTGTCCGGGAGGGAACTTTTCAAGAATGATCGGCTCTTCGGGGTCACCCTCCATATATGTCGGGCGGAGCGCAGGTCTCGTCTCGAGATATGAGCAATCCTCAAGGTCTTCGAGCGAATGGAGAGTTGTGTTTCTGTTCATATCGACGCCGAGAAGCGCAACCTTGCCGCCAAGGTCGCGAAGCTTTGTATACGGAGAGCCCTCGCCGCATACCGTCGCGCATTTTTCGTGGTCAGCGCAGAGCTCTTCCGCTCTGTCTCCGATCGCTGCGATTGAATGAGTCGGGTTGAGGCTTCGCGCCGCACCAGGGCGCTTTCTGAGCGTTTCCGCAATGATTCCGACATTTGTCGGAGTTGTTTCCTTGTCATAGCGCGGACCCTTCGGATAATAATGTGTCAGCGTTGAGACGGCGAGCGCGCCGCTCTGCCCTATGACATCCATAAGCCCGTCGATAATTGCATCGGCGCCGCCCTCGACCATACCGACAGACGAAAGCGCACTGTGCATAAGAACGATATCGCCCTCGCGCAGACCTGCGAGATATGCGCCGAACGCGACATCCTCGCGCGTTACTTTTCTCATATTGAATCCTCCCTTTTAAGGAATTATTTTACTGATTAAAATTATATAATACCCTGCTCCGTTTTTCAAGTGCGAAGTTTTGATTTCTTCGCGGAGGGACATTATGATTTTGCATCTAACTTCATTTCAATTATTTCTCTGCAAAGCCTTTTTGCTTTTTTCGTGTCGTTTTTCATCACTTCAACAGGGACAGTCATCGCAAAACGCGGTAAAGAAAAAGTTGGATTCTGATTCAAAGCATCGATTACAAAAAATGTGTCTGCAAGAAGACCGAGTTCTTCCAAAATTTCTTCTAATTCCATTATCTTTTTCATACCATCTCACCTTTCGTTTTATATAACATTGCTCTCGCCGCTTTTATTATAGACCGTTTACGGTTAATTGTCAACCTGTGGTTATTGGTATTATAATTAAAATGCAAATATCCAAAAGAAAGGAAATGTGAAATGATTGTATTTAATAGGCTGTGGTCAACACTTCGCGAAAAAGGGATTTCGCAATACAAACTTATAAACGAATACAAAATTAGTCCGGGGCAGTTGGACAGACTTCGAAAAAACGGAAATGTCAATACCGCTACCCTTGATGCATTGTGTAAAATCTTAAACTGTAAACTTGAAGACATTGCCGAGCATATAGATTCTGAATAATGTATATTTAAGATGCAAGATTTGTTATTTCGGAATGCATAAATACATTCTCTGCAGTTCCACCTCATCCGAGTTGCTTCGCAACCCACCTTCCCCTCAAGGAGAAGGCAGAATCTCTCACCGCTTGGTAGTTTTCAAAAAAGTTTTCATTAACGCCTGCAGACCATAATCACACCATTGACAGAGCGCATAATCATGTTATATTATAAACTTACGGAGGTGGTTAAATAATGGCAAAAAAGTTTTTTTCATTTTTAAGATATCCGATTATCTCATTTTTTCTTGCCATTGCAATAGCTTCTGTTTTCATTTTCTCTCTTTTCCTCGAGTTTGATTGCGCGCTGTTCATCAGCCACTGCCTCAGCGCATTTTGTTTTTTCATTCTTCCGATTGCGGCATTTTTCACACCTATCCTTTTAAAGCTTAGCAAAGATACGAGCTTCAGATATTTTCTCTGTTCCTCACTCATTTCTCTTCTCATTTATATCTTGATTCTTCTCACTGTCCGATTTTCCGGCTATGTCTATCTCGGTCAGTTCACTCCCGAGAAATGGGAAAAGCATTATTCATATCGCAAATTTATGTTTGAGGATCTGCAGAAGGATTATCAACTTCAAGGAATGACGAAGGATGAATTACAAGAGTTGCTCGGTGAACCCCGATCCGCAGATGAAGACGAGCTTGTTTATTATTACTCCTACGGTTTCCTTGATGATTATAACATCTATTTTAAACTTGAAGATGGGAAAGTTACGGATTGGTATTGGGATTGTGACGACCCGAATCCCCCGCCATTTTTCGGAAAGTGGTAAGGTATGACAAGAAAAGCTGTTTCTGTCATAAAACACTCAATCGTTGCGATTTGTTTAGCACTTTTACTCTATTGTGTTTTTCTCGCTGTCTTTGCGATTGAGTTTTCAACCAGTTTTCTTCTTATGGATATTCTCGGTTATTTCTCCTATCTTAGTTTTTTCATCCTTTTGGTTGCTGCATTTCTCACACCATTCATTATTAAACTTCGGAAAAAGAATACCTTCAAACAATTTCTTATTTCCGCCGCCCTATCAATCGCCGTTCTCATCGTTATCATTCTCGGAACATATTCTGCCTGCTACATATATTTATCGCAGTTCACTCCCGACAAATGGGAAGCTTATCCGAATCAACACTACATAATGTTTGATGACCTCCAAAAAGACTATGAGCTTCGAGGAATGACAAAAGAAGAATTGACGGAGTTGCTCGGCGAAGAAGACGGTTCCGTTTATACAGAAGATGAAGCAAAGGTTTCATACTTTTTCAGGTCAGGTTTTCTCGAATATGATGCAATTTCGTTTATTTTTACAGACGGAAAAGTTTCATCTTGGGAAATAATTGAAGTTGATCCTTTCTGATTTATAAGTTAGGTGGTAAGATATGACCGAGGATGAGCTAAAAAATCTCCTCGGCAACGACACCGCAGCTGAAGAAGAAACCGCATTTCATACACATATTCCAATTATCTACTCGCTGTTCAGGATGTTCATTTCAATTTTGAAAACGGCAAAGTCACAGGCTGGGATATTGATGAAGATTTGAAATAAAGCTTCGGTATCTTCGACGATTGACAAGCATATATTTTTATGGTATTATATCTCGGTATTCTACCACCGCACCGGGCTCGTTTTTCCGTGCCCGGTTGTTTTTTGCTCAAAGCATCAGGAGGTTTAAAACAATGAATCTTGGATTTGCTTTCTTTTTTAACAATATTCTTCTCGGTGTCGGGCTTGCTATGGATGCATTTTCCGTCTCGCTTGCAAACGGACTTAATGAGCCGTGTATGAAAAAGAGAAAAATGTTTGGTATCGCAGGAGTCTTTGCACTCTTCCAGGCGCTTATGCCGATGCTCGGTTGGGTTTGCGTACATACAATCGTTCAGTATTTCAAATCCTTTGAAAAATTCATTCCGTGGATAGCACTTCTGCTCCTCGCATACATCGGCGGAAATATGCTCTATGACGGGATAAAAAATAAATGCGACTGCGAGGAAAAGCCCGGTGTCGGCTTTGCCGCGCTCCTCGTTCAGGGCGTTGCTACAAGCATTGATGCGCTCTCTGTCGGCTTCACGATTTCCGAATATAACCTCGCGGAGGCGCTTCTTGCTTCGTTTGTCATTGCCACCGTAACGTTTTTCATCTGCGCCGCAGGGCTTCTCATCGGAAAGCGCGTAGGCACAAGGCTCGCAGGAAAGGCAGGAATCCTCGGCGGTGTCATCCTGATTTTTATCGGTCTTGAAATTTTTATAACGAGCCTGTTTTAACGCAAAACGCTCATCGGCTTTTCCCGATGAGCGTTTTATATTACATCCAATCAAGTCCGCTGCTATTTGATTTTTTGAAGAAACCTCCGATAACTCCGTCAAGCCCGCCGATCATAAGCAATATTCCTATGATGCCTATAATGACATAGAGCATCGTATTTGAATAAACCGGGTCTGAAACCAATATCATCATCGCAAACCAAAGCGCATATGAAAAAACAAGAATCAACATCGCCGGAATAATCTTTGCAAACATATAACCGATTCCCCAGAAAACGCCTGCCGCCGCAAGCGCACAGAATGCCCACACAGAAACACCTATTGCCGCTGCGGAGCCTGCTATGCTCAGAATCCAGGCCCACACTCCGCCGACGCTCCATATCATATTGGAAAGGTATCCGACAATCCACGAGGAAAGCATTGCAACACACGCCGGAAGAAACAGCGATTCAGTAATGAAATCGCCTACTCTTTGCAACAGCGTTCTTTCTGCTGCGTGTTTTCCTGTGACAACATAGCCGAAGAAATATTTTACTATCGGCAATATGACCGCCGCAATAAGCAGCTTCATAAAATCTTTTATCCAATCGCCAAAGCTCGGAGCGACCTGACCTGTGTTGATTCTTATACCGGAATCCATCACCCCTGCGACTATTTTGAATATTCCACCGCCCCAAGGGATTTCCTGTATCATTTCTGCCAGAAAGCCTTCCCAAGAACCGAAGATAGAGCTTATCACAACAAAAACCAGTATTCCGATAAACACCCAATCAACTATTATGGAAAAAATGCTTCGGCGCGCTGCGTGCCTCCCCATATTATCCCCCCTGTTTTTTCTACATTTTACCACACATTTGCGCTGATTACAACAAAACTCTTCAATTTATCATTGACTGACGTGATCAGCTGATTTATTATTAGAACATATCAAATATGGCTTCAGGTGATTTTGATGCATTATGTAAAAGCAAAAGGTATTCTCTCGCCCGGCGGCGGAATGAATTTATATCGCGGCTGTTCTCACGGGTGCATATACTGCGACTCAAGAAGCACCTGCTATAATATGCAACACGATTTTGAGGATATCGAAATCAAGGAAAACGCAATCGAGCTTCTTAAGAAAACGCTTTCTTCAAAGCGAAAGAAATGTATGATCGGAACGGGCTCAATGACAGACCCGTATATTCCGCTTGAAAATGAGCTTCAGTATGTCAGAAAAACGCTGGAGCTTATTTATGAATACGGCTTTGGTTTTACGGTCATAACCAAATCGGCGCGGATTCTGCGCGATATTGATCTGCTTTCAAAGATAAACCAAAAGACAAAATGCGTTGTGCAGATGACTCTCACGACCTATGATGAAACGCTCTGCAGTGTTCTTGAACCGAATGTCAGCACAACACGGGAGCGATTTGAGGCGCTGAAGGCATTTCGCGATGCCGGGATTCCGACGGTTGTGTGGCTCTCTCCCATTCTCCCTTTTATAAATGACACGGAGGAAAACATCCGAGGTATACTTGATATGTGCATTGAGGCAAAGGTTCGGGGAATAATCTGTTTCGGTATGGGGCTGACACTGCGCGAAGGAAACCGCGAGTATTTCTACAGTGCTCTTGAACGGCATTTTCCAGGGCTTTTAGAAAAATACATCCGCACTTTTGGTAATTCCTATGTCGCATCCAGCCCGGACAATCCCGAGCTTATGAAGATATTCTATGACATCTGCGCAAGGAATGGCATAATGCACGATAACGATGAGATTTTTTCGTATCTCCGTGCGTTTGAGGAAAAGGAAACGGAGCAGATTACCCTTTGGTAGCAGCTTGTTTTATCAGCTTTTCGCAAAGCTCTCTTGCCGACTCTGTATATTGCTTCATTACCTCCGCGGGAACGGTCAACGCAGACCGGGGAATGATATATGCTCGATTCTGATTTACGGCATCAAGTGCAAGAAATGTGTCTGCAAGAAAATCAAGATTATCCAATATGTGTTCAAGTTCAGTTAATGTATTCATAATTATAACTCCTCACCTCAAAATAAGTATAACACATTTTTTTGACAACTTTGAACACATATGTTGACAACTGATGAAATTCAGAACAAATATTTTGAAATCCGGCGGATAATGTATATCCTTATGAAACATAGCTCGGATAAAATGTTCGTTTTTTTCATTTTGTGATTATTTCCCGCCGCAGTGGCAGGCTTCCCCTTGAGGGGAAGCTGGCGCGGGAACCGCGACTGATGAGGTGTTATATCGTCAATGCTACTTTTCCACCTCATCCGCCTCGCAAGCTCGGCACCTTCCCCTCAAGGGGAAGGCTCACATTTGTACTCTCACGCTAATATCGAAAATAAAGGGTGTGTTACATAATGGAAGACAAAATTCTGGATTTGCTCATATATCTGATTTTTGCCATATTCTATGCTTTTATCGTATTCATCGTTAATGGTTACTTGGCGATAATTTCTCTTGACTGTACAACAAGCTACAGTGTGCTCGGAGACGCTTGGGGATTATTATTTTTCTACGTGTTACCCATAGCTTTCTTTATTGCTCCGTTTGTAATTAAATTCATCACTAAATGCAGTTTTTGGAAAATAGCACTTTATGCTTTTCTCTCCGTTCTTATTTACATACTGATTTTTTGGGGAACAGACTTAATGTGTATCGAATACTGCAAAAGCTTCACTCCGGAAAAATGGGCGAAATATCCTTATGAGCGATATTATATGGTCGATGACCTGAATGAAGAATATGAGCTTCGCGGTATGACACGCGATGAGCTTACCTTGCTTCTCGGCAAACCGGAAGATTCTCTTTCTGACAAAGACACACACTCCGCAGATATAATCTACGTAATTGAATCAAAGCTCCTTAGCGGACAAAAACTCCGCTTTATTATGGAAGGAGAAATCGTTTCGGACATTAAAATCATCAAGCGGGATATGAAAGGCCATGAAGATGAATATCCCTTCCCTAAAACTGACAAAGCACCTTAAATCACAAAACAAACCCGTAAAGGCTTCCCCTTGAGAATCACAAAACAAACCCGTTGGCGATGCCAACGGGTTTGTTCTATTCTTTCTTAACCTTTGAGCGCGATGTTTTGCGCTTCCAGTGTCTTTATGATGTTTTCTGCAGTTTCCATAACCTCTTCGCGTGTGAGAGTCTTCTCGGGATGCGAGAATATCATACGGACAGTGATGGATTTTCCACTTTCATCGACATAAGTATCGACAACGGAAACCTTCTTGATAAGCGGGCAATTTTCCTTATCGATTGCAGCCTTGATGGGAGCAAACTTATCGGAAACAAATGAAAGGTCAATCTCGATTTCCGGGAATCTTGACGGCTCCTCATAGGAGATGCTTGCATTCTTGATCTTTGCAAGCTCTGCAACATCAATTTCCGCAAAGACGATGTTTGCCTTCTTATCAATCTTCTTTGAAACCTGAGCATTTGCTATGCCGATTTCGCCGAGCTTAACACCTGCGCACCAGATTGCGTTGAGGTTCTTCGGATGTTTATAGGAGCTTGTTTCCTCGATTTTCTCAAATGTGAGCGGTTCGTGCTTCAGGTTATCTGCGATAACTGCAAGCATATCGCGGAGCTCAAAATAGAGAGTCTCCATATCCTTGGTCTTTGAGAAGAGGGTTATCGCAAGCTTCTTGTGCTCGTCACAAAGCCCGTCTTCTTTGAGTCCGTTTACAGTTCTGCCGATTTCAAACACGCCGAAATCGGGGGCATAAGCCGTGTTTGCCTTGACCTGGCAAAGCTGTGTCGGAATGATTGATTTTCTGATCGTCTTGATGTTCGGGTTTGTCGCATTGACAAGCTCGATATTGTCTTCAATTTCGATTCCGAGTGCCTTATATTCATCATAATATGCCCAGACATAGGAATGGAGCTCATGGAGCGAGAAGCGGTGGACGAGGATATCCTTGATTCTGTCTTCGTCTGTCTTCTCCTGAGCCGCGCGCACCGGATAGAGCGGAACAGCCGCTGTGTTGACAGCGAAGTTGTCATAACCATAGATGCGTGTGATTTCCTCGATGATATCAGCCTTCAGCGTTACATCCTTCGTTGCGCGCCAGCTCGGCACCGATACCTTGAAGCTTCCGTCAGCATATTCGACACCAAAGCCGAGTGAGCGGAGCGTTTTCAGGATTGTCTCGTCTGAAATCTCAATGCCTGTATAACGGTCAACAAATGCCTTGTCAAACGAGAGAGAGACATCATCATATTTGAATGCATATTCATCGGTGAGCGAGCTTGTTATAACAGCACCGCTGTCGATATCGAGAAGAAGCTTGACGAAACGCGCAATTGCAGGAACTGTCATTTCCGGGTCAAGGCTCTTTTCATAGCGCTGGGAAGCATCCGTTCTGTGTCCGAGGCGAACTGTTGATTTGCGGATTGACGATGCATCAAACGTTGCGGATTCAAGAGTGAGCGAGCTTGTGTCTTCAACGATTTCTGAATCAAGGCCACCCATAATACCTGCGATTGCGACAGGTGTGTCGCCATTGCAGATCATAAGTGTATTTTCGTCAATATCGCGCTCAACCTCATCAAGTGTTGTGAACTTGAACGGCGCATCAAATCTCTTGACACGGATTTTATCGACCTTGCGCGAGTCAAACGCGTGCATCGGCTGGCCCATTTCGAGCATAAGGTAGTTTGTGAGGTCAGCGAGAAGGTTGATTGCGCGCATTCCGCAATAGTAGAGACGGATACGCATATTCATCGGGCTTACGTGCTTTGTGATATTCTCAAAGCGGAGTGCCGAATAGCGATAGCAAAGCGGATCCTCAATCTTGAGGTCGAGCTTGGGAAGATTCTTATACTGTTCAAGATCGACAACCGGCAGCGCCTTGAGCTCACGTCCTGCGATTGCAGCGAACTCACGCGCGATGCCATAGTGTCCCCAAAGGTCGGGGCGGTTTGTGAGGGATTTGTTGTCAACCTCAAAAACGATATCGTCAATCTCGAAGATTTCCTTCAAATCTGTACCGTTCTTGAGATTTACGTCAAGATCCATAATTCCGTTATTGTCGTCGGAAAGGCCGAGCTCCTTTTCAGAGCAGCACATACCGCAGGAAAGATATCCTGCAAGCTTTCTCGGCGCGATTTCGATCTCGCCGATTTTTGCACCGACCTTTGCAAAAGCTGTCTTCATACCGACTCTGACATTCGGTGCACCACAGACAACATCGGTCAGCTCAGGCTCGCCTGCATCAACCTTTAAAAGGTGAAGTTTCTTTGACTCGGGATGATTCTCGACAGACATAATCTCTGCGACAACGATTCCCGAAAGATCACTTCCCTTGAAGAAAATTTCGTTTTCAACCTCTGCTGTGGAGAGGGAGAACTTATTTATAAGCTCGAGCTTGTCAAGCCCCGAAAGGTCAACAAAGTCCGATATCCAATTCATTGATAAAAACATTTCTTTTCCTCTCCTTTCTTATTTATCGTCCGTGAACTGCGAAAGCACCTTGAGGCTTCCGGAATTGAGGTCACGGATATCCTTGACACCATATTTCATCATTGCAAGACGGGTGAGACCGAGGCCGAATGCAAAGCCTGTGTATTCCTCGGGATCGATTCCGCCTGCCTTCAATACTTCGGGGTGAATCATTCCGCAGGGGCAAAGCTCGAGCCATCCGCTGTGCTTACAGGAGGCACAGCCCTCGCCGCCGCAGATAAGGCAGCTTATGTCAAGCTCAAAGCCCGGCTCAACGAACGGGAAGAAGCCCGGACGGAGACGAACCTTGATATCCTTTTGGAACACTTCCGAAAGCATCGTCTTCATAAAGAAGATGAGGTTTGAGATGGAGATATTCTTATCAACCATAACGCCTTCCATCTGGAAGAAGGTATTCTCGTGGCAAGCGTCTGTTGCTTCGTTTCTGAAGCATCTGCCCGGGAATATCGCCTTGATCGGCTTTCCTTCGCGGATCAGAGCATCCTTATATTTTTTGTAGATTGCGTTCTGTGCAGCTGATGTGTGTGATTTGAGGAGCTGGCCGTTTGAGAGATAATATGTGTCCTGCATATCGCGCGCAGGATGGTTCTTCGGAATGTTGAGAGCCTCGAAGCACTCATAGTCTGTTACTATCTCGCTGTAATCCTCAACGGCAAAGCCCATTGATTTGAAAATCTCTTCACACTGGCGCTGAACAAGAGTTATCGGATGATATGAGCCGCGGTCAAGGTTTGCAGGAGTTGAGATATCAAACTCCGGCATAAGGCTGTTTTCGCGCTCAATCTCAGCCTTCTTTATCTCCTCGCGCTTTGCTGCTATCATTTCTGTAACTTCTTCTTTGAGCACATTCACAGCCTGCCCGAAGGTTTTTTTATCCTCAGGAGAGAGGTTTTTCATATCCTTCAAAAGATCTGTGACAAGGCCTTTTTTGCCGAGGTATTCAACACGGATAGCCTCAAGAGCTTCCATCGTGTCAGCCGTCGCAAGAGCGGAAATGAAGCTTTCGCGAAGGCTTGCTGTCTTCTCTGACATTTGAAATCTTCCTTTCATGTATTATTTTCGGGCAAAAACAAAAAGCTCGCCCCGATATTCTCGGGACGAGCATAATAAACAATACCCGCGGTACCACCCAGATTCAGAAATTTCTTTCTGCACTTTAGCTTTATGTCTTTTTCGTGGACATAACACACCCTGCTTAATCCGCACATACGGTTTTCGCGAGGAGACTCCAATGCTGAAATTCGCGCATTGCCGCCATAACGGAAACTCACAGCCTTCGATTTCCGCTCTCTTATACGGGATTGGCAAGCACTACTTACACATTTTCACCGTCTGTAATTGCATATGTAGATATAATACTCTATTTTTACCGAAAAGTCAAATAAAATTTGCATTTTATTCTCTGCTGCAGAAGCTTTTTGCCACAAAATCAACTTGTCACACATTTATGGTTGACTTTGGTTTTTATTGCTGATAAACTTTTTAAAAACGGAGGTGTTAAGAGCTATGGCAAAGCTTATTCTTTTTCAGGGTGATTCGATAACCGATTGCAAGCGCAACCGCGAGGATGACCGTTTCACAGGCTCGGGATATGCAACAATTGTTTCGGGTAGGCTCGGGCTTGAGTATCCCGGTGAATATATTTTCAAAAACCGCGGAATCGGCGGCAATAAGGTGACGGATATCTATGCCCGTATAGGACCGGATATATTGGATCTGAAGCCCGATTATATGAGCCTTATCGTCGGAATAAACGATTTATTCCGCGACCATCTATTCTGCGGTGGGCAGCGTGCAGAGCGTTTTGAGCGTGATTATTCAAATCTTATTGAGTCAATACTATGCGAGCTTCCCAATCTCAAAATATTTCTTATGTCGCCGTTTGTCCTCCCCTGCGACGCCTTTTATGAGGAATATAAACAATATGAAGAGCTGAATCTTCCGCAGCTTATCTCCGATATTTCTCTTTACCGGGAAGCAACCAAAAATGTGGCAGCTCGCTTCTCACTTCCCCATGCCGACCTTCAGCCGAAATTGGACAAAGCAATAAAGCTTGCTCCCGCCGAATTCTGGACGCCGGACGGCGTTCACCTTTATCCCTCGGGGCACGAAATAATCGCAAGCGAATGGCTCAGGCTGTTCGAACAGGTAAAATAACTCACCAACTCAAAAAGAAGAAGTCAGACTTATCTGACTTCTTCTTTTTCTTATTTAACCAATTTACCAAGCTCATACATCAACGTTTCGAGTTCTACACCCGAAAGAGTTTCTTTCATTTTATACAATTCCTCATCGAATGCAGAAAGCGCAAATCCGTCTTCTGTTATATAATAAGTTCCGATTTTGCTAAAGCCATACTGACCTTTCCTGTGCCCCTCACCCGTTGCCGCAAAGACAAGCTTCATCCCCGGAGATAGCTCAGGAATATATCCGTAGAACATCATATTGGCAGCAATCATTATTTTTTCGCCTGCTTTGAATTTGTTTTCCGTATCTGAAATGACAACAGCAGGATATTCAAAAAAGCTGCTCGCTGTTCCGTGCTTTGCATCCCATGCAGCATCTCCCATTGAGATGTTTTTTGAGTAATATTGTATATCACCCGTTATTTCAACATATGCAAAGGTATCTATGCGCTCGCACAGCCTTTCAAACGGAACCGGATATGTATCAACGGTCGGAGGATCCTGCGTATATACAGGATATCTCTCCCGAAGCGCATCCATCTGCTCTGCCGAAAGACGCGGCTCACTTTCCTCCGGCGCCAACGCACCCAAAAGCCCGGACAGAAATATTAAAAGCACAAATATCACACAAGCCTTTTTCATCGGTGTGCCCTCTTATTTAAGTTCAAACTCGCCAAGCTTTGTGTCAACAACGTGTTTTTCTTTAAGTGCTTTAAGTGTTGCGATATGCGGCTGTGTGACGTGGATTTCCTGATGGCGCTTCGTTTCCCATGCCTCAATCAGAAGAATCTCATTCCCGTCGCGCTCGGAAAGATAATAGTCATAGCGGAGGCACCCGTCCTCTGCGCGCACAGCGGCCGCAACTCCCGATGAATTGAGCTCGTTTATAAAAGCCTCGCGGTGACCTTCCTTTGTCTTATAGATTACATATATCGTATACATAAAAACTCTCCTTTCTGTTTTTTCTAATTATATAATATACAAAGATTTTTTTCAACAAAAAACAGCATCCGCAAGCGGATGCTGTTTTAAACCGATTATATTAGTCGATGATGACAAGCGGCTTGATGAGATCGCGCGGCTTATCCTTCATGAGCATAAGAGCCGGCTCAACGTTCTCAAGACCGTTGAACTTGTGAGTGATGAGCTTTTCCGGATGGATTCTGCCTGCAGTTACAAGGCGAGCAAGCATCTCTGAGCGATATCTTCCGCCCGGCATAAGACCGCCGACAATCTGCTTGTGACCCATTCCGCAGCCCCACTCGACGCGCGGAATCTTGATCGTGTCACCTTCGCCGAGATAGTTGACGTTACCGATCTTGCCGCCCGGCTTGAGCATACGGATAGCCTGATCGAATGTGTCATTGTCGCCACCTGCGACGATGATCTTCTCAACGCCTTCGCCACGTGTGAGCTCCATAATCTGCTCAACAATGTCGCCCTCACGGTAGTTGACGATCTTTGTTGCGCCGAAATCAAGAGCAAGGTCTGCACAGTTCTTACGTGAACCGACAGCATAGATGTTTGCAGCACCACGGATAGCAGCTGCTGCAACAGACATAAGTCCTACAGGGCCGATACCGATAACTGCAACGTTATCACCATACTGAATATCAGCAAGCTCAGCGCCGTGGAATCCTGTCGGAACCATATCACTGATCATGCAAGCTGCGCCGAGATCCATGCCTTCCGGAAGAAGTGCAAGGTTAGCGTCAGCCTCGTTTACATGGAAATATTCACCAAATACGCCGTCCTTGAAGTTTGAGAACTTCCAGCCTGCGAGCATTCCGCCCGAGTGCATTGCGTATCCGCCCTGGGATGCGAGTGCGCCCCAATCAGGAGTGATAGCCGAAACGAGAACCTTATCGCCCGGCTTGAAATCCTTGACGTAAGCACCTACTTCAACAACTTCACCAACAGCCTCGTGACCGAGGATCATATCTTTTCTGTCGCCGATAGCGCCTGCCCATACTGTGTGTACGTCAGAAGTACACGGAGCGAGAGCTATAGGACGGCAGATTGCATCGAGAGGACCGCAAGCTGGCTTTTCCTTTTCAACCCAGCCGGTCGCACCGATTTTGAGCATTGCAAAACCTTTCATTTTGTTTTCTCCTTTACCCATCATATTGTTTTGTTTTTAACAAACTTCTGTAAGTATACACTAGTCATAACCAAAAAGCAACACTTTTATTTATGATATAGTAAAACGATATATCTGCAAATTTTTCCGCAGACATATCGTTTCACTTTATGCAAGTGTGTACTTCTTTGTATATTCCCTGAACTTCGTTTTGAATTCGGGATTTTCGTCTCTGAAGGCGCGGATAGATTCGTGCAGATTCATATTTCCGTCCATCACATCTATGACACAGCCGGCGATATTTGAGCAGTGATCAGATGTTCTTGCGAGGTTTGTGAGAAGATCTGACCACACAAAGCCTGCATCTATCGTACATTCGCCCTGCTGCAAGCGGACAATATGACGTGCGCGCAGCTGCTCGCGGAGCATATCTATAACCTGTTCAAGCGGCTCTATGGAAACCGCTGCATCGATATCATTGACGACAAATGCACGGCGTGCAAGCGCCAATATCTCGTCCGTTGCGTCAAGTATTACATCAAGCTCTGCCTGCGCAGCCTCTGTGAACACTATGTTCTTTTCGCGCATTTCTTCGACTGATTTCAGTATATTCACTCCGTGGTCAGATATACGTTCGAAATCTCCTATCATACGAAGAAGCTTTGCAGCCTCAGCGTTATCCTCATCCGAAATCTGATGGCTGCTGAGCTTTACGAGATATGTTCCGAGAATATCCTCATAGTGGTCTGTTTTTTCTTCGCTTGCACATACCTCCTCAGCGAGCTCAGGGCTGTATTCGCGAAGGGCTTTTATTCCACCGCGGATTGCAACGCTTGCGGCATCAACCATATCCACCGCAAGGTTATGGCAGCTCTCAAGAGCAAGCGAAGGCGTTGCGAGAAGGCGTTCATCGAGCTTTACGACAGCTTCTGTTTCCTTTGCATCGGGAACAAGCCTTATTACAAGCTTTTCAAGAATCCCTCCCATCGGGAAGAGAACAAGCGTGCAGAATACGTTGAAGACTGAATGTGAAATCGCTATGCTTACATAGTTTGCCGCATTATCAAGGATTGCCGGGGCAAATGCAGCTTTTACTATGCAGAACAGAACGAGGAACAGAACCGTTCCTATGACATTGAACGAAAGATGCACAAGGGCTGCACGCTTTGCATTTTTATTTGCGCCGAATGATGACAGAATAGCCGTGATACACGTTCCGATATTCTGACCCATAATTATCGGTATCGCCGCGCCGAGCGAAACCTGACCTGTCGCTGCAAGAGCCTGCAATATACCGACGGATGCTGAGCTTGACTGGATTATCGCTGTCAAAACAGCACCGGCAAGCACGCCGAGTATCGGATTCTTGAAGAGTAGGAACAGCTGCCGGAACTGCGGAACATCGGCAAGCCCCGCAACCGCATCGGACATCGTATCCATACCGAACATAAGAGTTGCAAAGCCGAGAAGAATTACGCCTGTGTCTTTTTTCCTGCTATCTTTGCCAAACATCGTCATAATTATGCCGATGAGCGCAAGAACAGGCGTGAATGACGTCGGCTTCAAAAGCTGTATCACAAGATTGTCGCCGTCAATTCCTCCGAGCGAGAGAATCCAGGCTGTGACGGTTGTACCTATGTTGGCACCCATAATCACGTTTATCGCCTGCTTGAGCGTCATAAGCGAGGAGTTTACAAAGCCGACGACCATAACCGTCGTCGCGGAAGAGCTTTGTATGACCGCCGTAACACAGAGGCCTGTGAGGAGACCTGCGAGCTTATTGGTCGTAAGCTTTGAAAGAAGCGTTCTGAGCGCTCCGCCTGCGCGGCGCTCAAGTGCCTGTCCCATAACGTCCATACCAAACAGGAAAAGGCAAAGGCCGCCGATCATTGTGAGAATGTCAAAAATATCCATTTTTTCTTCCTTTCTTTTTCTTACTTCTTATTCTTAACTTTCAACGCCTATATTATAAATAATGAATTTTCAAAATTCAACGATTTTAACATAGGCGTTACATAGAAAAAACAGACACAACGGCAATTCCATTGTGTCTGTTTCCTGTTATTCTGTTGCTTCGGGCTCCGCCTGATTGCGGAACACCCTTATCTGAGTTACGCGGTGTGAATCTGTTTCGGTTATTGTTATTTCGAGGGCTTCAAATTCAAACTTGTCCCCAACTTCCGGCATTTTGCCGAGCTGCTCCATAACCCAACCGCCAACGGATATACTCTCTGTTTCGGCTTCAATCTCAAAAACCTCACAGAAGTCTTCAAAATTCGCCGAGCAATCAACCTTATATGTGTCTTCGTCTATCTTGTCGAAATCGAGCACAACCTCATCGTGCTCGTCCCATATCTCGCCGACAAGCTCTTCCAATATGTCTTCCATTGTGACAATGCCGAGCGTTCCGCCATATTCATCTATGACAACTGCGATATGGGATTTGTTCTGCTGAAGTATTTTGAGAAGGTCATTCACCTTTTCCGATTTCTGGATGAACACAGGCTTTGACATAATTTCTTTTATCGGCTTTTCAGTGATTCCATGTGGTGTGAGGAAATCCTTCAAATGGATAAAGCCGATTATGTCGTCTATGCTCTCGCCATATACAAGTAAGCGCGAGAATTGAGTCTTCTCAAAGAGCTCTGCAATCTCTGCCTTATCCGCATCCTCGGCAAAGCCTTCGAGATCAACGCGGTGTGTCAGGATGTCCTCAGCCTTCTGCTCTCCGAATTCTATCGCGTTTCTTATAAGCTCGCCCTCGTCGGTGTCGAGGCTTCCCTCCTGCTCAACCTCTTCGACGAGCATAAGAAGCTCTTCCTGAGACATCTTGGAATTATCTTCTGTCTTGAAGATCTTTGAAACGAGCTTCTTCCACATTGAGAAAATGAAGTTTAACGGCGTGAGCACCCATATGAGCACTCTGATCGCCGGAGCCGAAAACATCGCAAAGCGCTCAGGGCTGTCTTTCGCAATGCTCTTCGGAGTTATCTCACCGAATATAAGAACCACAACGGTTATCACAACCGTTGAGACCGTCGCCGCAAGGTCTGTGTCCGCAATCAGGCCCACAAACATCAATGTTGCAATCGAGGACGCCGCAATGTTTACTATGTTGTTGCCGATAAGTATTGTTGATATGAGCTTGTCATAATTTTCTGCAAGAGCAAGGGCAAGCTCTGCCTTTTTGTCTCCGTTCTCCACCATAGTTCTCAGCCTTGTTTTATTGAGCGACGAAAACGCTGTCTCTGTCGCAGAAAAATATGCCGACAGCATAACAAGCACTGCAATTATCAGGGTATATTGCCATATGTCCATAATTTTAAAATTTCTCTCCTTAACACTTTATATTTATATGTTATCTATGCTTTTTTCTCCCCCATCAGCGAATCATATCCGCACTCTTTTGAAGCACAAAAAGGCACACCTGTCTGCAATTTTCATAAAACTGCGCAGGTACGCCTCATATAACAAATAAATATATCTTTCGGTATTAGCGGGGTAATCTCCGTCATCCGAATCCATATTCAAATGCCATCCTTTCTCAAATACTATTGAGGATTATACACTATAATCATATTTATGTCAAGTATGGAGCAAAAGCGATATATGCTATTCAAAAAATCCGATAAGCTTTTTATAATCCGCCTTACTGATTGAATAATCCGCAACAGGAAGCCTGCTCATATGCATCCCACAGCGGTCTGCTGTATAATCATCAGAGACAAAAGCATATCCGTCAAAGCCGTTTACCGTTATGTAAATTCCTCCCGGAAACTCATAATTGACTCCGTCCTCTGTTTTCTGCATCGGCCTGTTCTCTATATTCGTCAGTATTATCTTCTCTGCAACATCATAGAATTCATCAACTTCGACGCCCAACATATCCGGGCTTTTGTGGAGCCTGACACGCTCTGCCGCTTCGCGCTCGACGCCGAGATATTCGGCAAGCGTTATAGTATCACGCTCAAAAATCACCCACGAATTATCTATAAGAAGCTCCTTTGAAGTCGGTGTCGCGTTCTGATATCCGCAATCTCCAAAATTCGTCGTATGCTCTTCAAACGGCACCTCGCCACCTTCCACAGCTTTGACGAGCTCACCGTCGAATGTGCCGCAGCGCGGAGTAAGCTCACTTATCACGCCGCTATCACGATAGAGCGCACTGTCAATAAACGCCATACGCACTGTTTCACATCCGATTATTTCCTTGTTTTCCACATCGCCCGAGCAGGACACAAGAAGCAACAGACACATCAGGACAAGAACCGTTTTTTTCATAGTAAAAACCTCCTTTTGTCTTTTAGACAAAAAAGGAGGTTTAAAAGTTTTACTTATTTTTCCTTTTTTAGGTTGAGAAGCAGAATTCCTCCGCAGATGAGAACCAGCGCGATTATAAGATTGATCACAAGCACTCCGCCTGCACCGGGGAAGAAAATTTCCGAGAGAAGCGCGCCGAACACGGGAATCATAAAGCTGTATACAGTTACCTTCGAAACAGGGTTGAACTTTAGAAGCACACCCCAGAGCGAATATGCGATTGCAGAAAGGAACGCAAGATAAATGAGCATTCCGATAGCTTCCGCGCTTCCGAGATCTATTCTTCCTCCGCACAAAAACGCACCTGCCGCCATTATTATTCCACCGGCGGCAAACTGATAGCCGCTGATGATGACAGGATCCTCATCATTTGAATATATCTTGATAAGCGTCGATGACATTCCATAGCATATCGTTGAGAAGAAGACGAAGCCTTCGCCGAAAAACGACATTTTCAGGTCAAGCCCGTTCATATTGATGAGAATAATCCCTGCAAATCCGACAATGCAGGCAACGATCTTTTTCGCCGTAAGCTTTTCCTGACGGAACAGAAGGCTTGCTATAAGGATTGAGCAAAAAACGTTACAGCCGCTTATGACCGCCCCCTTGACGCTTGCGGTATTTGCAAGACCTATATAGAAAAATATGTATTGCAGAATCGTCTGATAGAGGCTTATATACATAACCTTGCCCCAATTTTTCTTCTGCGGCACGAGCACCTTGCGCCGCGCAATGCTATAGATGATTATCGTCAGAATTCCTGCGAGAGCAAAGCGCAGACCTGCAAACAGGATGGTTGACGGAACATCTCCACTTCTGAGCTTTATCAGCTCATAACCGATTTTAATTGCAGGGCTCGCACTTCCCCAGAGCGCACAGCAGAGAAGCGCCGCCAGAGCTACAAACCACGGATTTGTAAAAAGCTTGTTTGTTTTGTTTTCCACGAAAAATACCTCTTTTCTTTTCATTCCAATATATCCTACCACAAATCCCAAAAAACAGCAAGGCAAAAAAGAGAGTTACAGCAATTTAAAATTGTTTTTGCGGCTTTCCAGCACGCCTTCGTTTCTCAATTTGCTGATTTCGGCAGAAAGACCGCTTCTGTCCACCTCGAGATAATCAGCAAGAGCCTGTCGGTCATATGGAATTTCAAAGCATCTGCCGCCGGCTCTTTTTGCCTCAAAAGCAAGGTAGGCAAGCAGCTTTTCGCGCGTTGTGCGCCTCGACATAACCTCAATTTTCTGATGAAACGCAAGATTTTTCATCGCCATCACCTTCATCAGATTGTATATAAGCTGTCTGTGAAAATCACACGCATTGTCACACGGGTGGGTTATACGCATATTGTCGATAAGCATAACCTCGCATTTCTCACTCGCCACAACATCCACAGGCATCGCCTCAACTCCTGCGCAGGCAAATGACTCACCGAATATCTGAGGCGGAGCAACGCTTCCGACAATGCTTCTGTTTCCAAACCAATCCATGCGCATTATCTGCGCACTTCCCGAAAGCATTATGCCGACATATTTTGCCGCATCCCCCTCCGATATTATATTTTCCCTTTTCCCGAATTCTGTAACTCTTGCACCAAGGCAGGCGAGCATTGAAAAAAGTCCGCTTTCTTCAAATCCCGCAAACAATGGGCAGCTTTTTAAGACGCCATAATATTTTTTCACCAAAACTCTCCTTTTGTTGAAAATTCAACATACATTTATTTTTGATTATACTATAATATATCCATAACATCAAGGAGGAAATTAACTATGATAAGAAAAATAATAAAGATAGATGAAGACAAATGCAACGGCTGTGGCCTCTGTGCCGCTACGTGCCACGAGGGCGCCATCGAGATGATTGGCGGCAAGGCACGCCTTACGCGCGAGGACTATTGCGACGGTCTCGGCGATTGCCTGCCTGCGTGTCCGACAGGTGCAATCTCCTTTGAAGAGCGCGAGGCGCCTGCCTATGATGAGGCGGCAGTGCTTGCTGCAAAGCAGCAGAAGTCGCCTGCAAAGCTTCCCTGCGGCTGCCCGGGTACAAACTCAAAGGTTATAAAACGGGACGCCACGCCCGCTCCTGTTTCTTCCGCTGTGCCTTGCACAAGCCGGCTTTCGCAATGGCCTGTGCAGATAAAGCTCGTGCCGGTCAACGCCCCTTATTTTGACGGAGCAAAGCTTCTCATTGCTGCAGACTGCACGGCATATGCCTATGCGAATTTCCACAATGAATTCATCCGCGGCCACATAACGCTCATCGGATGCCCAAAGCTCGACGAGGGCGATTATGCCGAAAAGCTTACTCAGATCATTGCAAACAATGATGTAAAAAGTGTGACTATTGTGCGGATGGAGGTCCCTTGCTGCGGTGGAATTGAAAACGCGGCGAAGAGAGCGCTTCAGGCCAGCGGAAAATTCATTCCCTGGCAAGTCGTTACAATTTCAACCGATGGCAGAATACTCGATTAAACAAACAAAAACGAGCCTGTTGCAAAAAAGCACCAGGCTCGTTTTCTTACTTTTCTGTCTTTTCCTCGACTTTCGCCATTCCGCTCTGCGCTCCGCATACGGGGCAGCAGAAGCCCGGGATATCCGGATCAAACGGAGTTACATATCCGCAAAAGCGGCATTCTCCCGGATTTCTCTTTATTCCGGGCTGCGTTGTTTTATTTTCTTCAAGCACCATTTTTCATACCTCATTTCAGCAATTTAATATTCAAGCCATATTTACAGGCTTTAATGCGTAAGCAAAAGCATTGCAACAAACAGGAAAGCTATTACCCATGAGCTTCCCTTTATTTTCTTTATATCTCCGCAGAATATAGAAAATCCACATTTTTCTACCTGCCGTACCGCAGTCTCCTCAAAAGTTTATTGATTTATTATAACACATTTTCAGCATTTTTCCAGCATCTTATTGAATTTTGTCGAAAATACACGTTTGAGGTTCAGCCTTTCCCGGCTTGGTTTCTCATTGCGTTGACAACAAAATCCACCGATGATATAATAAAAAAACAATAATTCGGGATGTGATTTTATGAAAAAAACTATAAAGAAATGGTATTACAGGCTCGGTTTTCCAAATACCTGGGATGATAGCTTTGACAAGCTTCTTGACTCTGCCGCACTTGCGCCGTGCTCTATCGCGGAATATGACAATACAACAGCAGACAAGCAGAAAAATCTTTTGATGTATCTCTATTTCTGCGAAGAGCTTTCCGCAAAATACAGGGAGCTCGGCATCCCTGCTCCCGTGCTTTCCGACACACTCAGTGATGTCCTCATATGGGCAAAGGTTTATTTTGATATAAACGGAGAGCTCGGGCTCTCGGAGGTCAACTGGCTGCACCGCCATTTTTCGATGCGTCTTTTCCGTCTCGGCAGGCTTCAGTTCTGTATGGCCTGCGGAGAGCTTGAAATACACATACCGAGCGGAGAAGCGATGACACAGGAAAAGTGTTGCGAATCGCTCATTCTTGCAAAAGCCTTTTTCGCAAAGCATTTTCCCGATTTTGAATATGACAGATTCACCTGCCATTCGTGGCTTCTTGATGAAACTCTCCTCCGCTTTGTAAGCGAGGATTCAAACATCTCAAAATTCATGAAAATGTTTGAGCTAAAAAGCCGCGAGGAATCCGACGATGCTCTTAAATATGTGTTCCGCTTTGATGCCACGCGCGAAAACCTTTCGCGCTTCACCCCCGAAAGCAGACTTGCAAAAAAGCTTTATGATCACATCCAAAACGGCGGAAAGCTTTATTGCGTTCTCGGTGAAATAAAGGTATAACACACAACACCTGCCGCATAATATTGCGGCAGGTGTTTTCTATTTTCGGTGAGTTATACTATCAAGTGCAACAGTTAAAGAAATTGAAAGTTCATATAAATCTCTGGTAGAATAAAGTTACCACACAATAAACCACAAGGAGAGAAATATATGAACTACAAACATCTTACCATAGAAGAACGCTGT
>JAFSIZ010000106.1 GCA_017439555.1 Oscillospiraceae bacterium | reverse complement strand
GCTATGAACGAAGGCAAGCCGCAGGCTGTTGCGGAGAAGATGGTTATGGGACGTATCAAGAAGTTCTATGCTGAGAACTGCCTCCTTGAGCAGGAGTATGTTCAGGGCGACAAGATTTCCGTTGCTCAGCACGTTGCAAACGTTGCTAAGGAGCTTGGCGGCGAAATCAGAATTACAAAGTTCGTTCGTTTCGAAAAGGGCGAAGGCCTTGAGAAGCGCGAAGACAACTTCGCTGAAGAAGTTGCAAGCATGATGAAGTAATAACATCAGATGCACACAGCGCGCAACCAACAGGTTGCGCGCTGTTCTTTCTCGTTTATAAAAGTAAGTGAGGTTTATGATAATGGCAAAAAAACAGTTTAAAACAGAATCGAAAAAACTTCTTGATATGATGGTAAATTCAATTTACACTCATAAAGAGATTTTTCTGCGTGAGCTTATTTCAAATGCGAGTGACGCGATAGATAAGCTCTATTTCCGCTCACTCACAGATGACAGTATTACGCTTTTGCAGAGTGATTATGAAATAAGAATCACAGTGGATAAAGACGCTCGCTTGCTCACAATATCAGATAACGGATGCGGTATGGGTAAGGATGAGCTTGAAAATAATCTCGGAACAATCGCAAAGAGCGGCTCGTTTGATTTTAAAAATAATCCCGAAAATGCAAACGGCGAGCATATAGACATTATCGGTCAGTTTGGTGTCGGTTTCTATTCCGCTTTCATGGTTGCTGACAAGATAGTTGTTGACAGCCGCGCCTATGGCGCTGACGTTGCCTACAGATGGCAGTCCTCGGGTGCAGATGGTTACACAATAGCAGAATGTTCGAAGGAGAATGCAGGAACGGTAATAACCCTCCATATAAAGGAAGACACAGAGGACGAAAAGTATAGCGACTATCTCGAGCAATACACGTTGAAATCACTCGTTAAGAAATACAGTGATTATATTCGTTATCCGATAAGGATGATGACAGAGCAGAGCCGCCTTAAAGAGGGAAGCGAGAGCGAATATGAAACGGTAACTCAGGATGAAACGCTCAACAGTATGGTGCCGATATGGAAAAGAGCTTCAGGTAAGGTTGAGGATGAGGAATATACTCGCTTCTATCAGGAAAAGTTCTTTGATTTTGAAGCTCCGCTCAGAGTTATAAAGCAAAAAGCGGAAGGAACATCTAATTTTGAGGCACTTATGTTCATTCCGGCTCGTGCACCATTTGATTTCTATAGCAAAGACTATGAAAAAGGTCTTCAGCTTTATTCAAGCGGTGTCCTTATTATGGACAGATGTAAAGATCTTCTGCCCGACTATTTCAGCTTTGTAAAAGGTCTTGTTGACAGCTCGGATCTTTCACTCAATATTTCCCGTGAAATGCTTCAGCAGGACAGGCAGCTCCGCATAATAGCAAAGGCTATCGAAAAGAAGATCACAAACGAGCTTTCCAAAATGCTTGAGAACGACCGTGAAAAGTATGAGCAGTTCTTTGCGGTGTTCGGATCACAGCTCAAATGGGGAATGTATGCAGACTATGGCAAGAGCAAAGATGCGCTGAAAGATCTTGTCCTCTTTAAATCCTCTGCCGATGAAAAATATATCACCCTTAAAGAATATGTGGCGCGTATGAAGGATGGGCAGGATGCAATTTATTATGCTTCCGGCGAAAGCACATCACGCATTGCGCTCATACCTCAGGTGGAATCTGTTGTTGCACACGGCTATGAGGTTCTTTATCTTACGGAGGATATAGATGAATTTGCGTTGCAGATGCTTTCAAGCTATGACGAAAAATCATTTGTGAACGTATGTAACGAAACTCTTGATCTGTCAAACGAAGAAGAAAAAGAAAGTCTCAGAAAAGAAAACGAGAGCGCAGCGGATATGTTCGCGTTTATAAAGGAAAGCCTTGGCGATGCCGTAAGCCGTGTTCAGTTTACAAACACGCTTCAGGAGCACGCGGTATGCCTTTCCAATGAGGGTGCGCTTTCTGTGGGGATGGAAAAGGTGCTCAGCAGAATGCCGGGCGCTGAGGCAGGAATGCTCAAAGCAGAAATTGTTCTTGAGATAAACGTAAATCACCCGATAGCACAGAAACTCAAAGCACTTTTTGCAGACGATAAGGAAAAGCTTGCAGTATACAGCAAAATCCTTCTCGCGCAGGCTCGTCTCATAAACGGAATCACCATCGACAATCCTGCGGAAATAAGCGATCTTGTATGTAATCTTATGATATAATCAAAAAAACCACATTATACTCAGGTATAATGTGGTTTTTAAAATGTCGGTGAGTTATACTATCAAGTGCAACAGTTAAAGAAATTGAAAGTTCATATAAATCTCTGGTAGAATAAAGTTACCACACAATAAACCACAAGGAGAGAAATATATGAACTACAAACATCTTACCATAGAAGAACGCTGT
>JAFSIZ010000105.1 GCA_017439555.1 Oscillospiraceae bacterium | reverse complement strand
AATATCTTCTTTTACCGATGAGAAAGTCATTTCATCTTCATACGGCAGCATATAGATTTCTGCAAGACCTGCACTTGACCGCGTACGACCTGATATATCTACGTTGTATTTTCCCGGTGCAGGAACTTTCACCTTGAATGCGATCCAGTCTCCATCCAATCCGCAGGAGTCCATACCATTGGAATACTGGGTAAAATACTTTTTACCGGGTCTTCCTTTAACCGGTGCTGAAACCATTGCCCAAGGTCTGACAGTTCCATAATCGCGATATGCATAAGTATTGAACTCTTCCTCTTTAATATCTCTGCCCGCAGTTGTGTCCGTAACCTCTATTCCTTGATTTGCAGTCATATCGGAATGTCCTTTTATCGAGACCATATACGACTGATTTACATCTGCCCATGTAGGCTCAATTACCTCAATTGCCATTTCCTTTGAGATTGAAACGCCGTCAAGAGTTCCGATAGCCTTTACCGTCGCCGTACCTTCGGCAACTGCGTAGATATTACCATCGGTACCTTCAAGCAGTGCCTCATCAGGATTTCCGTTCTCCGCAATTTCAACGGTGACAATACCGAGGTTTCCGTCTATTACTTCATCACCGCTAAACCATTTCACTTTCGGCGCAAGCTTTTCGCCTACATAGGTGTTTTCTCCGAAGGAAACCTCTATATCCGTAAGAGCTTTCTTTTCCGGGACTTTGTTCAAAGTAAGAGATGAAATATTGATTTCTCCTGCTTCATTTGCACAAAGCAAAAGAACATATGCGCCTGCTTTTAGACTCAGCTCTTTTGATGATGCACCAACAAGACTCTGGGCACCCTCTGTTTTTGCAGCAGACGTCCCTTGGTATTTATATGTGCTTGCACTGTCTACCGCTTTATAATCATCTTTATTTATGCCTGCAAAGGAAAAATCGCTGAACTTCATGGCATTTTCTCTTGTGCAAGCTGTGTCATCTGCGTTTCCAACATACTGTCCGTATACTCTGCTGTCTGCAAATGCACCTTCAAGCGTTCCTGTGTATTCTCCTGCTGTCACCTGTGCATTCACCGGAAGAAGGTATACATCCATATCCGACGTTGCAGAGGTGTACAGATAAGATTTCACGTCGATGGTATATTTTCCGGCCGACGGAACTTCAACCTTAAATGCAATCCACTCACCTGCATTTGCTGCGATTACACGAGTAGCTGCAGAATTAAAATTACCAACTGCCATATTGTATAGGTTTGTGTTTGCTCGCCCAATGCATGTAGATGTGCCCGCACCAAGATAAGCCCATTCCGCATCCGCAAGTTCTTCTGTTTTGAATGTATTATTCTTTAATGTTCGTACCTGTGTAGATGTGTTTCCTCGTTCAATCCAACTTCCGTTGGTAAATGCATAGGTGTATGATACTGCACCAGTATCTTCTGCAGAAATCACCGGAAGCATTGAAATTATCATTGCTATTGCAAGAATAAGTGATAGTATCTTTTTCATAGGTCTCCTCCTGTTTTGTATCCTATACGAGGGACATAAGACCGGAAAGTCCCTGTCCCTCGCCGAAGAGGTCTTTATTGTACAGAGGTCGCTACTGCTGTGGTGTAGATAACATAAAGCTTGTTATCAGTTCCTTTATAGATAAGGTATCCGCGTGCATAGTCATAGTTACTTTCTGTATTAGGCTTTGCGCAGAACTGACCGTGACCGTCATCCACGTTTTCATCAACGCCGTTTCTCTGTGAAGCCGCTTTTGAACCGTCGGTTGAGCCGATATTGATATCGGTATCACTTCCGAAAATGATTCCGGCTTCAACAATTTCAGATGCATCGCCTCTGTCGTATTCTATCATATATGCACCATCAACAGGCGTTTCGTCAAGAACTACAAGCGGATTTTTCTCAATTTCTTCCGTGCCGAAAGTGATATTCTCATCTCCATTCCACTGATAGAAGGTGTATTCCTCACCGTAAGCAACCTTTACATCGCCGCGTTTCCAATACTTCGCGCTGTCATCACCATTGAAAATCGCTTTACCAAAACCGCCATAGTTATACTGTGCTACTGCACGGGTGATACCCTCAGAAACATCATCGCCTTCAAGAAGCTGTGTTTCTTCATCAATCCACCAACCGTTAAGACTTCCACCAACGACGCCATATCCGCTCGTCGGAAGAACCGCCTTGCCATCTGTTGCTGTTATTGTATCTACATATGCACCGTTTTCATCCCAGAACTCAACAGCGTGAGTTGCGCTTTCTTTCGGTGTTGTGTAAACCGGTGTGAGGTATGTCGGAGACATGATGTTGAAGGTGTATTCAGCATCACTTGATACCCAAACACCGCTGTCTGCAGTACCACGTATCCAGCCTGCAAAGTTTTCTGTATCGTCGGCCTTAACGGTTACGCTGCTACCAACCGGTATTGATGCGATGTTGTTTGCATTCAAGTTTGTGTAGCTTTCCTCGCCGATTTTATATTGAATATCTGCACCTGTTGCAAATGCAATATTGCCGGTTAGTTCAGTGGGTGCATTTGTCGGTTCGTCTTCAATTTCGGCGGTAAGTGCAAGAGTAGAAATATACATTTCTCCCGGCTCATTCGTAACAAGAAGAACGACATGCACACCGGCATCAAGCGTAACATTTTTTGATGAAGTTCCGCCAATTACTTGCGGTGTGGTATTCTTCGTATACTTCAGGCTTGCACTGTCAATCGCTTTGTAGTTATCTGCACTTATGTCTTTAAATAAAAATTCGTTGAATTTCTTTGCATTTTCTCTTGTGCAAGTCGTGTCTCCTGTATTTCCGACATACTGTCCATATACACTGCTTTTCCCAAATGCAGGCTCGAGGTCTCCTGTATAATCTCCTACCGTAACCTGTGCATCTGTAGGAAGGATATAAACATCCATATCTGATGTTGCACTTGTATGATACGCAGCCTTAACCTCAACATCATATTCTCCGGAGGTCGGAACTTCTATCTTAAACGCAAGCCATTCTTCTACATTATTTGCAACAACGCGTGTTCCGCTATATGTGCCTCCATGTACCATATTGTACAAATTGCTGGAAGCTTTGCCAATCATCGCAGATGCGCTCGTTCCAAGATACGCCCATTCCGTATCTGTAAGTGACTCGCTTTCAAACGTGTTAATCTGATTCTTCAACACACGCTCCTTGGTTGATGTGTTTCCGCGCTCAATCCAGCTATTGTTGTAGAAATTATACGTATACGTTACCGTTGTTGCATCGCCGGTTGATGCAAATGTAGTTGGGATAAGTGCCATTACCATGGATAATGCAAGGATAAGTGATAATAATTTTTTCATTATGTTTCGCTCCTCTTAAATTTTAATTTATATATTTAAACGCCGCTGATCCGACATATTATTTTTAAAGCTTTATAAGTTCATCAAAAACGATGGTATGCTTCTCATCTATTTCACGATACTTGTGACTGTGACCGCAATACCAATGCTTGAATGAAACATTCTCATCCATATACCTTTCAAGCTCTCCAAGCTCCGGACAGAAGGTCGCATCCGGTGGTGTCTGCTCATACTTATGGGTGAGGATATAATCAAACTTAAAATTATTTCTTTTTATCGTTTCATATGCAAGCTTAAGCTCCGTCTCTTCCGGTTCTTCCCCGGGATAATACAAACCAAGCTCATGCCATACGTTTGATGACTTACAGCCGCCAAAGACAAAGAAGCTTTTCCCATCTATTTCAAACGCATAACCGCGCTTAAGATGGACTATGTTCTCTGTAAGGCGATGCACCTTGCCACCGCACCACTCTTCTTGAGGAAAGCTTTTGAGGTACTCAAAGTTTTCGTGGTTGCCGTCAACAATCGCAATGTTCTTTTTTATCGAAAGAAACCATTCGGTGAATATTTTGTTTTCCTCTTTATTCCCGAAGTTGAGGCTGACATCGCCGAGAACAATGAGCAAATCGTTATCACCAGCCTTTTCAATGTATTCATTT
>JAFSIZ010000104.1 GCA_017439555.1 Oscillospiraceae bacterium | reverse complement strand
TCGCACGAGAACATAACAGAAGCATTGACGCTTTATTCAGTTGTAAACACAGTTACAGAGCTTCCTATGATAAACCGTGTTGAGTTTCTCATCGACGGCGAGTCTGTTCGCGGATATGCATATTATGATCTGACGAAACCGTTTACAAACTCATCTGAATTCTTAGTCGAATAGAAGACTAAAACGGAGTATGTTGTATGGATATATATATTGCCGATATTACCCCATTTTCAGATGACTACGTTTTTGACAAGCATTTCAACAGGTTACCCGAACACGCAAAACAGCGTATTGAGCGTTTGAAAAACAAAGATGATCGCATACGTTCCCTTGGAGGATATTTGCTTCTTTCATATGGTCTGAAGCTTCGCGACGCAGATTTCAGCGAGATTAAAACAGATTCTTCCGGGAAACCATATATTGCAGGACTTGGAGTTCACTTCAACCTATCACATTCCGAAAGTTTTGCCGCAGCTGTATTTTCCGCCTACCCAACAGGTATAGACATAGAAACGAAAAGAAAAGTGAATTTGCGAATTGCCGGGCATTTCTTTACCGAATATGAAAAGGATATTTTAAAAAGCGCAATTGATCCTGATCTTGAATTTCTTCGCATATGGACACGGAAGGAAGCATTTTCAAAAGCAACAGGTGACGGAATATTGCACACACTGCGAAATGATGCGATATGGGCACGACCGCTCATTGTCTATGGAACGGAATATAAAATCGATACGGTAATCACAGACAGTTATATTCTTTCAACCGCTCATTCTGCAAAAGAGGCAATGTCACCTATTGAACCCATTACGCTTATATAAAGCTTTTTGAGGAGGCCAATGATGAACTTTACAGAAATCGCACAGGTACGCCAATCCTGCCGCTCTTTTGATTCCTCTCGGGCGATTGAAGAGGAAAAGCTTGAAGCCATACTGACAGCAGCACAGCTTTCTCCGTCTGCGTGTAACGGCCAGCCCTATCATTTCACCGTTTGCCGTAACAACGCCGCAGCAGATGTCGCAAAAGCGACCATGGGTATGGGGATGAATAAATTCACAGCAGATGCACCTGTTATGATTGTTATATCCGAAGAACCCTATGTCAAATCTGCCGCACTCGGCGCAAAGGTAAAAGGAAACGACTATCGCTCTATAGATATCGGAATAGCCGCTGCATATCTCACCGCCGAGGCCACTGCGCAAGAGCTTTCCACCTGTATTCTCGGTTGGTTTGATGATGCGAAAATCAGAAAGATATGTGACCTTCACTATCCTGTAAGACTTGTTATTGCCCTCGGCTATGCAAAGGAAACGGACAAGCTCCGCAAAAAGCAGCGAAAAAAACTTGATGAGCTTGTTACGAAAATAGATTAAAGCAAAGAACTCAACTTCAAATGAAGTTGAGTTCTTCTTTTATTTTGCTTATTTTGCTTATTTTGCTGTGTAATCAAGAATTCTCTTAATGAGAACTGCGACCTCAGCGCGTGTTGTGTAATCGGTCGGGGCGATTTTTCCGCTCTTTCCGTTTACAAGACCGCTTGTGATAAGTGCCGAAACTGCCTCTTCTGCATATTCTGCAACAGAAGCGAAATCGGGGTAAGACACCTCATCCGTCGCCTCCGGCGCCACCTTCCCCTCAAGGGGAAGGCTATTAAGTGCGCGGTAGACAATCGTCATCATATCCTGACGCGTGATTGTATTACGCGGCGCAAACTTATTATCACCGATGCCGCCTACAATACCGCAATTCCTTGCAATTGCAAGCTCAGCAGCAAAGTAGTCACTTGCCGCTACATCTGCGAAGTTATCTGTGTTCTCGCTTGTCAATTTGAATGCACGGACAAGGAGAATCGCAAAATCGGCTCTTGTGATGTTTGCAGACGGAGAGAATTCGTTCTCACTCGTGCCCTTGATGATTCCCTCATCAGCAAGTGCGTTGATTGCATCAGCTGCCCAGGAGTGAGCACCAAGGTCAACAAAGCGTACATTTCCGGCTCCCTCTCCGGAGGTCGTGCCGTCATCCTTTGACGGATCGCCCGGGAGGTCGGTCCCTACATCCGTCTTATCGTCTGTCTTGTTGTCTGATGGTTTTGATGGAGTCGGGGCGCCGCCACCACTAGCACCGCCCGATGAACCGGAGCCTGCACCACCTGCTGTGTTGCCGCCGGAGGAAGAACCGGACGAACCGCCTGTTGTCGAACCATAAACTGTTACAACAAAGTGGATTGTATTTTCTCTTCCGTCAGAATCACGCGCCGTCACAGCGACGTGGTTCTCACCGGTCTGCGAAGATGTCGGTTTCCAGGTAAATTCGCCTGTTTCCGCATCTACAGCTGCACCTCGCGGCAAAGCTGAACCTTCATAGGTTATCGTCTTGTTGGCAAGCTGACTTACTGCATTGAGCTTAACTGTAACCACCGCCCCGGCAGAGGTTGTTATATTCGAAACTTTATCGAATACAGGCGCTCCATCATCAACATAGGAGAGCGGAATGGTATAGCTCTGTCCTACCGTTATATTATAGATATATCCGCCGTCAAGATTTTCACTGTCGCGATATGAGCGAATGAGCGTTACATCACCTGTATACAGGCGCATCTGCCCTTCTTTAAGGCCTTCGGCATCATCACTTGCTGATACAATGCGATATACTCCGTTTTCTGCACCGTCGTTTTTAATGTATATATATCTTTCCGCGAGCTCATCTGCCGATATTCCGCTTATATTTACGTCAATATAGTTTTCTCGGGTAAGCTCCTCTGCGAAGCCTGCAACAGTTCCTTCTATGCGTGCTGCGCTTTGAGTTTCCGACATAATTATATCGCCGTCGCATACATAGCGATATGTAACCTCTCCGGCTTCGTTTTTACTGATAACACCTGCACTGCCGCGGAACTTGAAGATTCCGCCAACATCATATGTGACTGCGTTGTTTGTCGCATAGACGACATAGTCAACTCTGCCGTTTGTATGTTCGACGCGGACAGCGCGCACGATGTCGTTATTTCCGGGCTGCGCTTTCGAGTCTTCCGAGACGGTTACATCAACAGGTGCCATATCGGACAAGTATCGCTCACCACGATAGGGCTCATAGACCGTTGTGAAGAGTGAGTCGAGGTTTTCGCCTTCGCGCTGGACGAGCATATAGTCAAGCGTTGAGGGCATGGGTTTGTTTTCAGAACGGTTCGGAACAGGTCCGGAAACGAGCGCTACCTCGCTCGGTGTCCAATCGTTCATCTGAGTTACACGGAGAACGATGCTATTTCCTCCGCTTACCGTCTTGCGGTAGTCTTCAACATCGAACTCAACGGAGAATTTGTTCTCGGGAGTTTCGTCGCGACGTACCTTACCAAGCCAGGAGTAACCGCGTGTGTAGACTGTTTCATATTTGCTTTCTGCAGGTGAATTCGGGTCTTTTCCTGCTTCGTGCTTTATATCGGCATATGAACCGATATATTCGCCTGCTTCCTTGTATACAGACTCTGTGACATATTCGTCTTTTTCATTCCAATAAGAAACAGTATATTCGCCGCTTTCGGGAACTGTCTGAGCACCCGTTACATAATTGCCCTGCTTATCCCATACAGGAGTGAAATCAAGACCTTCCTTGCCGTAGGCGTTCTCTGCCTGGCTGTGGAAGCTATAGGTATGAGTGTTTCCGCCCTTGACACGATAGAAGTCAACTACATATGATACATCATCACTTACTTCAATCATAACGACAGCTCTGCGATATTCATCCGCAAC
This sequence comes from Oscillospiraceae bacterium, assembly GCA_017439555.1. Lineage (GTDB taxonomy): Bacteria > Bacillota > Clostridia > Oscillospirales > JAAYXM01 > SIG480. The sequence continues at coordinate 17,564 of JAFSIZ010000104.1, read as the reverse complement.
AGCATAGCGGTTTGCAGCGGATACATCCATAAACTTGACACGTCCGGAATCATCAAAATTCATCGGTATTGCCGCTTCCAGAGATGATTTCTGGCTCTTTCCGTCAATGGATACCACGTTATGTGAAATCGACTGGCTGACCCACTGTAGTCTCATTGGATCGTGGCCTGCTTCCTCGGCATAACCGATATCCGGTGCGATATTGAGACCATAGCTTTCGAGACCGAGGTTGAGTGTTCCGGCGTGACCGTGGCTTGCATAGCCACCGAAATACATCCAGACGTCGCGCAGCGTGTTTACTGCAGTTGCAGAGCTTGCGGAACGGTGATCCTTACCTGCGCGGAGAACTGCAAAGCCGTAGCCCGTCATCATCTGACTCGGAAGAACCGGTGTGTCTGTAACATATTTTTCGATTTCCTCTTTAAGTCCGTCTGCGTCTTCGGCAAAAATGCTGTTTGTGAGACCCTCTGTTGTGCATCCGTTTGAGAGATAGATAAATTCTGCAAGGCTCTTCTTGAGCGCTTCATCCTCTGTCATATTGAACAGAGTGATATAAGCTTCTCTTGAACCCTTGATGCTCGGCTGTGCCGTTCCGACGTTATCACCGACATTTATTGACTGGTTGTTTATTGTTATGAGCGGGATGAAGGCGGTGAGCATTGAAACATACTTCGGATGCTCATACGGGTTATATTCGCCTTCGCCATCATAGTAGCTGAGGACATCTGCCATCTTGGAGAACCTGCTGATCGGAGTACCGTTATAACTTACGGAAGACTCATTATTAACGCCGTCGCGGTCGAGCCGGTCAACGAGAAGTGTTCCGAAGTCGCCGCCCTCAACAGTAACGATGCTGTCATCAAGCGTATCAGCGTTATAGTTCTTGTATGTGGTGTTTATATCATCGTTTGCATATATCCACTCGATCATCTCGGTGGTATACGGCTCGCGGTCGAGAACTATTGCAGCGCAGGCCATTGCGTATTGATAAAGACCTGTGTTTCCGTTCGCACGACCCGTCTTGAGAATGGTCGGCATAACGAGAAGCATGTTGTTTTCCCAGTTTTCCCATATCTTCTCAGCAGATGATTTGTCGTTAACGTCTGCAGTGCCGTTCTCCTCAGCTTTTCTTGAAAGGAAGCTTATTGTCTGCGGATCTGAAATAGCAGGATAGAGCGCATCGACGTTGAGCGCAAAATTTGCAATGCTTGACGATTCGGAAATTCGTCCCTGAATATGTCCGAGCTTCGAGCCACCGCAAGAGAGATGATATTTCCTCTTATACTTTGATGCATTGAAGGTCGGATAGAAATCGACGATTCTGTCAAGGAGAATTGCGCCGGCTCTTCCGTATTTGATATCCCCGGAATAGAGGTATGCCTCAGCAAGATCGCTGACTGCTCCCATATAATAATTCCATGCATAGTTCATATAATATGGGATGTATGCGTGGCACTCGGAAACGCCGTTTGAATATTTGAAGGTGTTTCCGTTTGCATCGTGAGGCTCATAACCGAAGCCATCGTCAACACCCCAGCCTTCGACTGTTTCTCCGTCACGGAGGCCTGCACCGAGGTTTATGATCGATTCAAGTTCAGGATAAAGCTCGTTTTTGAGAGCATCCTTTTCTCCGTTTGCAACAGCTATCGCGTTGTTTTCAAGAGCAAGCTCGCGGTTGTAGAGCCCATTTCCGTCAAGGCCACGCTCATAGAGGAGACCGAAGTCATTTGTCGGGAATCTGCGTTTGCAGCCCGGGCACTGAATCTTCCAAGGATCTGCTACTACATCAAGCACCCAGCCGCCCATTTTACCTGTTCCGTATTTTGCAGTGACATCAACACCACACCATTTACATACAGTGTAGGTCGGGTCATTCAGATAGCCTATGTGGTTTGAACGCGGAATACCTTCACCTGCGATTGCATCATAAATGAGTTCTATGTTCTGCAGGTATTTATCTGCCTTTGATTTGGCAGATTTGAGTTCTTCCTTCGCCCAGCCGTATTTCTGTGTGTTTGCAACAGCGTTTTCGCGCTTTTCATAGGTATAGAATGTCGGCTCTGTCTTTCCGCGATCCACAGTTACGGAAATCTCAGCTTCTTTTTCGATTTCCTCTCCGCGGAAGGTTGCTTTGAATGTGACAACAACATCACCTTCTGCAATTGCAGAGATTCTGCCGTCTGCATCAACAGTGACAATTCCGTCCTCGGAGTATGAGCAGGTGACGGAATCAAGCGGAACAATGAGAATGTTGCCGCTTTCAAGCGTCGCCTTCCAGACAGCCTTGCTCTTTCCACCGACATACATTACCTTCGGAGCAGAAAGTGCCGTTGACTTCAAGGGTGTGTTATCTTCGGCGTTTATCTCAATTTCTTCTGAAATTGTATTCACTCCGTCGTATACGGTTACTGTTATTGTTGCTTTTCCGGTTCCGCGTCCGGTTATTTTTCCGTTGCTGTCAACAGCAACAATTCCCGGATCTGAGGATTCATACTTTACAGTCAGCTCTTCAGGAGGGATAACCGTGCTGTCAAGACGGATGCCTGTAACCGAAATCTGTGCCGTTTCATCGAAATCAAGCAAGGTTTCCGAAGCACTCGCTTCAACATACTGCAAGCAATTCTCTGCAGTTTCAAGAGCGAAGTTTGAAATAAAGAGCTGTGGCTTTGAATGTGTTACGGCAGGATTTGTGCCGTTTGAACGGAAGATGACATAATATGTTCCGCGCTTGATTTCGCGGCCGCGGAAGTTATGCCTGAAGCTTTCTGCGCTTGTGCTCGCATCGTTTACATAAAGGTCAATTGCTGCATTATCAAGCGGAGATACTTTTGAATATATCTCATCATATTCGACCTTCGTCATATCCCATCCGTTTGCCGAAACGGTTGCTTCATCGATGAGATAGACATTGAGCAATGCGCCGCGGTTTCTTGTGTGATAGCTGACCGAGGGCATATACATTCTTGTTTTATCAACAATAATCTTGAACATTGCGCCGTTGAGCTCGGCGCTTCTTGTGAGCATCAGATACCCACCATATAAGGTGGAGTTTGAGAAGCCGGAAGGATTTCTGACAACTTCCCATTTTGCGGCTTCTGTGTCAGCGGATTTTACTCCGGCCTTTGCAGACGTGTCACCAGACTGACCTGCAGCCGTACTGTTGAAGTTGTATCTGAGCGCGTGCGGAGAAACGCCGTCATCCTCGGGATATTCGGGCTCGGGCTCGGGTTCCGGGGTCGGATCGGGTGTTGGGTCTGGCTCCGGCTCCTGTTCAACAGGTGCAAGCTCAACGCTCACAACTCGAAGCATATCGTTTCCTTTGACACCCTGTGTTGCAACGCCGTTCACCTCAAACATAAGATAATAATCGGTGTTTGCGCTCATATTCTTTGCAGAATAGGAAACACTTCCGCCTGCATTATCGCAGGTGGTCGCTTTTCCGTCAAGGCTTCCTATCTTCTCGACAATTCCCGAATAGTCGGATACTGTCAGATCGTTTTCCGCAAGGTCGGCAACGCTGAAAATATATGTGCTGAAGGTGCCCTCGCGTCCTGCATTTGTGGTTGCATAGTTGACAGTCGGGATATAATCTGCATTTGCATTAACGGAAACCTTGAATACCATATAGGACTTCACATTGGCTTCTGCATTGCTTGTAACAAGCTGTAAATATCCCTTGTAAAGTGTTCTTGTGTTCAGGTTTGCAAAAGCAACGCATTCCCACAAATCTGTATCGACAGTGCCCTTGAGTCCGACAGAAACCGGTGTATCTGCGCTGCTTTCGCTTGCTGCGCGATTGAATACGTATGTATGCTTTCTCAAGGTTGTATCGGGTTCTGGATCGGGCGTCGGACCGGGGTCGGGGTTCGGTCCCGGCTCGGGCTCACCTGAATCGGGTGTGAGGGTGAAGCTTGTGAGATGAACCTGGTCATCAACCTTGCCCACTGCACCGTAAACCTCTACCATAAGATAATGGCTTGCTGTGTCGCTTCCTGTAACGGAAATTGCAGGGAAGGAAGCTGAAGTGTTTTCTTGCATACTGACGGGTGTGGAATTGAGCGGGCTGAATGCCGCCGCGATATCGCCGCCTGATGAGCTTTCTGAAAGTGATTTTTCTGCAAGGTCAGCAGCGGAGAAGAAATAGACATTGAATTTTCCGCGGCGCGTCTCTGCTGCCTGGTCAGGTGCATAGATTACCGATGGTGTGAATCTTCCGCTTGCGGAAGCCTTGACCTTGAAGAGGATATATGATTGATTTGAAGCGGATTTCTGATTTCCAACGAGCTTTAAAGCAACACCTGTAACCTGAGGTATTGAGTTGAAGCCCGACTGGCTTAAAAATTCCCATTCTCCGCCGGATGCCGATTTCAGACCGGCAGAGACATTTGTGTTGTCAGATGCGCCGATCGAATTACGCGTGAAGGTATAGACGATTTCGCTTGCAGGTTCTGCCGCATAGGATGCGGGAAGAATTGAAACAAGCAGGCACATTGCCAACAGCAGTGATAATGCTCTTTTCATTTTCCGTTCTCCTTTCGTGAGAAGATAAAATTAATCAGCATAGATTACGCCAAGTCCGCCGTTGATGTTCTTATAAATGATATATCCGCGTGCTGCGCTGTAATCGGATGATGCTGTGAACTGGCCGTGGGAAAGGTCTCTCTGAGATACCATCTTTTCCTTGCATGAGCCTATCTCAATGGACGAATCATCGCCGAAGATTATACCGACCTCGACTATCTCATAGCCTGCGTCATCGTATTCTATCATTCTGGCATCGCCCTTTACTACTTTATCAAGAACGATTTTCGGGAGGTTGTTACCTGTTTCCGAAGTGGTAATGCTTGTATTGCCCCATACGTTGAAGGTATAGGTTTTGCCAAAATCGACGACCTTTTCGTCACGGAGCCAATATACTTCCTTGCTTGCCGTGAGAGTTACTTCCTTATCATAGATATATGCTCCGTCAACGGATACGTCTATTCCGTCCTCTACCGTTACATTGAACTCATCAGTTTTTACTTCATGCTTTGCAACAGCACGTGTAAGAGCGCCAAGCACTGCATCGCTCAGAAGAGTATCATTATTTACATACCAATCATCAAATGTATAGCCGACAAGCGCCGGAGCCACGGGAGCCTCCTCGCCTACTGCCTTTGTCTCAAGATATGTGCCGTTTTCATTGTAGTACTCAACAACATCGCCCTCAGCATCAGCCTCATAGATTGCTGTAAGCATTGTGTGTGTCATTGCTGTGAAGCTGTATTCCGCTTCTGACGATACCCAGATTCCGTTATCTTCGCTGCCGCGTACCCAGCCGCGGAAGGTATAGCCGGAAACGGGGTTAGCTGTTACTCTGACATACTTACCGCGAGCAACACTTCCTATATCACCCTGATTGTAAGCGATATTTGCCGAGATGTTACCACCTTCGATATTTGCATCGGCAAAGAATGTAACCGAACCATCAAGCCCGCCTTCAACAGGAGTGAGCGTGAAGTTCTCGATGTGCGCCTGTGGTTTATTCCATTTGCTGACAGACTGATCAACAGATGTTCCATCAATAACAAATGTAAGATAATTTGCGCCTGCATTAAGCGTTACATTATTATACTCACAGACATTCCAGTCGTCCACACCTTCACTTGCGTTGATGTATTTGTCATCAAGCGGTGTCAAATCCTTATATGCGCCGCTAAACCCTTTTTCTGTTATATCCGATGCAGCTATAGCTTTATCACTTATATAAATCTTGAGATGTCCGCCGCGAGCAAGCTTCTGATAGTTAACCGACGGAGTGTATGTTCCGCTCTCCGGCACTGTGATTTTAAGCTGAATACCTTCTGTCAGAGGTTGACCGCTTACTTCATCCGAAGATGCCGTGAGTTTAAAAAAAGTTTTATAAATTGCTCTTGTGTTAAGGTCTGTATAGACATACTCCCAATTTGAACCTTTGCTCTCGGCAGTATCTTCAGGGCCGATTGTGACAGAGGATATGTCTTCACCTTCTCTGCCTATAGACGCATAGTTGAATTCATATTTGATTGAACCATCATCCGGTTCGGGCTCGGGCTCGGGCTCGGGTTCTTCAACTTCAATTTCAGCTATTTTTTCGAGTGTCAAAGCGCTAATCCAAGCCTGATCGTCACTCTTACCCGTACCAAGCGGTGACGGATATACTTCAAACAAAACATATTGAGCTATATCGTCAGTTTTTTCGCTGACAACATATTCGCCAAACTGTATCTCCGTTTTATCCGGAGCTGTTTTAACATCTATCGGATTTTCACCATTTGCAGCGGTCATGACAGCCGCAATATCAGAACACGCTGATGACTCGTTAAGATTATTGTTTTCAAGATCTGTAGCACTGAAAAAATATACATTATACTTTCCGCGACGGCCTTCACCAGGTATATTTTGTTTTATCGTCGGTATATAAACGCCTGTCTCATCAACTCTCACACTAAGCAACAAATAACTATTTCCTTTATTCTTTGTTCCTACCAATTTGAATTCATTTTTGGTCGCTTGAGTAGAGTTGAATCCTGAAACGTTTTTAACTGTCCATGCATCCGTTGGATATACGTCTGTACCTACAACCCATGTTCTGTTGGTCTTAATCCATGCGAGAGTAAGCGTGTTGTCACCTAAAGCAGTTTCTTCATCTGCTGTCAAGCCCAAAGTACCATAATTGAAATTATATGTAAGGGTATTAAGCCCCGTTTCCTCGTCAACTACTGCAAAAACAGACGGAACAAGGCTTATAAGCATTGCGACTGCGAGGATAATTGATAAAAATCTTTTCATTTCAAAAACTCTCCTTTACTATTTCACTCTGTTGTATGCACTTTCATATGCACCGAGAAGCTTGTCTACGCCCATGCTGTTGAGCGTCTCGACATATTTGTCGAAGCCTGAAATCGGTTCCTGACCGAGGATGAACTTTGTCATCATCTCTTCGGAATAGGTCTTGCAAGCCGCGTTAGTTTCCTCTATCGTCTTTGACTCCTCATCGTTGAAAGCGAGGTTTGCCGTCGGGCTGAACTTCGGCTCAGCATAGTCTGTTATGAAATCAATTACTGCGGCTGTATCCTCATCAAGCTGTGCAATTGTTGATTCAGGATCTATGCGCAGGAACGAACCAAAGGTCGCAAAGCCATAGAGAAGAGTTACATCTGTTCCCGTTTCATCGCTGATGAACTCTCTTTTTCCGTTTACAGTTTTATAGGTCTCCCCTTCTTTACCCCAGGAAACGAGATCCATCGCTTTGTCGGAATAGAACCAGTCGATATATTTTGCGGCGTTTACCATATTTGCTTCTTTGCCTGTGTTACAGATGACATAACCCATCGTTTCATAATTGTATCTTCCGACGCGCGCAACACCTGTTTCCTTATTTGCGACAGGCGGCATCATCGCCGTCAGGTTGAAATCGGGGTTCTGCTCACGTGCAAGTGTGTTGAAGAAGTTTATTCTTGTCTGATACTCGGGGAAAATGAAGCCGCGGCTCGTTGATATAAGCTCCTGCCATGTAGAAGTGTTCATTGTCATAAAATCAGACGGCATAAGCTTTTCTGCAACCATTTTCTTATAGAACTCGAGCATCTCGCGCATTATCTCCTCACGCGCACCAAATTCCCATTTTTCATTTATATAATCATAATATACTCCGGGCGCCCAATATTCTTTCCACGACGGACCAGTTACAGCGAGATTCGTCATACCGGAACGCATAGCAAACGGGAAAGATTCCGGGTAAAGCTCTTTGAGCTTTTTGCAGGCTTCATAGAGCTCGTCAAAGGTTTTTGGAACTGCGATGCCGTGTTTATCGAAAATGTCCTTGCGATAGAGCCAGCAACGTACACCGCGTGTTGCTTCACGGCCTGTTGCCGGTGTGTAATAGATTTTTCCGTCATATGCCTTGCGGATGTTTACGACATTTTCAATATCTTCATCCGAGAGGGTTTCAAGCCAAGCATTATAATTCGGCATATATTCCTGCATATCCTCAAGCGCAATGAAAGCACCCTGGATTGCAAATTTGTCTGTCGCCGGTTTTGAATCAAAGGCGACAACATCGGGCAGCGTGTCGGGTGCTGCAAACATCAGCGGATATTTCGTCGCATACTCAGAGCTCGGAACAGCATTGACATTGATTGTTGCGCCGATTTCTTCCCTGATGTATTCCCATACCTTCCAGTTTTCATTATAGGGCCAGCTGGCATTTGAAAGGATTGTAACATCGATTACATCCTCCTTTGTCAGCGGCTCATCAGGAGCCTTCGCAACCTTGCCTCCGCTTTTGCTGCAGGCTGCAAGCGAGAGCATCATTATTCCCGCAAGCACAAACGCGATGATTCTTTTCTTCATTTTTACTCCTCCATTTCTTATATATCAAGTTTTCATTGCCTTAATATTACAAATCAAACGTCATTCTGTCTTCACAGATGATTGCGCAATCACCGAAATATTCAGAAACCTTTGCCGCCGATTCTTCCGGATTATTAAGAATTTCTCTTCCGTTGTGGGAGAAGAACACTTTTCCGACATTTTTATCCTTCAGGTATTCATATACGCCTTCTATTCCATGGTGCCCCGTCTCGATGATTATTGCATCACAGCCGTCACCTATCGCGCCATCAAGCGCTGTGAGCTTTTTGAAATCGCCGGAATAAACAATGCTTTTTCCTTCGCACTCAAAGCGGTATGTAAAGGAATGCCACATCTTTTTCTGGTTGAATTTTGTGCGCAGCCCGTCTTCGGGACGCCAATTAAGATGATCATTGTGGAATGCGAGAGCTCGCACCGTTCCGTCATTAAACAGTTCGCCATCCAGAACGCCATATTGATTTATATCAAACTCGTGGTAATAGCCGCCCTCTGTATTGCGAAGAATTGTATAGATGGCATCCGCAACCTCTTCGTTTGGGATATACAGATCCATCCCCTCCGGAAGTATGCCGCGCACGTCTGCAATCTTTCGGATATACCAGAAAAGGTTTGGAAGCCCTCCGATATGATCCATATGGGTGTGTGAAATGACTATTTTGCTGATTTTCGTCAAATCCAGCCCCATAAGATGGCCTGTTCGGGCACAACCGTCGCCTGCATCAATCCAATATAATCTGTCGTTTGCCTCGATTACAACGCAAGCGTGCTTTCGGCCCGGCATAGGTTCTGTACCAGCGCAGGTACCGAGAAAATGTATCTTCATTATTATTGCCTCCATAAAATGAAATTGTTAACTATACTATAACTCATATTAATAATATAACATATAAGACAGGTGGTTTTTTTATAATAGTACGTTTTTTTGCATTTTTTCTGTTGACAAAACTTAAAAAATGATATACCTTAGATTTGCAGAAATAAAATGAGGAGGATATGCATGAAAACATTCAAGAATTTTACGTGTATGTGGCAGAAATTCCCAAATCCAAAATATGCATTTGAAGCGCATCGCAGCACCTATAACAGTCATAATACCCCTCCTCACGCACACGATTATCCACAGCTTTTTTATTGCCTTCAGGGATATTATATTCATACGGTTGACGGCATTGAATATGAATGCAGCGAAGGCTCTCTTATCATCGTTCCGCCGGGAAGCATTCATTCATATATATGCGATGCCTCTATAACCTGCACTCTCGTTCAGATCAACGTACTCCTCAACTTTTTTGATAATTTTGACAATGACGCACAGCTCCGAGCCATTACACATCTGTTCTTTTTCCAATTTTCAAAAAAGCTCAGTTTTGACCCTGTCATTCACTTTCACTTTACCGGATTGGAAAAAAAACTGACAAACGAGCTGTTTACCACTATTGCTTCACACGAATGGAAAGAGCACGTAAGCAATCCGCATCAGCTTTTGAAAGCCTTTTGTGAGGTGTTTTCGCTTTCTGCCTTCGCTCTGCCAAAAAAAGCAATAAACAGCTCAGCAAATTTCCTCAAAAAAAGGTTCATTCCCCTGCTTCGGACCATCTATTATATCAATCTGAATTACAATATGAAAATTTCCTCCGAAGAGATTGTTGAGCTCAGCGGAATGTGCAGAACGGACTATTTTAAATATATAAAGCAAATGCTTGGTTGCACTTATAACGCGTATCTTCAGAGCGTAAGACTTTCCCACGCCGCATTTTTATGCAAATTCTCGCCTTATTCACTTTCGTATATCGCCAATATATGCGGATTCTGCGATCTTTCACATATGGATGTGGCGATGAGAAAATATGGCATAAAACATCCGAGCAGGATAAAGCGTGAACGCAACACCAACATCTCCATCCATCCTCTTATGATAAAATCCCGTGAGGAATATGAATCAATCACTCCGCATTTCCATGCATTCGGTCTTTAACAAAAACAAAAATGCACCTCGAAAGCCAAACACTTTCGAGGTGCATTTCGTTATGCGCTTTATGCTTATTTTGCGATATAGTCGAGAATTCTCTTTATGAGAACTGCGACTTCTGCGCGTGTTGTGTAATCGGTCGGGGCGATCTTTCCGCTCTTTCCGTTTACAAGACCGCTTGCGATGAGTGACTTGACTGCATCCTTTGCATATTCTGCAACAGATTCAAAGTCAGAATATTCAACGTCGCCTGTCTCAAGTTCAATCTCGAGCGCTTGGAGCGCTCTGTATACAATCGTCATCATATCCTGACGTGTGATTGTATTTCTCGGCGCATACTTATTATCGCCGATACCGTTGACAATACCTGTATTGCGAGCGATCGCAAGCTCCTTTGCAAAGTAATCGGAAGCATTTACATCTGCGAAGTTCTCTTCTTTCTCACTTGTCAGTTTGAAAGCGCGAACAAGGAGAAGCGCAAAGTCTGCACGTGTGATATTTGCTGCAGGTGAGAAGGTGTTCTCACTTGTTCCCTTGATGATTCCTTCATCTGCAAGAGCATTGATTGCATCTGCCGCCCAAGCGTGAGCGCCGAGGTCAACAAAGCGTGCCTTTTCGGCTCCCTCTCCGAGGGAGCTGTCGGCATCGCCGACTGAGGGAGTTTCATCGTTCTTATCGTCTGACGGTGTTGACGGAGCCGGAGCAGCTCCACCGCCGCCACCTGCACCGCCTGCAGAGCCGCCGCCTGCGCCACCTCCGGAAGTGCCCGGAGTGCTCGGTGTTGAAGGTGTCGAGGGTGTTGAAGGTGTCGAGGGTGTTGAAGGTTCGCTCGGAGTAGAAGGTGCACTAGGTGTCTGTGAGCCTGCACCCGTTGTAGAGCCATAGACGGTTACTTCAAAGTAGACAGAGTTCTCTCTTCCCGAATCATCGCGTGCTGTGATGAGGAAGCCTGAGTCTCCTGTCTGCGAGCTTGTCGGTTTCCAGGTAATTACTCCGGTTGATTCATCAATCGTTGCCCCACGCGGCATTACCTCTCCGACATAGGATACGTTTTCCCCAACCGGGCTCTGTGCATTGAGTCTTACTGTTATTGTACTTCCGGCAGATGCTGCCAGATTATCGGATACCGCGGCAAATTCCGGTGCTTCATCATATATATTTGATACCGGAATTGTCAAACTCTGACCCTTTTGTATATTATATACATATCCCTGAGCAAAATTGGAAACATTCTTGAACCCCGATATAAAGCTTACATCTCCGGTATTGAGCAATACATTTTCGCCATTCTGCTCCGCATCAACTATTTTATATGCTCCGTTCTGGCTACCGGTGTTTGCAACATAGACATATTTCCCTGCGAGTGCTTCTACATCGACAGGTCCATCAAACTTCACTTCGATGCTGTTGTCAAATGAAAGCTCCTCTGTGAAGCTCACAACAGTTCCGTTATATGAGGCAACACCTTCGTTATTTCCAATCAGATCACCATCGTTTACATATGAATAGATATTTTGTCCGTTTTCATTCACTGAGTAAACTCCGACAAAGCCACGGAAATCAAAGCTTATATCATTGTCTGCAACCGTATATGTAACGCCGTTGTTCGTCGCATATATCACATAGTCGCACCTTCCGGATTCAAGCTTAACCTTGACAGCCTTGACAACATCATCCTTTGCTTCAGTTCCGCTCTTTACGCTTACGGAAACGCTTTCCGCACTCTCTATATACGCTTCGCCCTTATATGGCTGGATAAGTGAAGTGAACAACGTGTCAAGGTTGCTTCCCTTGCGATGAATAAGCATATAGTCAAGACCCGGAATTTGTTTATTGAGTCCCACATTCGGGGCGTGACCTGTTGCAATTCCGACGCCGTCCGGTGTCCAGTCATTGAGCGCAGTGAACTTTAGATTGAGCCCCTTGGAATCACTTACCTGTTTCTTGAAGTCTGTCTGCCTGAAGTTGACAGAGAATGTTCCGCTCTCAATATTCTCTGCGCGGTTTACGTTTTCAAGCCATGTGTATCCTCTCGGATATTCAGTTTCATAGGTCCACGCATTCGGCGAGTTCGGATCCTTGCCATATGGCACATCTTTTCCTGCATATGAGCCAACATAGTCGCCGTTTTCATCAACCTGAGCGACCAGTTCCAGATCATCTGTGGTATATCCCATATGCGACTGGGTGTGGAAGCTGTATGTATGCTCTTCTCCACCCTTGACACGGAAGAAGTCTATCGTATATACATCCTTCGGAGACGCTTCTATTGTTACGGCAGTTCTGCGATAAATTTCTGCTGTGTCATAAGGCGTCGCCTTTGCATCCACAAGCTTCACCTTTTCTGTGCTGTCAAAATGCATCGGGAAGCCTGTGTATATTGAATTCTGCCAATCTTCGTCTACAACAACCGTGTTGTGAGCAAGCGTGTTTGACACCCACTGCAAACGATTTGGCTGAGTTCCCGTTTCCTCAGGATATCCAAGGTCAGGCGTGAAATTGAAGCCGTATGCATCTATTCCGAGCTGGAGCATATCACGATGTCCGTGCCCGCTCGTTCTTCCATAGTACATATACGTATCGTATCGCTGTTCCTCACCGCCGGCAGAGGCAACATTCTTTACATTTCTGCCACCGCGAAGTATTGCAAGACCAAATCCCGTGAGGTTGTTGCTTTCCATGGTGCGCTCGCCGTATTCGGCTATTGCTTGCTCCATTTCGGATTTGAGTGCATCATTATTTGTGAATATATCAACAACCGGATTTCCGATTTTGCCGCCGTTCACATAATAATAGTTCTGCGCAATACGCGGGTCCTTCAGCAGGTTGAATGCTCTTATAAGATATGTGCTGTTTGTTGAATATTTTCTTCCTGCCGTCTCACCATAGTCGCCGCCGACATATGTATAATCATTTCCAAGCGTAAGCTCAATCATACCACGTATCATCTTGACAAACTTCGGATTTGCAAAGAGGTCAAGATTTTCATTGTCGGTTCCATAGCGATAGATAGCCTCTGCGACGTCGAAGCTTCCCGTCATCCAAGAATTGTTATATGAGGCACCAGCCTCATTTCCGAAGCCGTCGCGATCAACCTCGTTGATATAGCGGGTTACCATCTCGCCGCCTTTGTTTGAAATACATACGTTATACGTTCCACCGTGTATCGGATCTGTCATCGTCTTGCTCGTCGTTCCACCCGGAGCGATAATCCAATCAAATATGGCGTTTGTTTCTTCCGAGCAATCGAGAACAACTGCAGTCTGCGCTGCAAGCAACTGATGCATTCCGAAGTTTCCGAGAGCGCGGCCTTCCTTGAGTTCCTTGGCAACCTCGCGAAGAATTCCGTTTTCAATATTCTCGCGAATCATATCGGCAGATGTTTTCGGATTGTCGAGCCCGTTTTCGGAAGCCTTGTGTGAAAGATAGGCAATGACCTGCGGATCATCAAACATCGGGTAGAATATATCATATGCAGGTACCAAACCTCTTGCCAAGCCGGTCTGCCAGATGCTTCCTATTATTTTTCCGTTATTTCTTCCACCGTGTGAATTTGAATAGCTCAGGCTGGTATTTTCAAACTTGAAATACGGATATAAGTCTGCCATTCGGTCGAGAAGAATAGCTCCTGCTCTTCCGTATTTTTCCTCACCTGTATAGAGGTATGCATTACCTAATTCGGTCAACGCAGTCTGGAATGAATCACCGACAAGCAAGCTATACCACGTTCCATGCATATACAATGCGAGTGGGCAGAACTTCGGCAATGTCTTTGTTCCGTATGTTCCGTCATCGATTGACCAGCCATAACCGTCGTCCACCATCCAGGTCGATGCCTTTTCCTGTGAAACACCGAGAGTTTCATCCTTCCATACATCCGGATAAAGCTCGTTCACGAGAGCGTCCTTTTCACCGTTTTCGACTGCGATTCTGTTGTTTTCAATCGCAAGATCACGATTGTAGACGCCGTTTTCATCAAGTCCGCGCTTATACAGAAGCTCAAAATCGTTTGATGGGAAGAAACGCTTGCAATCCGGGCACTGAACCTTCCACGGATTTCGGATTATATCTATATTCCATTTGTATCTATCGTACTTTGCTCGTATGTCCTCTTTACAATACGGACAGACATACATCATTGTGTCCGGAGCGTTCAGAGTTGCAATTGTACAACTTCTCGGCACACCTTCACCCGGCAGATTTTCATATAGCAAATCAATGTTTTCAACCCACTGATCAGCCTGTGCTGCCGCATTTTTTGCCTGCTCTTTTGCCCAGTCATACTTAGCTACATTGTTGAGTGCAGTCTCGCGCATCTCATATGTATACAGCGTCGGCTCTGTCTTTTCCGAGCTTGAAACAACAGCCGCTGTACAAATAAACTCTATGCCGCCGACATCCGCCGTAACCTTGACTATTCCCATTCCGCGCATAATGGAGAACACATATCCGTCGCTGCTTACTTCGACGAGCTCAGGCGTGAGGCTTTCATATGTATATACCGCACCCTCAAGGTTTCCTGCAGAGCCGTCATTATTCGTTCCTGTGACTATCAGCTTCGATCCGTCAGTATCCAGTACCGAAACTATTTTGTCCTCAGTTCTCGCGCTGATTGACGCGAGTTTTACAGTTTCTACCCTGATTTTTTCTGTTGCTGTTTTTTCTATGCCGTTGAAGGTAACGTGAGCCGTTATATTGGCTTCACCTTCAGCAACTGTCAGAAGCTTATTGCCCGAAAGCTTTGCCACTTCTTCATTGTCGGAAGTGAAATAATATGAGATATCGCGCTCACTTACCTCTGTTCCGTCGGAAAGGATCGCTCCTGCCGAAATTTCCGTTTCGCCTCCGACAAAGAACAACTCGTGTATAACATCAATTGTTGCACTTTCGAAAACACTGTCATTTACAACAAAATCAAATTCATCGGAAACAACTGCATTGCCGACATTTCCGGAAATAAGCATTTTTATGCTTCCCGGAGCCTTCGCTTTTATAAACGAACCGTCAACCACTGCAACAGAGGCATCCGGACTTGTCAATGAAAGGTTTATCTCATTCGTTCCGTCAAACGACGGCCTTGCAAAATATTTTACTCCGTTATCCTGCAGGATATAAAGCTTATATTCTTCACTCTCACCTGCCGCTATACTCTTCCTTTCCATTTCCGCGCCAAGCTCTGTAATTTTGCTGAGTTCTCCGGTACCCTTGAGTTCGAGATATGAAGGATACATATTTGCGCCCCAGCCCGTTTTCTCTTTGGCAACAAGAGTGAGAGTGTGTATTCCTTCGGAAAGCTCAAGCGAACGCAGCTGAGCAACATAGGCAGGACTTACCGTTGACGGGCTGTAGAAATCATACTGACCGATATATTTTCCGTCGATGTAGATAAACGCCGCGCTCGCACCTCCACCTGCCTGAATACCGCGGAAGCTTATGTCATATGCGCCTGTGTCTTCCAGAGCAAAATCAAACGAAATGTGATTCGACTCTTCATTGTTTGACGACTGAATCTGCAGACCGTATGCCTGGAATCGTGTTATACGTCCTCCATCAGGCGTCTTTCCGTCACTGAGTATACTGTCGGACATAGCTCTATTCATCTGCCAGCCCGTGTTTTCTATTGTAACATCATCTATTGTCGGCACAATCTGCTTCTGGAAATCAACCTTGAATGAGGGATAAATCGGAACTTCCGATACCATCAGTGAAAGCTCGCCTGTGGCACTCTCTCCGTCAATCGTTACATCTGAGCTTATCACAACCTCGCCGACAGCCACAGGCTTTACGATTCCGTTTTCGTCAACCGTTGCAATGTTCTCATCCGAGCTTCTGAAGCTTATTTCCGCCTTTGAAACATCGACATCTCTGCCGGTGTTGTATTTTGCCGCAACATTTATCTGCATTCCTTCCGCATTCGCAAGAAGAACATATGACTTCTCGGCAGAAAGCGAAACTGTTTCTATCTTTTCCTTCGTGATGGTAAATTTAATAGGATCAAGCGCTTTCTCGTTTCCGTCTATTTCAAGTGTTAACAAAATATCAGCTTGGCCTTCTCCTATAGCAATGACCGTTCCGTTTCCGGAAACAGAAATTATTGCATCGTCTGCGCTTTCAGCCGCAAGCTTTATGCTCTCATCCGTGCCTCCTGCAAAGGTTGCATTTCCGAGATTGAGCTTATCAAGTCTGAGGTCAAGCTGTGCGCCGTTTTCAAACCTGACAGTTCCCGAAGCTTCAGCACTCTCACCGACCAAAAGCTCTGTTTTGTTATACGCAAGCGCAGCTTCGCTTATCTTTGCGAGCTCTTCTCTCTTTTTAAACTCTATCTGCACAGGAAGCATAACGGCATGTGTTCCGTTCGATTTTTCCGGAACGAGTGTGAGCTTATGAGTTCCTGCCGAAATCTTCATCGGGCGAAGCGCCGTTGAAGTTGCATTTGCATAATCAGCTTTAGCAGCATAACAATCAAATCTTCCTGCATAGACGCCGTCTATGTAATAGTTAATATATCCACCCTCGGGGCGATGCATTCCGGATGCCGTGATGTCATATATACCGCCGCCATATGTTTCGAAATCGAATGTTACATACTTATCATCTGCGCTCCAGGTCGCAATCGAAGTATATGTGTCAAAACATGACATCGTTACACCGTCGGCTATTGTGGAATTCGCTCCGTCTACAGCCCAGCCGTCTCCCTTTGAGGTTGCTATGTACATGGGATATCTCGTTGCTCCGGCGGTATTCGGATATCCCGCAGTTGATGTCATCGTGTCAAGATCGCCTGTGCGGAAGTCTATGCTGAACTCATCTTTAATGACCAGTTTCTTGAAATCCACCTTAACAGGCAGCATCATCGCATTCGGTCCTGATGATTTTTCAGCCTCAAGCTTCAGCTTGTGGGTTCCGGCTGTAAGCGTTACTTGTCCAAGAGTTTCCGATGTTGCAGTTGCAAGATTGTCCTTTGTTGCATAGCAATCGAATCTGCCAATAAACGTGCCGTCGATATAATAGTTTATATATCCCCCATATGTTCTGTGCATACCAAAGGCTGTGACTTCATATGTTCCGTCTGTCGGTACTGTGATATCAAAGGTAACATACTTATCACCTGCATTCCACGTCGCAATCGAAGTATATGTGTCAAAATATGACATCGTCGCGCCGTCGGCAATCGTTGAGTTTGCACCGTCTACTGCCCAGC
>JAFSIZ010000009.1 GCA_017439555.1 Oscillospiraceae bacterium | reverse complement strand
ATACCCCGACTTTGACACCGTTGCCCCTTACGCAAAGGAAGCGGTCTCCGCGCTTATCGGCGCAGGGCTTGTGAACGGCAAGAGCGGACGCATCGCACCGACGGACTACACAACACGCGCAGAGGTTGCAGTACTTATCAAGCGGATACTTGATTATACGAAAAAGTAAAAACTTATTTTTCGCCTGCGGGCGAAGGGATACCTTCTTTGGTTTTCCCCAAAGAAGCAAAGCGAATTCAAGGGGGATTTCGATTTCCCCCTTGAAAATCCCCTTAAAACGAGCAGGGGTGCGCCCCTGCACCCGGGGATGTAAAACGTTCTTGTTTAGTAATGCCGCCTATAAGCAAAAGCGTTCGTTTCCTCTTGTGTCATCCTGAGCGGAACGAAGTGGAGTCGAACCGGAGCAGATGCTTGCATCTGTGCAGGCGCCCGCGAGGGCGGGATCTCTAAGATAGCAGAAGCAAAACAAGATCCCGCGCATACGCGCGCTTTCGCTGTCGCTCAAGTTCGACTGCGGGCATTCGCCCTCCGCTCAGGATGACTTGGGGGATGCCGAGCGGCAAAAGCGTGGAGGGTTTTAAAGGGAACTGAGTAAAGTTCCCTTTGAGGAATCCCCCTGGGGGCAGGCTAATAACCGTATCAACACATTTGTGTTAATATAAAAAAACAAATATTTGGAGGTAAAAGACAATGAAAAAAATATTATCAATTATCCTCGCAACAGCAATGCTCATTTCTCTCATGCCCGCCGTATTCGCAGCAGATACGGAAGCGGAAACCGGAATCAAGGTTGTGTATGATTTTACTAATGAGTTGATAAGCGAAAATAAGATGACATCATATCAGTATATCAGCAAAGGTGAGAGTAAAACCGGATACAAAATGCAAGGCACGACATTGAACTACGACTCAACCAGTGGATTTTGGGAATATATGTGTAATTCTAACGACGACGATCAGCTTCAAACTACTGCAAGCTACATCAGACCTTATCCAGCAGGTAACTGCCTGAGAGCCACTGTTTATGGGCGTGCTCACATAGAAACAGAGAAAGCGGCATGGATTGCGTTTAGTATTTATGTGCCTAAAACAGGGGTATATGATTTGGATATAAAAGTTAACTACCGAAACAAAACACAACCATATGTTAGTGCATATATATTTAAGTCTGCGAGTGTATCAAGTGTTGATGGAAAGCTTATAGACCAAGTCAAGGCCGGTTTGACTGAACTGAACGTGCTGTCAACAGGGAAAGTTGATACGACAAGTGGCAATGAGGAAACATTAAGCCTTGGGGAAGACGTGAAGTTGGACGAAGGGGAACATTACTTTGTATACAACCCTATTTCTCCGTTAGAAGATTTTGGCGTGTCGTCTTATATGGACTTACTCTCCCTCACCCTTACCGAAGACGGTACGGGCGAAGCACTCGTCCCGATAATTTCAAGCCTTACTGCAACTGAAAATGAAGGCGTAACTACTGTTGAGGCGAAAGCCATGCTTATGAGTGACGCAGTCACTTCTGTAGAGGATGCAACAATAACATATTCTGTCGCAGCTGATGATGAAGCACTTGCAAGCGTTGACGAGTCCACCGGCGTTGTAACAGGACTTGCAGACGGAACGGCAACAATCATCGCAACAGCAACAAAGGATGGACTTTCATCCTCAAAGTCAATTGAAGTAGCAGTAACTGCACCTGCTGCAGAGCCGGAAGAGGATGAAGCTCTTACAGAAGCTTTCAAGCCGGAAGGCAGTGATGTAACAGCATATGCTCCTTCTGTTGATGCGGTAACTACCGTTACGGGAACATCCGCAACAGCGCAGACAGACGGCTCATACAAGATGGTCGCACCTGAAACTGACGGAAACGGAAACGAATTCCTTTATTGGGCAAAGGGACTTTCTCTTAATAAGAGAATAGTATCTCTTGAGCGTGAGTTTACATATACTCCGGCAGGTGGTGACAGAAATTATCTCATTCCGGTTTATGCCCCGGAGAGCGCAACGGGCAACGAATACTACAACGCAAACGGTCAGCTTATTGACTGTGCAGCAAAAGCCCCCGCGCTTCCCTCAATGGCAGGCTATGGAAAAGCATCGGAATGGGTGCAGTACGAAGATACTAATATTTACGTTGCAGAATATGATAACAAAACACAGCCGGATGCTGTTGAAGTAACGGTTAACGGAACTAAGAACACTGTTCCTTACGGTACTGACGTTATCTGCACGGCAGCAGATAAAGATACAGACAACAAGCCGTTTAAATGCTGGACAAAGAGCGGTATAAACGGAAAAGAGGAAATCGTAAGCTGTGATAAGAGTTACACCTTCAAGGCATGGGAGACTTGCACTGTAACGGCGATATATGAAGAACATACTTATACCGGAGCTAAAATGAAGATAATCATCGACAGCTTCACAGCAGGTGAAGAAACCGGTGTTATGGCAGAGTTTATCGGCTTCGGCAGTAACGTTGTCGAAAAAGGCATTATGTTCGGGACGCAGAAAATTGCAATGACAAAGCATGGTGCGCAGTTTACGGTAACGGCTGACAAGAACGGAACATACAAGGGATACGCTATAGTTAAGAATACAGATAATAGCTACACCCTTATCACCGACGGTTCTTACGAGCATACAAAATAATAGGGAAAACACATCTATAGCGGAGAGGACTCCCTCTCCGCTATAATAAAAAGAGGGAAACATTCCGGCACAGTAATGCCGCCTTTCGCGCCAAGCGGTAATAAATCACAGCGAAATTATGCATACGGGGATGCGCGGAAAACGCAGTTTTCCATTTAGCATCGACGGCATAATGAGCGCGATGATTTATCCGGTGCGCGGGCAGCGGCAGAAGCGTGGGGTTCCAAAGGGGTTCGCAAGAGAACCCCTTTGAGAGAATCAATCCCCTGCCGGGGGAATAACCCCTCAAGGGGAAGGCTCTTGAAAGGAGTAACCTATGAAAAAGTTTGTATCAATTCTTTTATTAGTAGCAATAACGATATCGCTTATACCGGCAAGGTTAACTGCCGGTGCGGAGGAAAATATGATGTATTCTGACATTACCGAAAAGCATTGGGCATATGGGAGCGTAAAGGAGTGTACAGAAGAAGGCTGGCTTGAAGGATATCCTGACGGAAGCTTTGCGCCGGAGCGCGGAATGACGCGCGCGGAAGCGGTAAAAACCGTTGTTTTATTCTCAGAGCGCAAACCGGCGAAAATAGGAAACACATACAAGGATGTAGAAGCTGATGCATGGTATGCACCATACGTATACGCGGCAGAAGATTTTCTTCCGGTTGCGTGGAAGGTAAGCCGCCGTATTGAGCCTGAAAAAGCTGTAACCCGCGAAGAGCTGGTGTATATGATAGTATACGCTATGGGATATGACAGTGAGCTTGGGTTTGCAAACAGATTTCTTGTTGACAATGCGTTTTCGGATAATGCCTCTGTTTCGGAGACGTTAAAGCCTCTGTTTTCGCTTGCAGTTTCAAAAGGAATCATTTCCGGTTATAGTGACGGAACGGTAAGACCGCAAGAAACGGTAACCCGTGCGCAAATGGCAGCGATGCTGTGCAGAACTGCCGACATTCCCGCGAAGCACGCATTGCGCGATGCTTTCTGCGAAAAGTTCAACGTTGTGGAAACGAACGTAATGGGAACAGAAAACGGACTTCTCTTAAAAACGAACGACGACTATTTCGTTTATGAAACAACTGTTCCGACCGACGGATATTATGACATAGCAATGGGATATTCCCACGACAGCTGGGAACAGTATTTTAAAATCACGACAACTTATCCGGACGGAAGAGTTAATATAGATAATTACAGTGCACTTGCCGGAGATAGCGAAATGACTGTTCCGGTATGGCTTGAAAAGGGAAAGAACTTGGTCCAGATACGTCATTCTCAGACAAAGCTGCCTGTGTGGGTTCTGCCGTTTGAAATTTCATATATTGAAAACCGCGGAAAAACGAATCCGCTGCCATACAGCATTTCACCGACAAAGGCGACACTTTTCCTCGACAGTCCCAAAACTCCGCAGAGCCTTATCGCAAACTATAAGGATAAGCTTGTAAAGATAGAAACAGAAAACGGCGTTGAAATCCCATTCACAACCGAACTGAAGGGAACAAGGACGGTTGAGGAAACTATGATAAGCGTATTTCCTGATAAAGAAGCTGTTTTGAAGCTTCCGGTCGGAACGCATACGCTGAATTACTATCTTGAAAGCGGTAAAGTTCTTACGCAGGAATTAACTGTGTGTGACACAGCACCGAAAACCGAGCTTGAATATATAAATTTCAATGTCGGAAAAGGAAACTCAACGCTCATAAAGCTTCCTAACGGCAAAAATATGCTTATCGACTCAGGGTACGAGGAAAACGCAAAGGAAGATATTATTCCTTACCTTGAAAAGCACAACATAAAGCTTGATTATTATCT